>JBBAJO010000003.1:133821-135576 GCA_040404005.1 Chitinophagaceae bacterium
CATTTATCGCATTTATCGCATTTATCGCATTGCAGATAAAGTTACCTGGCAACGTTTACAGTCCTTTTCTCACGGATCACAGTAACTTTTATCTGCCCCGGGTAGGTCATTTCGTTCTGGATCTTCTGGGCCATGTCAAAGCTGATCTTTTCAGAATCATTGTCAGATACTTTATCAGCCTCTACGATCACACGTAGCTCCCGTCCTGCCTGGATGGCGTACGCTTTTTCCACACCTTGATACGTAAGAGCAAGGGTTTCCAGGTCTTTGATCCGCTGAATATACTGCTGCATGATTTCCCTCCTGGCTCCGGGTCTTGCCCCGCTGATAGCGTCACAAGCCTGCACAATAGGGGATATCACATACTGCATTTCCATCTCATCGTGGTGAGCCGCAATGGCATTCACGACGGCCGGGTTTTCACCATATTTTTCAGCCAGTTTGCCTCCCAGAAGGGCATGGCTTAATTCGGTTTCTTCATCTGGAACTTTTCCAATATCGTGCAGAAGACCTGCCCTTTTGGCCAGTTTGGCGTTCATGCCCAGTTCTGCAGCCATTATACCGCATAAATTGGCAACTTCACGACTATGCATCAAAAGATTTTGGCCATACGAAGAACGGAAGCGCATTTTTCCTACCACCCTCACCAATTCTTTGTGTAATCCGTGTATTCCAAGTTCGATAACGGCCCTTTCGCCGATATCCATCACCTGCTCTTCGATCTGTTTCCGGGTTTTTTCCACTACTTCCTCGATGCGGGCAGGGTGTATTCTACCATCAGCTACCAGCCTTTGGAGGGATAATCTGGCGATCTCGCGTCTCAGCGGGTCGAACGAGGAAAGAACGATTGCCTCCGGGGTGTCGTCGACAATCAGGTCAACACCTGTTGCAGCTTCTATGGCCCTGATATTGCGTCCTTCACGTCCAATGATCTGACCCTTGATCTCGTCGCTTTCGAGGTTGAATACGGTGACCGTGTTTTCTATGGTCTGCTCAGCCGCTGTCCGCTGGATAGACTGTATAATGATCTTTCGAGCTTCCTTATTGGCCTTCTGCTTGGCATCCTCAATGATTTCCTGCTGGATAGTAATCGCTTGAGAATGAGCTTCTTGCCTAAGACTCTCGACCAATTGGGTCTTGGCTTCATCCGCCGTGAGGCCAGCAATTTTTTCGAGCCTCCGGATGTGCTCCTCCTGGTGTTTCTCCAGTTCGGTGCGCTTCTGGTTGATCACTTCGATCTGCCTGTTCAGGTTTTCCTTAATGGTGTCATTTTCCTTGGTCTGCTTGTCCAGGTTTTCCAGTTTCGAATTGATCGATTGCTCTTTCTGCTTGATCTTGATTTCGGAATCGTTGATCTTTTTGTTTCTTTCGAGGACATCTTTTTCGTGCTCGGAACGAAGTTGAACGAACTTCTCTTTGGCCTCGAGCATTTTCTCTTTTTTCAGCGTCTCTGTCTGGGTCCTGGCGTCCGCAATGATCTTTTCTGCCTGTTGTGTCGCCTCTTCTACCTGTTTGCGCGTATCCCTGGCGAAAAGGAACTTACCCGCTCCTATGCCAATGGCTAAAGCAATTACACCAATTATAATGGGTAAAATTTGAATGAAATCCATGAATGTTTGGTTTAATCAATGTCACGTTATAAATCTTTACAAGCCATTCCAAGGCTGTAACCTACGAAGTTAAGCAATAAATTAATCGTTTGCTAAAGTGGGATTGGCTGATTAGCTGATTGGCGCATAGGCTGATTAGAGGGGG
>JBBAJO010000003.1:135676-168440 GCA_040404005.1 Chitinophagaceae bacterium
GGGGGATTGGCTCCTTTGCTGATTCACTGATTGGCTCATAAGGCTGATTAGAGGGGGGATTGGCTCCTTTGCTGATTCACTGATTGGCTCATGAGGCTGATTAGAGGGGGGGATTGGCTCCTTTGCTGATTCTATGCTTTGATTTTCTGGAAAGCAGGCCAAATAGCAGGCGGGTGGCCCCTGGGCTAATGAGCCAATTAGCTCATGGACTTACTTACCAGTTCTTCCAGGTTGTCAAGGGCTTCATTGATGCTGCCAGAAGCAGAAATATTACCCTGCTGCTGTTCAGTGACAAACCACAGTAAAACCATGGAAATATAATCCTGCATGTCTTTGCCGGCAAAACTGGATTTGAATTCCAGGATCTTGTCGTTGATGAGTTTGGCAATTTTCCGTACAGACTCTTCATCCACGGCATCTATCCTAACCCGGTAGCTACGGTCTCCTATTACAATATTTACAGATATTAAATTTTGCATAATCGAAAACAAAAGAATATATTTATGAACATTTTTTTCACCTCCTGCCCTTAAAGTCGATTTTCAGCATGAAGATACACAAATCCTGAACCCGGGGTATTATGTATCAATTCAACGTAAAAACAGTCACTGAATGTTTGCCAAACCAAGATCAGCCGTGTTTATTGATTCGGTTGTTTTCGAAGTAGACCATAAGGAGCCATCATCATCCCTTCGGGCCGTGCTCAAAGATGAGCAGGGATGCGTTATGAGCAGTTTGGAAGCCGAGATTCCCCAGGGCCAGAAAAATTACAGATGGCAAGGGTTGAACGATCTTCCCTACGGCGTTTATGTACTGGAGGTGAAAACTGGCGATAATGAAACAAGGGTCAGGATGATCAAACGGGTTTGATCTGATAACCAGGTAAACAAGAATTAGATCTGGTTGGGCTGTTAATACCCAGATGTTTTGAGAGTACCAAAACCTGCCTTGTAAAGTGGGAGATCATTATTTGCATATCTACTGACTGAGCATAGCTATACAGCGGTCTATTTCCCTGATATAATGATTGAGTTGTTTTTCAAAAGCTTTCCTGGAAGCATCATCCATTTGTCCAGACGACGCTTTTAGCAAACTGGTTTGTTCTTCCAACTGCCCCACTTTTTCTTTTAATTCCTTTTCTAAGTAAAGCCTCCGCTCAATATCTGTTTTAAGCTTTTCATTTTCCTTTTCGAGTGTCTGCTGTTTTTTCAATATGGCCTGGATCTTCAGCCTGATCCTTTCAATTTGTTCTGTTGGTGATGTCATCCTTTTCTTATTTCAGCATTCAGTTCCTTTTCAAAAGTTACGATGATTTTCTGCATCATTTCGTCAATATCCTTATCCGTCAGGGTTTTTTCTTCATCAAGGAACGTAAAACTGAGTGCGATAGATTTTTTCCCGGCTCCAAGCTTCTCACTTTCAAAAACATCGAACAGGCGGGTTTGTTTCAGCCGTGTAATCCTGGTCCGGCTAAGTACATTCTCTATCATACCATACTCCAATTGATGGTCGACCACGAAGGCGAGATCCCTTTGTACTGCCGGGAAGCGTGGGATATCCAGGTAGGAAAGCTTTCTTGACGCAGCAAGCTGCACGCAGTTTTCCCAAAGCAGGTCTGCTACATAAACATCCTGCTTGATATCAAACCTGGACATAAGCGCTGAATTTGCCTTTCCAATATTGGCCACAATGGTATCTCCGCATCTGACCTCCAAATGCTCTTCGAGACGGGGATTGACATAAGCATGGAATTCCAGCCCTGTGATGCCCAATTGAGCCAGTACGGACCCAGCCACGCCTTTAAGATGATATATATCTGAAATCTCTTTTTTATTATGCCAGTTCTCTTCACGGCTTTTACCGCTCAGGAATATCGCCAGGTGTTCCACCTCAAGGTACTTGCCTGCTCCAGCAGTGGAATAGGTTTTTCCAAACTCGAACAAACGAAGGTTTGTATTTTTCCGATTTAGATTGTGTAACACCGTCTGCAGACCCGTCTCAAGCATAGACACCCGCAATGAATCCAATTCCGCACTCAGGTTATTCATCATCCTCACTGCTGTTGGTAATTCTTCTGCGGTAAGAAAAGCGCTGTTCGTGATCGAGTTATTCATGATCTCGAAATAGCCCATTCCGGCCAGTATATTCGAGATTTTTTCTTTTAAAACAGAGGGCAGAATATTTTTTTCAGTTGCAGGCGTAATGGTGATGGACGTGGGAATGTCGATTTGATCGAACCCGTCTATGCGCATGACTTCTTCTGCAATATCTGCGGGTAGGGTCACATCCGTTTTATGCAGGGGAACACTCACCCTGAACTCATGTTCGTTATCTGCCTCAATGCCGAAACTGAGGCTTTCCAATACGCCCCTTACTGTTTCTCGCGCATATTTTTTCCCGCTGATCCGGCGCAGGTAATCGTATGAAACGGTGATCTTTCCCTTCTTCGCGGGAGAGGGGTACACATCAACAATATCAGAAGCCAGCTCTCCGCCGGCAAGCTCACAGATGAGTTGTGCGGCGCGTTGCAAAACATTTACAGTATTGCCTATGTCGATCCCCTTTTCAAAATGTGTTGCCGCGTCGGTCCTCAGATTATGGCGGAAAGAAGTTTTCCTGATCATGCCGGCGTTGAAGCAGGCACTTTCAAGGAATATGTTTACGGTCTCCATGGAGACACCGCTTGATTTACCACCAAACACCCCTGCAATACACATGGGTTCGCTGTTGCCGTCGCAAATGATAAGGTCTTCCGCATGGAGCTTTCGTTCCTTATCATCCAGCGATTGAAATGAGGTGTCTGCAGGCAGTTTTTTGACGATCACTTTCCCGCCAGCGATCATATCTGCATCAAATGCATGCAGTGGTTGCCCGGTTTCATGCAATACATAGTTGGTAATATCCACGATGTTGTTAATGGGCCTGATCCCTGCGGCTTTAAGTCTATTCGCCAGCCAGGCCGGGGAAGATCCAACTTTTACCCCGGTGATGGTAAGTCCGGAATATCTCGGGCATGCGAAATTGTCTTCAACGCCAACGGAGATGGTTAACCTTTTTTCTGAAGTCGCTGAGTTTCCGGTTGGATATGGAGAACGTACCGAGTAGGTTTTTTTTTCGTGGTGACTCAGGTAGGCACATATGTCGCGGGCAACACCCAAATGGCTCATAGCATCGCTGCGGTTGGGAGTGAGGCCGATTTCGAAAACATGGTCTACGTAAGGAGAAAAATAGTTGGCTGCGGTTGTACCGGGCACTGCGGAGCCATCCAGTACCATAATACCGGCGTGAGAACTACCCAGCCCCACTTCGTCTTCTGCGCAGATCATGCCCTGGCTTTCCGCGCCCCTGATCTTCGCCAGCCTCATGGTGAGGGGGTCGCCTTGCATGGGGTAAATGGTGGCTCCAACCGGCGCAACCAGCACTTTTTGTCCTGCTGCCACATTGGGGGCTCCACACACAATGGAAAGAGGTTCGTTGTTTCCTATATTCACTTTGGTCAGCGATAATTTGTCGGCATTCGGGTGTTTTTCCGTCTGCAGCACTTCCCCGATCAGCAGGCCTTCGAGGCCGCCGCGGACCTGCTCATATTTTTCCAGCTTTTCAACTTCCAGGCCAATGGAATTCAGAATGCCCGAGATTTTTTCGGGATCAAGTTCAACAGGAAGATAATCAAGCAGCCACTTATAAGAGATCGTCATATCGATGATGGAATTTTGACTTGCGCAAATATAGCCAAATGGGCCTAAGAAGCTGAAAACGGCTGAAAGTCCATACTGTAGATTAGACCCACATACCCAAAATATCTGCTTAAAATAGTTAACCACATGGGTAGTGAACAACAGGAACGAATGTCTGCTGAAGATGGTATGAAATGTGGATAGCTCTTAATTAGTTGTTAGCAAACCCCTATTTAAGGTGGATAACAAGGTTAATGACGTCTCAATAACTATTCTTTCATTAAATTTTTTTTAAGGAGATTTATAGAGGTTAAATTCGCCGCCCGACTGAACTTTTTTCATTTCTTCCGAGGAGTGTTGGATCTCAGCCGGTAGATTTTCAAACACCTAAGCTCAGCCTTTTATAACATGGAATTGACCAACGTAAACCGCGACAGGAAGAACAGGAGAAAGCCTGCCCATGATCTCAGCACCCTTGTCTACGGCAAGATCCCGCCTCAATCGAAAGAACTGGAAGAAGCGGTACTAGGTGCAATTATGTTGGAAAAGTCAGCCTTCGATACTGTGGTGGAGTTGCTCAAGCCGGAGTGTTTTTACGTGGATGCCCACCAGCGTATCTATCGTGCCATGCAGTCGCTCGCCGGTAAAAACAGCCCTATCGACCTGCTTACTGTAGTGGAAGAGCTGAAGTTGAAACAGGAGCTGGATATCGTGGGCGGTCCATATTTTGTGACCAAGCTGACCAATTTCGTTGTTTCATCGGCCAACATAGAAACCCATTGCCGGATCGTGCTTCAGAAATTCATTCAGCGTGAGCTCATCCGTATAAGTGGCGAGATTATTGGAGATGCTTATGAAGACAGCACGGATGTTTTTGACCTGCTCGATGATGCCGAATCAAAACTTTTTGAAATTACCAATAACCACCTCCGCAAGAACTTTGATTCCATCGACAGGGTTTTGGTAAAAACGATACAGCGCATTGAAGACATGCGCAATCGGCAGGAAGACGTTACCGGAGTTCCCAGTGGTTTCACAACGCTGGACAGGGTGACCTATGGCTGGCAAAAATCTGACCTGATCATCCTTGCGGCCAGGCCTTCCGTCGGTAAAACCGCTTTTGCCCTTAACCTGGCCCGTAACGCGGCTCTTCATCCAACCAAACCTACCGCAGTTGCATTTTTTAGTCTGGAGATGAGTGCGGGGCAGCTTGTTCAGCGTATCCTTTCTGCGGAGAGCGAAATCTGGCTGGAAAAGATCGCCAGAGGGAAGATGGAAGACCATGAGATGCAACAGCTTTACAAAAAAGGGATACAACGGCTTTCCACAGCGCCGATCTTCATTGATGATTCTGCAGCATTGAACGTTTTTGAATTGAGGGCAAAATGTCGGCGGCTTGTGCAGAAGCATGGTGTGGGATTGATTTTGATTGACTACCTCCAGCTGATGAGTGGTACCAGTGAAAACAAGCATGGCAATCGGGAACAGGAGATCAGTACCATTTCAAGGAACCTTAAGGGGCTTGCCAAAGAACTTGATGTGCCTATTATTGCGTTAAGCCAGCTGAGTCGTGAAGTAGAGAAGCGTAAAGAAGGCAACAAGATGCCCCAGCTGAGTGACCTGAGGGAATCAGGTGCCATTGAGCAGGACGCTGATCTGGTCATGTTCTTGTATCGTCCCGAATATTACGAGATGAATTCAAACGAATTCGGCGAGAGCACCAAGGGAGAAACGATTGTGAGGGTCGCCAAACATAGAAACGGTTCCCTGGAAACGATAAAGCTTAGGGCGCTGTTGCATATCCAGAAGTTTCTCGACGGAGAAGAGGGCGGCAATCCCACGCTCCCGGCAGGAACGGGTAATTGGAAACCCGTATCAGATGCGGAAGGCCCCAAGCTTTATATACAGAAAGGCAGCAAGATGAATGACCTTCCTTTCAGTGACGATGAGGACAATCCATTTTAAATCAAGCCGATGAATCTTCCTTTTTTCTACGCTTCCAATCTCGGTTCGGGAAGCACGTCGCCGGAGTTGGAGGAAGATACCATGCGACATATGATGCAGGTCCTGCGTATGCAAAAAGGTGATGCGCTGAAGCTGACCAACGGTCAGGGCCTTGTTGCCCAAGCCGTGATCACCGAGACTTCCAGGAAACGTTGTGAAGTGGCCGTGCAGGATGTAGAAGAGATACCTCCTGTGCAGCCTCGAGTGATCATTGCCATTTCCCCCCTAAAAAATGCCTCCAGGTTTGAGTGGTTTTTAGAGAAAGCTGCGGAAATAGGTATCTCTACAGTAGTTCCATTGCTTTGTACCAGAACGGAAAGGCAGTTTGTGAAGAAAGACCGGTGGAATGGCATCCTGGTCAGCGCCTTACAGCAAAGCCAACAGGCATGGTTAACCGAACTTTGGGACCCTGTAGGATTTTCAGCATTTATTAACGTTCTGCATGCTAAAGAAAACTATGTGGCGCACTGCATGGAGGGTGAAAAAAAACCGCTTCAACAATTAGTGAACAGAGGTAATTCATCTTTTTGTGTACTGATTGGTCCAGAAGGGGATTTCACTCCCAACGAACTGTCGTTGGCCCTGGAAAAAGAATATCATCCTGTTTCGCTGGGCCATACCAGGCTGCGTACGGAAACAGCAGGAATTACAGCATCGGTATTGCTGACCCATCCTTTTTAGGTTTTCCCGCCCCCGCGAGGCCTGCTACCGGGCGCTATCATCATAATCGGAGGAGGATTGTTTTGTAAGGATCGGTTCGCGCAGTTGCACCGGTTTCTTGTTTTTTTCACGCTTACGCATCCAGAGGTTAAGCACCTCGACCAAGAACGAGAATGCCATGGCAAAATAGATATACCCTTTGTCAATATGGCTTCCATGCACAGGTTCCAGGCCTTCGAAGAAAAGGCTGAAACCGACCATCAGCAAAAATGCCAAAGCAAGCATTTTCAGTGTCGGGTGCTTATGGATAAAGTTTGAAATATTCTGTGAAAAGAAGAACATAATGATCATGGCAATGATCACCGCTACGATCATTACTTCCACGTGCCTTGCCATACCTACAGCGGTGATGATGCTGTCGAACGAAAAGATCATATCGACCAGGATGATCTGGGCCATAATGCCACTAAATGCTTTTGATTTGACCTGTATGTTTTCCGGGTGTTCTTCTCCTTCCAGTTTATTATGGATCTCCTTAACGGTTTTATAAATCAGGAATAAACCGCCTACGAGCATGATGAGGTTTCTGAGGTTGAAGCCCTGGTGTCTTTCGCCCCAATTGAAGCCGATGAGTTCCATATTGCCATTGGTCACCAGCCAACCCAGCCCAAGCAGTAGGGCGATCCGCACCGTAATACCCAGGACCATCCAAAGTCGACGGGCCTTCAGCTTCTGGCTATCGTCCAACCTGCCCATAAGGATCGAGACAAAGATCACGTTGTCAATGCCGAGGACCACTTCCAGGGTTGCGAGTGTGATAAAGCTGATCAGTGCGTCGAGATTCAAAAGATGCTCCATAGTGATTTATAAGACGGCAAATATAACGGTACAATTTAATTTTCCGCCAGAACTGTCCTTATCCAGACGATGGGTTGGCGTGAAACTGAGTAAGATTGTGGTGTTTGATCAGGGGGCGATGGTATCCCTGATTTTAGTGAAGGCCGGAACAGATCTTCTTTACTATGGAAGGTCCCTCATATATGAATCCTGTCCACACCTGTATCAAGGAAGCGCCGGCGTCCAGTTTCTGTTGGGCATCCCCGGCTGTGAAGATACCGCCTGATCCCACCAGCGGTATCTTGCCGCCTGTATGCTTGTGCAGGTAATGTAGTACTTCGCCCGATCTTATACGTAATGGTTTTCCACTGAGACCGCCCGCTCCGATGTCGTTCAGTTGTTTTCGGGAAGTGCTGAGTCCTTCTCTGGTGATGGTTGTATTGGTAGCTACCAGGCCGTCCAGCCGAAGTGAGAGGGCCAGCTGGCAAATGTCTGATAGCTGTTCATCACACAGATCGGGTGCGATTTTTAGCAGTAAGGGTTTGGGCCTGGCATTTTTCTGGTTGATCTCCTGCAGGGTAGTGAAGATTTTGGTAAGGGCCTCTTTTTCCTGCAGTTCACGCAGTCCCGGTGTATTGGGTGAACTTACGTTTATCACAAAATAATCCACCACGTTGTGGAGTGAGTTAAAACATTTCACATAATCCGTCCACGCATCTTCATTTGGCGTCATTTTGTTCTTTCCGATGTTACCGCCAATGATCATTGTTGATCCCGGGTTATCATCACGCCATTTCTTTAGCCGCCAGGAAATAGTTTCCATTCCGTCGTTATTAAACCCCATTCGATTGATAATGGCTCCATCAGCAGGCAAACGGAAGAGCCTTGGCTTTTCATTGCCAGACTGGGGGATGGGTGTCACGGTCCCGATCTCCACATGTCCAAAGCCGAGTACCTCCAGCACATCCAGATAGCTCGCATTCTTGTCAAATCCCGCTGCCAGCCCTACGGGATTTCGGAATTTCAGTCCTAAACAGGTAACGGGTTTGTCAGCCGGCCGAAAAGAATCCGCCAGGATATTTTTTACTCCGGGAATGGCCAGCAGTGATTTAAAACTTCGCATGGAAAAACCATGAACCATTTCGGCGTCGAACCTGAACAGGATATTCCTGATGGTGTTATACATGGCTGCGAAGATAAAATGAATTAACTGGTTGTTTCTGCAACTAATTGTGATTTTTATTTATCTTCATCATATCTAAATTGATGGCTATGCAGGAAGCATATATTGTTGCAGGATACCGGACAGCAGTGGGTAAATCAAAGCGCGGCGGATTCAGGTTCACGAGGCCTGATGACCTCGCCATTGACGTGATCAAAGCGTTATTGGACAGTGTACCCCAGTTGGATAAGGCCCGTGTGGATGATGTGATCGTGGGTAACGCGGTTCCCGAGGCCGAACAAGGACTGCAAGTAGGCCGGATCATCGCCGCGAGGGCCGTAGGTTTTCATGCGCCAGGTATGACGGTGAACAGGTACTGCGCTTCAGGGCTTGAGACCATTGCGATCGCAACGGCAAAGATCAGGATGGGGATGGCTGAATGTATCATAGCCGGGGGAACTGAAAGTATGAGCATGGTTCCTACAGCGGGCTGGAAAACAGTGCCAGCTTATTCCATTGCGAAAGATGAACCTGACTATTACCTGAGTATGGGGCTTACTGCTGAAGCTGTGGCTAAAGACTATCAGGTAACCAGGGAGGATCAGGACCAATTCTCGTTGAACTCTCATCTGAAGGCCCTGAATGCAATCCAAAGCGGGCATTTCAAAAAGGGGATTTTGCCTGTAAAAGTGGAAGAGACCTATCTTGATGCCAATGGCAAGCGCCAACAACGAAACTATGTGATGGATACCGACGAAGGAGTTCGGGCGGATACTACCCTTGAAGCACTCAACAAACTTAAACCAGCCTTTGCAGTGAACGGAACAGTTACAGCCGGAAACTCCTCGCAGACCAGTGATGGCGCGGCATTCGTGATCGTGATGAGCGAAAGAATGGTGAATGAACTGGGGCTCAAGCCCATCGGGCGCTTGGTGAACTGCGCGGTGGCAGGGGTGCATCCCCGCGTCATGGGTATCGGCCCGATTGAGGCGGTACCAAAGGTGTTGAAACAATCAGGCATGAACCTTGGCGATATCGATCTTTTTGAACTGAATGAAGCCTTTGCCTCACAGGCACTGGCGGTTATACGCACCCTTGAACTGAACCCTGATCAGGTGAATATCAACGGCGGGGCCATTGCCTTGGGTCACCCACTCGGTTGCACAGGAACCAAGCTGACCGTTCAGATTCTGAACGACATGAAGCGATTAAACAAAAAGTACGGTGTGGTAACGGCTTGCGTAGGCGGCGGACAGGGGATTGCAGGTATTATTGAAAATATAGATTAAGCCCAGCGTCATTGAGTTAAACCGGGTCATTCTCGCATTGCGTTTTTTTGATAGCCTGGAACTCTGGGAGCCTACGGACTTGTTAATGTTTTTCAATTTTTGCAATATTGTTGCAAAAATTTATTTTTTGCCTACATTTGGCACATGGTTCGTTCTGCGGGCAAAGCATTTTTATTTTTGTTTTTTCTAATCGTTAGTGTGCAGGCACACGCCCAGTGCGTTCTGCAGTTTTCTGGCGTGGTCAACGACCAAGATTCCCGCCAACGGCTTGCCGACGCGAGTGTAACCATTAGAGAACTTAATCAAACGGCACTTACCAGCCCAAAAGGTGAATTCAGCTTTAAAGGGATTTGCCCCGGGGTGTATACCATCATCATAACACACGTTCATTGCAAGCCTCTAACGGCACATCTACATATTAAAGAAGATCTGCATAAAGATTTTGTATTGCCACACAGCACGGGACAGCTTACTGAGGTAGTGGTGAGGGGCAGTGCGGGGGTCGGTGGCACGGCAGTTTCGGCAGACTTGCACGGTCGCCAACTGGACGCTACCAAGGGATTATCCCTTGGAGAGTCTCTGCAGAAAATTAATGGCGTCACCGTTTTACAAACCGGAAACAATATTTACAAGCCCGTGATCCACGGTCTGCATAGCAACCGGGTCTTGATTCTCAATAACGGGATACGTCAGGAAGGCCAACAGTGGGGCAGCGAACATGCTCCTGAAGTAGATCCTTATCTGGCAAACAGGCTGACGGTGATCAAAGGAGCTTCTTCGATCCGTTATGGCGGTGATGCCATTGGAGGGGTGATCCTCGTTGAACCTAAGTTTTTGCCTTATGGCATTACCGGGGTAGCTGGCGAAATAAACACCGCTTTTTTTTCCAACAACAGACAGGGTGTAATATCCGCCATGGTCGAAGGAAATCACGACAGGCATCCGGCTTTTGCATGGCGGCTCCAGGGTACGGCTAAACGCGGAGGTAACGCCCACACACCAGGCTACTGGCTCGATAATTCAGGGATACAGGAACTGAATACCTCGGTTACCATGGGCTGGAGAAAAGAGAAAAGCGGACTTGAGCTATTCTACAGCCTGTTCAGTACTAAAATTGGCATTTTCACGGGATCGCATATCGGTAACGTGACAGACCTGATCAACGCCATCAACAACGGCGATCCGCCTGATTATATAAAGGACGCCGACTTTAGCTATCAAATAAGTAGGCCTTACCAGCAAGTAATGCACCAGTTGGTAAAAGCCAAGGCGTTTTATAATTTAAGTGACTGGGGCCGGCTGAATGTAGTTGGGTCTTTCCAGCACAACAACAGGCAGGAATATGATATCGTGAGGTCGCCCAGATCCAATCCTCAGTTGGAACTGGCCCTGGGTACTGCCGGAATGGATGTGGTTCTGGACCATTTCAAACATGAGAAGATAAAAGGGACCCTTGGTGTTTCCGGCAGCTACCAGAATAATTCGTTCAATTATCGATTCTTCATCCCCAATTATCAGTCATACAACATCGGCATATTCGCAGCAGAAAAGTATTCCACGGGCAATTGGGTGATGGAAGCCGGGGTTCGTTATGACTGGAGGTCGATCAATGACATCACAGATAATGATGAGGCGCCTTTCGATGCTTTGATGGGCAATGAACTGATGCCTGGCGATCCCTATGGAAGCAGATCATTTTCAGGCTTCTCTGCAAATGCCGGGGTGAACTATACATTGAATAACTGGAAGTTTGTCCTATCCGGAACAACGGCATGGCGAGCTCCACAGGTAAATGAATTATTCAGTGATGGCTTGCATCACGGGGCGGCAAGGATTGAAAGAGGCCGGTCAGATCTGAAAACCGAACGATCATATGGATTGGCGGCAGCGGTGGATTACAGTGATACAAAATGGGCGTTTGACGTAGACTTCTACCATAAACGGATCAATGATTTCATGTATCTGAAGCCCACCTATCCGCCGCAATTGACGATCCGGGGTGCATTCCCAACTTTTGAATTTGACCAGACAGACGCAAGACTCACAGGCGTTGATGTTCAGCTGTCGTACCTGATCGACAACCACTTGAGGCTGCAAGCCAAAGCCAGTATGTTGAGGGCTTTCGATATGGTAGCCGATGACTGGCTTATCCAGATGCCTGCTGATCGATTTGAAGCTGCCGCTGAGTATCTTTTTAATGGCGGTAACCGTTTCCCACAGTCGTACGTAAAAATCACCGTAAGCCACGTCAATCGCCAGACCCGGGTACCGGAAACCGGAAACATAGAGATCACCCAGCCCGACGGATCAGTGACCATGGAATCGGATTATGCACCCCCACCGCCCGGTTATACACTGGCAGGGTTCGAAGCCGGAACAGATATAGATGTGAATCATCGAAGCCTTACCATCATTTTAGGCGTCACCAACATTTTTAATACCCGTTATCGTGATTACCTGAACGCATTCAGGTATTTCAGTGATGATATGGGCCGAAATATTTCGCTTAGGGTAAAAGTTCCATTTGAATTCAAATCCAAACAATAAAAATTAAACAAACATTTATGAAGAGAAAGCTAATGTACCTGATGACTGCCGTGGCACTTTTTTCTGTTTCCTGCGAGAAAGACGATAAAGAAGATCCCAATGAGGAAGAAGTGATCACAACGGTAAGGGTCTCTTTAGTTGAGGCGGGAACTACCACCCCGCAGGTATTCACTTTCAGGGATATTGATGGCCCCGGTGGTGCGGCTCCTACTGTGTTTGACAGTATAAGAATCAACGCGAACAAACCCTACGCGGCAACGCTTCAGTTCCTGAATGAGAGTGTTACTCCTGCTGAGGATATTACGGCAGAAGTGACAGCGGAGGCCAATGATCACCAGGTCTATTTTGAATCAACTGGGGTAAACCTCATTGCATCCAACCTCAATACCGACGGCAGGGGCCTGCCCCTCGGCATTACGTCTACCTGGACTGCCGGCGCGGTAGCCATTGGTAAGATGAAAGTGACTCTGAAGCATAAGCCCGGTGCTAAAGCAGCGGGTGATCCGGTGAGCAAGGGTGAAACGGATGTAGAAGTAGAATTTGGGGTCAGGCTGAGATAAGCGCTCTATCCCGGATAAGATGTAGCTGCAAAGCTACAGTAACTGCATAGGGCCAGCCCTTATCTTCGCATAAATGGAAATCAATCTCAATACACCTGCATTGCTGTTTCCGGCCATCAGCTTGCTGCTGTTGGCGTATACGAACCGCTTTCTGGCCATTGCCAATGTGGTCAGAAAACTGCATGATGATTTCGTGTTGGGTAAGGATAAGGAAAATGCCCGTAAGCAGATCAGCAACCTTCGTCAGAGGCTCAAATACATCAGGCTCATGCAGGGGGCGGGCGTGTTCAGCTTCCTCCTCTGCGTGGCCTGCATGTACAGTATCTATAACGGGTGGATGGTTGCGGCTAAGTATGTGTTTGCAGGGAGCCTGCTCAGTCTTTTGTTTTCGCTGATATGCTCCCTTATTGAGATCTTTCAAAGCCTCAATGCGCTGGAAGTATTGTTGCACGATGTGGAAGATTAAGCCTGGCAAAGCAGGTTTTTATTCCGGGATTAAGGTTGGGTGACGAGGTTCTCTTTTTTACGTTCACCTATCTGCTGCCTCCACATGGCGTAGTACAGTCCTTTTGATACCAGCAGTGCTTCATGTGTTCCCATTTCTTCCACTTCGCCGCCCTCCAGCACATAGATCCGGTCCGCATGCATGATCGTGGACAACCTGTGTGCAATGAGTATGGTGATCTGGTTCCCGCCGCTGGAAATTTCACGGATGGTTTTTGTGATCTCTTCTTCGGTTAATGAATCCAGTGCCGATGTAGCCTCATCAAAGATCAGGATCCTCGGGTTGCGCAATAAGGCCCGGGCAATGGACAGTCTTTGTTTTTCGCCGCCGGAGAGTTTTAATCCACCCTCACCGATCACGGTTTCAAGACCGTTGTCAGCTCTTGACAGCAATTTCTCGCAGGAAGATTTTTTCAGCGCGCTCAACAACGCATCTTCTGATGCAGACGGGTTTACAAACATCAGGTTCTCGCGGATGGTGCCTGAGAAAAGCTGGGTATCCTGTGTAACAAAGCCGATCTGCTTTCGAAGGTCGTTGAAGTTAATGCTGTTCTCATCGTGCCCGTTGAACAGGATGCGGCCTTCCTGTGGCCTGTACAGGCCCACGAGGAGTTTCATCAAAGTTGTCTTCCCTGAGCCAGAAGGCCCTACGAAGGCAATGGTGTCTCCCTTCTTTACCGTGAAGCTAATGTTGTCAATAGCCTTGTGTTTGGCCGACTGATGCTTGAACCCGACGTTCTGGAAGCTCAGCTCCCCCACGTCTTCCAGCGATTCCGGATGGGCAGGTTCTGACTCGGGTGCTTTTTGCATCAGGTTGTTGAAATTATTCAGCGAGGCTTCTGCTTCGCGGTACGACAATAAAATATTACCTATTTCCTGTAAGGGGCCAAATACAAAAAATGAGAAAAATTGCATGGTCACCAATTGGCCTGCATCCATGTAGTTGCCGAAGATCAGCCACATGAGAATAAACAGGATGACCTGCCTCAGCGTATTGACCATAGTCCCCTGAACAAAGCTGATGCTTCTGATCCGCTTAACTTTGGTAAGTTCAAGTCCGAGGATCTTATAAGTGTTCTTATTCAAACGGTCTACTTCCTGCTGGGTGAGGCCAAGGCTTTTCACCAATTCTATATTCCGTAAAGATTCGGTTGTTGATCCCGCCAGTGCCGTGGTTTGTCCTACGATGGTTTTCTGGATCACCTTGATCTTCCTGCTCAACACATTGGTGATCATGGAAAGGAATACAATGCCTCCCAGGTAGGCAAGAGGAATGGACCAGTGGATGAAGGTGGCGGCGTAGAAGAAAACAAATATCACCCCGATGAGGATACCGAATAATACATTGATGCAATACGACATGAATTTTTCTACATCCGTCCGAACTTTCGTAAGCACTGAAAGAGTTTCGCCGCTTCGCTGATCTTCAAATTCCTGGTAAGGTAGTTTCATGGCGTGTTGGAGCCCGTCCGTAAATACCCGCGCCCCGAATTTTTGGATCACTACGTTCAGGAAAAAATCCTGGAAGTTTTTGGCGATGCGGCTGATCATAGCTACGGAGATAGATGCTAAGAGGATGAACCATACGCCAGGTTTGTTCCATGAAAAGCTTGTGAAATATTCGTTGTATGAGAATGGTGTACCCGCATCATAAGCAACTTTGTAGGCATTGGCGAGATTGACCAGTTTACCGAAAAGAATCGGGTCTATCAGGGAAAAGCCTGTGTTGATCGCGGCTAATACAAGCGTAAGGATAACCAGCGACCGGTGAGGCTGAAGGTATTTGAATAGGATCTTCATGGCGCCGAAGGTCGTATTTCTTTATGAAAGATGATGGTTAAACGCCGATCGCATGGATATCGCACATCAGTATTTCAATCGATTTCTGTTCAGGACTGGGAATACTGCGCTACTTTTTTGCCAGAATGGTTTGCTTTATGAAACTAATGATCCTTTTTTTTCTGATCACCATTGGCGCTGCTGATCCGCTTAAGCCTTTGCCCTCGGGCACCTATCCATGGAAGACTTCCGGAAACATATTTGCGGGCTCGGGGACTGTGCTTTCTTCGCATATCATGAAAGGTCATATACTGAAACCGGGAGCGGCATTGACGTACAAGGGTGATGGGTCTGAGCGGTTTTTCATTATTAAGAATGGGCTGGTGTCCGTAACTCTGGGTGCAACAACATACGCTGTCGGAAAGGGTTCGGTCGTCGTTTTATTGCCGGGTGATGAACTTGGCTTGGCGAATCGTGGTGAATTACCTGTGGAGTTTTATGAAATGGTATATGCTTCTAAATCCGGGGTCGATATGGAGCGGGGTAAAAATGCAGGCGCCAGTTTTGTCATGAGCTGGAGTGATATGGTTTTTAGGGCGCACGATAAAGGTGGTGTCAGGCAGTTGTTCGACAGGAAGACAGCCATGTTCAGCCGGTTTGATATCCACATCACCACGCTTAATCCCGGTTTGAGCAGCCATGCGCCACATACGCATAAGAATGAGGAGATCATTCTGATGATGGACGGGGATGCTGAAATGTTGGTGAATGGCAGGCCGGTCCGGTGTGATACGGGAGATGCGGTGTATGTGGATTCGATGGTGCCACATAATCTGACAAATATCGGTAAGGCGCCAGCCACGTACTTCGCTATTCAGTGGAACTAAAAAGTTTGCAGACTATCTCATTCCCCAGGCTTCTCGGTCGAGGCTGCGATATTGGATGGCTTCGGCAATATGTTCTGCTTCTATTTCTGGCGAACCGCAAAGGTCCGCGATTGTTCTGCTCACTTTAAGGATCCTGTCATATGCCCTTGCAGAGAGTTTTAGTTTTTCCATAGCTGTTTTTAGCAGGTGAGTGGAGGCCTTAGAGATCTTGATGATGGATTTCAACTGGCTGCTGCCCATTTGGGCATTGCAGTAAATGCCGGAGTCGGGATCGAATCTGCTCAGTTGCATCTCCCGGGCGCTGATCACACGGGCACGTATAGTGGCTGATGATTCTCCATCGTGTAGGTCGGTCAGTGAACTGAACGCGAGCGGGGTAACTTCAACATGGAGGTCGATCCGATCGAGCAGCGGGCCTGATATTCGATGCAGGTATTTTTGAACAGCGCCCGGAGGGCATATACAATCTTTATCAGGGTGGTTAAAGAAACCACAGGGACAAGGATTCATCGAGGCGATCAGCATAAATGAAGCAGGGAATTCGACGCCTGTCCGGGTTCTGTTGATGGTCACTTTCCTGTCTTCCATCGGTTGTCGCATGACTTCAAGCACGGATCTTCTGAATTCCGGAAGTTCATCAAGGAATAGAACGCCATTATGTGCCAGTGAAATTTCTCCCGGTTGCGGGATTGACCCGCCTCCAACAAGCGCCATATCGCTGATGGAATGATGCGGGTTTCTGAATGGTCTTTTTGAGACCAGGGTACTGTTCTCCTTTAGTTTACCTGCAACACTGTGGATGCGTGTTGTTTCCAATGCTTCCGGCAGGGTCAGGGGTGGCAGGATCGATGGGAATCTTTTTGCAAGCATGGTTTTTCCTGCACCAGGCGGGCCGATGAGTATGGCATTATGCCCGCCTGCGGCAGCGATCTCCAAAGCTCTTTTAATATTTTCCTGGCCTTTGACTTCACTGAAGTTGCCTTCATGTTCTTCGAGGGCAAAGAAGAATTCTTCCCTTGTATTCACCATCGTGGGAAAGATCGAGGTTTGTTTTGAAAGGAAGAATTCAATAACGTCTGTAATATGCTGCACACCGAAAACCTTTATCGAGTTCAGAATACCTGCTTCCCGTGCATTTGCTTTCGGAATGATAAGTCCACCGAATCCTTCTTTCCGGGTCTGCATGGCAATGGGAAGGGCTCCTTTGATAGGCCGAACGGATCCGTCAAGGCCGAGCTCACCCATCATCACATATTGATCGAGCGCCCCGTGCGTATCAAGTTGACCTGATGCGGCAAGGATGCCTATGGCAATGGGCAGGTCAAAAGCGGTGCCTGATTTTCTGATGTCTGCAGGCGCCAGATTTACTACGATTTTGGTTCGCGGCATATGGAAGCCTATGGATTTTATGGCGCTTTCAATGCGTTGGAAACTTTCCCTGATGGCATTGTCGGGCAGACCTACTATAAAGTACATCCTTCCTGTCGGCGTCCAACTCACTTCAATCGAAATGGTTGTTGCGTCGATGCCGTAGACTGCGCTCCCGAATGTTTTAACCAGCATGTGGTGAAAGTACACATGGTTGAAGGCTTAAAATAGGTATAGGCTACAGCAATTGGGTAGAAAATAACGGCGAAAAAAGGGGTAGAACACGCGTGCATTGGCCTATTCGCTCACTGCTTTCCGGACGCGATTGAATCAAGGAGGTCAACAACTCCTTCGCGTTGAAGAATGAGATAGCCAAGCCGGTCGTTACTTATACCATCTTTCAACTGGTAGCTAAAACGAAGCTGTTTATCGGTGATCTCGGTTTCGAAATATTTGAAACTGATATTTCCATAGCTCTTCAATTCCTCGCCGATCTCATAAAGATGGGTTGATAATATGAAAAGTGCATGGGGGATATTGATCAGTCCGCGTATAACAGTGGAAGAACATTTCATCGCGTCCTGTATGTTGGTGCCTTTAAACAGTTCATCGATCAGAACCAGCCATTTTCTCCCATCATTGATCCGTGTTACGGTGTTCTTGATCCTTTGTACTTCGTTATAAAAATAGCTTTCCCCCCGGACGAGATTATCTGTGACATTGATATTGCTAAGGATCCCATCGAACAGGCTTAATTTCATGTGTGTGGCGGGAACGCCCAGTCCGATGTGTGCAAGGAATACTGCCAGTCCAACGGTTTTAATAAAAGTGCTTTTCCCGGCCATATTGGCACCGGTCAGGAAGATGAAATTGCTTTCTGTAGTCATCGTGATATCATAAGGTACGGCATCGGTTAACAGCAGATGATAGAAACCTTTCGCTTCGATGAATGGATCGTCCTGTTCAATGATCTCAGGAAACGACAGGGAAAATTTTTTCATGGCCATGGCCATAGAGTACCAGGCGTCCATTTGTCCGTACACTTCCATCAACTCATCTATATGGGGGCGAAACCGTTCGTGAAAAAAATGGCCATAATAGATGGTTTCCCGAACTGAGAATAGTTGGCCGGGTTGGCGGGCAGCGATCTCGTCCACCTGTTTATGGCTCAATAATTTTTTTGAACGGTTGAGCAGTAGCTGCATGTTGGCTGGCACGTCTGCCGATCCGAGTATATCAATAAGTTGTTTCAGGGTACGTACGAAGTCGGCAAAATGGGGCAGGGAAAACCGGGTCATGGAGAAATCAGGACCATGTAGTATCCGGTAGGAGTAGCTGTTGACAGGGTCGGACGTCTTTGGCAGGGGATCCAGCTGGTAATCGTAAAATTTGTCCAGTACCATCAGTGTGCCATTGGTGATGGACATTGGCCACTGATCAATTTTCGAGAGGATTTGCCGGATGCAATCCTGCGTTTGCGTGATTTTATTCAGGTCATGGAAGGGTTCACGAAAAAACTTCAACAACCACTCCCGGCCGCCTGATGTGCGGGTGAAGTTGAGGCGGTGGAATACTGAGAATTCTTCTTCAGCATGGAAAATGGAAAGGTCCAGGTATGTATACTGGTCTATTTGCATAATTATCGGCTAAATCTTAGCCTGCTCCCCTTAAGGGATTCATCAAACCTGCCATTTTCATAAACCAGGTGTCCGCTGACAAAGGTATGGGTAACCGAAGCGGGGAATTCCATTCCTTCGAATGGACTCCAGCCGCATTTATGCAGGATGTTTTCCTTGCTTACCGTATATGGCTGGTGGAGGTCCAACAGTACCAGGTCCGCAAAATATCCCTCGCGGATATAGCCCCTGTTTTCGATCTGGAAACATCGGGCAACGGCGTGGGACATTTTCTCTGCGATCTTTTCCAGACTGATCCGTCCTTCTTTATGATAATGCAACATAAGTTGAAGGCTGTGTTGAACCAGGGGGAGGCCTGCATGGGCTTTTTCGTAGGGCGGCTGCTTTTCTTCCAGCAGGTGGGGCGCATGATCAGTGGCAATAACGTCGAGCCGGTCATCCAGCAGTGCTTCCCAAAGTGCGGCTTTGTTTTCCGGGCTTTTTATGGCAGGATTGCATTTGATCTGGTAGCCCAGCCTTGCATAATCATCGGCCGTAAAATGGAGGTGGTGCACACAGACTTCGCTGGTGATCCGTTTCTCTTCCAGGGGAAGCATATTCGTGAACAACTGCAGTTCGAGGGCCGTAGTGAGGTGCAGGATATGGAGCCTTGTGCCGTATTTCTTGGCCAGTTGGACGGCTGTGAAGGAGGATTCAAAACACGCTTCGTCATCACGGATGATCGGATGGTCTGACGGCTGCAATGTTTTTCCCGATGCCTGCAATTTTTCGTAATTGACTTTGACTACACGCTCGGCCTCGCAGTGCGTGGCGATCAGTACTTCGCACTCGCGGAAAATCCGGTCAAGTGTCAGAAAGTTATCCACCAGCATGTTACCCGTGGAAGCCCCCATAAAAATCTTCACACCGCATACATCATTGCGGCGGTCATTGGTCTTCAGCACCTCATCGGCATTATTATTGGAAGTACCCATGAAGAAAGAGTAGTTGGCCAGGCTGGTTTGGGAGGCGATGACATATTTCTCTTCCAGGAGCTCGTGTGTGAGCGCATTAGGGATGGTGTTAGGCATTTCCATGAAGCTGGTGGTGCCACCGGCAACGGCAGCCTTCGCTTCTGTATAGATATTTGCCTTATGGGTAAGGCCGGGTTCACGAAAATGCACCTGATCGTCTATCACACCTGGTAACAGGTGGAGGCCACTGGCATCGATCTCTTTCACATGGAGGTTGGTGGTTAGCCCGTTACCGATTTTCTCAATGCGGCCATTTTTCACCAATACGTCTGCCTCCTTGATCAGTCCTTCGTTGACCATGCGGGCATTCCTTATCAAATAATTTTCCATATCTTTTGTCAGTTTTTCTAAGTTCATTTCCAACTATGAAATTACAAATCACAAGATTTTCTGTACTCCTGTTCATGATCGCTGTACCTGCTTTCGCTGTTGCACAGTCAACCTATCTTCAGCAAGGTTCCAAAGAGAATATACTCCTTGAACGGCTTGAAATTAAGGCACAAAAAGACACTGTGCTTAATTTTTCTCATATCAAACCGTTTAACCGGAAGTGGTGGGTTAACAGGTTGGAAGCCATTCAGGCAGATTCTATTCCTGTAAGTTTAACCCCAATTGATAAGTATAATATTGAGCGCGCGTTGCTAAATAACCTGGAATGGGTGAGCAGGGGTAAGGAGCAGATGCAAAGTAAGAAGTCGATCTGGAATACTTTTTTCAAAACACCAGCCAATATGATCGAGGTGGACCAGCCGGATTTCTTTTTGTCGGTCAACCCTGTATTGCAGTTCCAGTATGGGAGGGAGACGGATAATGAAGAGGCAGTCACCCTCAATTCACGGGGTATTGTGGCGCGGGGATTGGTCAGTAAGCGGGTGGGGTTTTACACCTATCTGGTGGAGACGCAGGAGCGTGGGCCGTCCTTTTTCAGGAGCCAGGTGGAGACCTTCAGGGCTGTTCCGGGAGCGGGCTTTTACAAGCCGTTTAAAACTACAGGGTATGACTATTTCGATGCCCGCGGCGGTGTAAATTTTAACATTGCGAAGTACATAGATTTTCAGTTTGGGTACGACAGGCAGAATCTCGGTAACGGGTACAGGAGTCTTTTCTTAAGCGATGCCACCAATAATTACTTGTTTGCCAATCTGAATCTCAGAATCTGGAGGCTGAATTATGTGGCTAAGACGATGCAGCTGACATCGCAGTATTCGAGGGGAGTTGCCGATTCCATTTTCCCCAAGAAGTATGCCGCCATTCATCACATCAGTTTCAATGCACCCAAGTGGCTCACCATCGGATTATTTGAAGGGATCGTTTTCGGCAGAAAGAACGATTTCGAATTTGCCTACCTCAATCCGATCATTTTCCTGAGGCCGGTGGAGCAAAATATGGGTAGTGGTGATAATGCTTTTGTGGGGGTCGATTTTAAAGCTAATGTGGCTAAGCGGCTCCAGTTCTATGGCAAAGTGAATTTTGATGAGTTCAACCTGAAGGAAATTCGGGCAGGAAACGGCTGGTGGGCCAATAAATGGGCCATGCAGTTGGGTGGTAAGTATATTGATGCGTTCGGGATCAGGAACCTCGACTTGCAGGCGGAGACCAATTGGATCAGGCCATTCACTTATTCACATAACGACACTGTGGCCAACTATACCCATTACAACCAGCCACTTGCCCATCCTCTCATGTCCAATGTGCGCGAATTCATCGGCATAGCCCGCTATCAGCCGGCGCCAAAATGGTATATCCATGGTAAACTGATCGCCTGGCAACAGGGTTCTGATACGGCATCCAGGAATTTTGGGAACAACATCTTCCGCGACTCTGATACCCGGGCCGGGGCCTATGGTTTTGAATTTGGCTCGGCCGTGCCGAGAAACGGGTTTAACGGCAGTCTTTGGGTGTCTTATGAATGGAAAGAAAATTTCTTCCTCGAAGGCAGTCTGATGGCGCGGAAGCTGACGGGAGTTGATGCTAGAACAACGGCAAACCTGGGTATCCGGTGGAACATGCACCGCAGGGAGTACGACTATTAAAGTCCCCCGCCTTCAAAGTGAAGGGAAAAGAGGATCATCCTTGATTTCATTTGATCGATGATGTTGGAATATTTCAATGCTTCGTCGCGTACGTGCACATTGCCAAGACCCTGGCTGATCTTGATCTCTGGCGATAAGATGAAGTATTTAAAAAAGAACTGAAAGCCGATGCCTGCTTCAACGCCAAAGTCTGACTTTTTCACTTTTACAATGTCTTCTGCATTGCGGGCCCCTGCATTGGAAGCGAGGTCAAAATCGTATTTCATGCCCGCCAGGGTATAGACCCTGAAATTGTTAATACGATCGCTTTTCAGCCTCACTTGAAGGGGGAAGCTCATCACGATAGATTCCACTTTTTTCGAATACTCCAGTGCGTTATCACCAGGATTAGGTATGGTTTGGGTATAGAGGAATTTTTTCTCTGAGAAGATGAGGTGTAAAGGGTAGAAGCGGATATCGAATCTTTTTGAGACCTGCCAGTTGGCCATGATACCAAGGTGAATCCTGCCGCTGTTGAGTGATTCAACACCCATCACCGTATCCTGCTGTAGGAAATAGGGATGATGGGTTACATTATAATGCGATGAATTGTAGCCAAGCACAATACCGAAATAGTACTGCTTTTCATCGTGGTTTTGCAAATTGAGATTGATCTCGCGCTGGGCATGCGCAAGTTGGCCAAACAGAACCAGAGAGAGGATCAGCAGGGTTTTTGACCCGAGTAAATGCTGCAAATCCCTAAACTTAATCTTCTGCATATCATTTCCTTATAACCTGTTTTTCCCATGATATCCGTAAACGTTTTTCCTTCAGGGAAGGCTTTTACAGAATCATTGAGGTATGCATATGCCTCCTTGTTTTTTGCCACCATTTTGGCGATTCCGGGAGCTACGATACCTAAATACAAATTGTACAGTTGTTCTATGCCTGGTAAGTTTGGTTTCGAAAATTCTAATACACTAAGCTTCCCGCCGGGTTTTAGCACCCTGAGGATCTCTGACAGGCCAGTTTCCAGATGCTCAAAATTCCTCACACCAAAAGCCACAGTCACTGCATCAAACGTATCATCAGGGAACATTATTGCCTCACTATCACCGTTTTGCAATTCGATCACATGCTCCAAATGCCTGGTTTTGAGTTTCTCCCTTCCGAGCTGAAGCATGCCATCTGAAATATCGATGCCAATGATTTTTCGGGGTTTCAATATTTCTTCCGCCATGATCGCAACATCGGCGGTACCGGTTGCCACGTCGAGCATGATCTGTGGGTTGGAAGATTTCAGCTGTTTCAGCATTTTCTTCCGCCACGACATATCAATACCTGCAGACAGGAAGCGGTTCATAAAATCATATCGCCCGGCGATCTGATCGAACATTCGCGCTACTTGTTCCTTCTTCGACTCTCCTGATCCGGTAAATGGTACTACCTTGTCATGCGCATATTCCGGCATCCGGCAAAGATAATCAAATCCTTTTGCGAATTCCGGTTTGTAGAATTTTCACATTACTTTGGTAAAGCAATTCATTAACATGATCATCCATTCTTCTTCATATCTTATTTCCAGCCCTGATGTAGCCTCTTGTCCGAAAGCAGACAGACCCGAGTTTGCGTTTCTCGGGAGGAGTAATGTTGGAAAATCTTCATTGATCAATATGATCGTTGATCATAAAACGCTGGCAAAAACCTCGGGTACTCCCGGAAAAACGCAGATGATCAATCATTTTCAGATCAGGACGGGCGATAAGAACGGAAGGGACCATAATTGGTACCTCGTAGACCTACCCGGGTACGGGTTCGCCAAGGTTTCCCAAAAGCAACGAAAAGGCTGGGAGAAGATGATCGAAGACTATATCAAAACGCGGGAGAATCTCGTGAATCTTTTTTTATTGATAGATGCGCGTCATGAGCCCCAGCAGATCGATATCGAGTTCGTGAATAAGCTGGGCGCTATGCGCATCCCATTCGCCCTGGTTTTTACGAAAGCAGATAAGGAAACGCAGCGTGCTGTCTCGAAGAATGTAGATGCTTTTATGCAGAAACTTGCCGATCAATGGGAAACGCTACCTCCGCATTTCGTCACCAGTGCGGTTAAGAAGACAGGTCGCAATAAATTGTTGGATTTTATTGGCGAGGTATTGGAGGCTGGTTAGCCGGTCCTGATCCCCAAAGCCCGGGGGTATTTCAAGGGCTGGGCTGTTATTTATTCATGTAAGTGCCTTGGGATCAATTGACGATCTTGTTTGCACAGCTGCTGCTGGCAAATGCCTCTGGTTTTGCTTTAAAAGCAAAGCCCATCCCGAGGATATACCCCATTGCTTCCCGAAGTGCTTCGTTACTTTTGAATTGGGGATTTGTATTGATGTCGGCATGAACTTCCATGTCTACATCGTATAACGTAAAAAGATCGCATAACTCATATGCGATCTCTATGCTTTTGGCCACTTCCACCAACATTCTCTCTTTGATGGAGAAAGCCTGCCGGGTTTTCTCGTTATGGATAAACATGAACCCCCCCCGTCCTTCCCGGAGGAAAACGATAACGGTTGCAAATTCTGTTTCGGTGCCTTTAACCTGCGAGTCTGTACCTATGCATACTTTTAACTTGTGGCCTGCTTCTGTTTCGCGGCATATTGCGGCCTCCACCGCGTCTTTTATGGGATCGCTTATGGTGTCGCCATTAAATCTGCGCCAGATATTCTTCCGTTTGCCGGTTTCGCTTTCTGTTTCATTAAAGGTGTTAAGCATACACAGATGGGTTTGTACAATTTACTAAAAATTATAACCAACCCGTGTGGGGGAGTGTTACGAAATCATGAAAAGCCTGAATTATCCACGCATTGTTAATATTGTCCGGTTGAAAGCATCACCAGGGTGCAGGCATTCATGGTGGTAATTCCTTTGTTTTGCGCAAGTTTTTCCAGCTCTAAATTCTCTGCCCCGGGGTTGAAGATGATACGGTCCGGATCAAGCGAGAGGATGTAATCGTAGTATTCTTTCTGGTGTTCGCTGCTTATGTAAAGTGTGACGGTGTGGATGTCCATCCATTGTTTTTTTTCCGTTTCCACGGGCACATCGGCTACGAGGGTATGTTTTCTTCCGATCGCCTTTACCGGATGGCCGGCATTCCTCAACCTGGTTACGGCAAGATAGCTGTATCGTGCCGGATTATCGGAGGCGCCAAGTACAAGGGTATGTTTAGGACTGTTCATGTAATAAAAGTAAAATTTAAAATGGCTGGCCATGGGTTTTTCTGATCAACTGCTTCACCATAAAAGGAAAAGGTTTCATGGCCCTGACAAACAGGTTGGTCGTGGTTGGCTTTCCGAATAACGACTGTATAACCCTTCCTGCTTTAAGCCGGCTGGAAAATTCCTTTTCCCAGGATTCCATGTACCTTCTTTCCATCTCATGCCGACTGATCCGGTGTTCAAGAAATTCATGCAGGTAATGCGCTCCGATCTTTGATCCATGCATAGCCATGCTCATCCCGTTTCCGCATAGTGGCGTGATCATGCCGGCAGCATCTCCCATCATCAGTACATGATCTTCTATTCTCGTTTTGCTGTTGAAGCTGACCTGTGATATCGTAACGGGTTCTTCGAATTCAAAAGATGCTTCGCTGAATATCTTCCGGAGATGCGGGTTTTGGCAGAGTACTTCCGCTTCCATTTTTTTAATTGAGTTTCCGTGTGCTTCAAGGTTTGCCGCTGTTGTGAGGTAACAGAGGCAAAATTTATTGTCTTCTATTGCAGAAATACCACAGTAGCCGTCGGGGAAATTATGCAGTGCGATGGTGTCCCGGGGGAAGTCCGTTCTAACATGGTATTTGACACCAATGTAATTATTCAGTTTGGACGGTTTTTTATTGGTGAACGCACGTTTCCATTTCAGGTCCAGGTTCGATCTTTTCCCGAAACTGCCTGCAACAGCGGTGCTGGTAAAGCTTCCGGAAGAGGCTTTTATGTGAAAGTGATCCTGGTCAAAGACGATATCGAACACTTTGTTGTATTCCATCAATTGCACGCCAAGGTCCTGCGCAATCCCGGCAAGGGCAAGGTCAAGGGTATATCTGCTGATCCCGATACCACCGGGCACCAGTTCTTCCCGAAGTATGTTACCGTCTGGA
Source organism: Chitinophagaceae bacterium (assembly GCA_040404005.1). GTDB lineage: Bacteria > Bacteroidota > Bacteroidia > Chitinophagales > Chitinophagaceae > Pollutibacter. The sequence goes on from JBBAJO010000003.1 coordinate 161,760, forward strand.
GCGGATACGATTAGTTTGTTGATCGATACGCAGCCCAGAGCCGTGGTATTAAGCCCGAGGCTTTCCATAAATGGGAATGATTCCTTGCTGATGTATTCCCCGCACACCCTGTGGAAGGGATATTTTTCTTTTTCAAAAAGGATCACTGTATGTCCCAGCTTTCTCATCTGGATGGCGAGGGATAGTCCTGCTAATCCACCCCCTGCGACGGCCACATCGAACATGGGTTTTTGATTCATTTTTTTACTGTAATTAGCCACCGAAAAGCCCATTCCCATCGAACTTCCGGGTCAACTCGCAGCCTTGATGTATTAAATAGGGAGATCCAGTTTTCCCTGCTAAATCCTCTTTGGACACTGATAGGAGCGTCGTTTTTGACCAGATACGAATTTGAGAACAGCCTTGTCAGCCATTTAATTGAATGGTAAGCCAGGGGATGCCGGTGTAGGTCGTTTATGAAGAATCCTGTTTTGGAGTTTTCGTATTTCCAGTTGATGATATCCGCTAGTTCCTGCTCCGAAAAATGGTGACAAAAGAGGGAAGAGAAAATAATATCCGGATGATCGCTGAAAGAAACATCTTTGTAGTCACTGCAGATGAGGTGGATGTTGTCGTCAGCGCCCAGATTCTCCCTGGAATAGCGAACACAGGTATCTTTTATATCGATGCCTGTGAATCTGGCCTTGATTTTATTTTTTTTACACCAGTTCCTGATAGCCTTGATATTGTCTCCACCACCGCAGCCGACTTCGCAGATATGAACAGTTCGCTTTCCATTTAGAAGTTTTCTGACTCCTTTTAATGTGATATGATGGCCTCCCAGAAGTGTGTTGATTTTTTCAAGTTCCTGCATGTTGAGCCTGATATCGTCTAAAGGGATATCATCGCCGTCGAGAAGTTCTTTTTTATGGCTGCGTACGTTCATCAGGTAACTAGGCTTCTGCAATAAAGGTTTCCATGGTGAGTCCGGGGCCAAAAGCTACAGCGAATATTTTACTGTTTTCTTTTTGCTGGATAGATGGCAACATATCATTTAATACAAACAGTATAGTGGCCGATGACATGTTTCCAAATTGGTCAAGTATGTTGTAGCTGCTGTTCAGTTCATGTTTTTCAATCTCCAGGCTTTTCTGAACGGCTTCCAGGATCTTGCGTCCCCCGGGATGAATGCACCAGTTGGTGATACTTGACCTGCTGATACCCTGTTTTGCGAGTGCTTTTTCTACCAGGCGGGCAATGTCTTCTTCAATAAGGTTCGGGACATAACCGCTGAGGGTCATTTGGAAGCCGGTGGACGACAGTTCCCAGGCCATATCTTTCTTCCCTTTGGTGACCACTTCAGAATAGAAGCTGTTCAACCTGATACCCTTTGCAGGATGAAGGTCTCCCGTTACCAGAACAGCCGCGGAGCCATCCGAGAACAACAAACCCGAAGCGAGATTATCTGGCGATGGTACTTTCTGTAAATGAAGGGTGCATAATTCGGTACATACGATAAGTACCTTTGCATCCGGCGTTGCCCTGCAAATGATGTCAGCGAGCTTGAGCGCATGGATAGCGGCATAGCATCCCATGAAGTTCACGGAGGTCCGGAAAATATCTTTGGGAAGGTCCATCAGTTCCATGACCTGCAGGTCAAGCCCTGGAGCGCTCAGGCCCGTGCAACTGACCGTGATCAGGTGGGTGATCTCTTCTGCTTTTAGTTTATTGTCCAGGCATTTTTGTATGGCGTGTACTGAAAGCGGCGGCGCAAATTTCTGAAACCAGTCCATCCGTTGTTCAAGGCCTGGAAAGGGCTCAACATTTTCAGACTGGGGATAGAACTCCCACTCATGTATGGGTTTGCTGTAGTCCGCTATGCTGGAATGCCTTGCAGAGATTCCAGCCTGGCGGTAGAGAAAACGCAATTTTCGTTTATCCGTTTCATTCATGCCATAGAGATGCTGCATGAACTGCAGGATATTTTCCTGGTCATGCCGATATGCAGGCAAGGCGGTTCCTATGGAAACGATTTTACTCAATGATGCTCCAGATTAACAATACCAGGAAGGCGATGTTGGTAAATACTGAAGCTATAACATTCATCTTCATGGTATTGTTAAAGTCAGCAGCAGAAATATCATGCCACACGGCATAGGCCCACTTGAGAAAGAAGAATATCACGGGGGATAGCAGAAAGGCAAAAACGAAAAATTTCGCAATTTCCCCCAAGTTTGAGAAGTAGACAAATAGCAGGGAGATGGCCATGGTATACAAAATGGCACAAAAGATAAAAGTACCCCGGTAGCCGAGCTTGTAGCTGATGGTGGTGACGCCGTCTTTCAGATCTTCGTGGTGCTGGTAAATCTGTGTCAGCGGATAAAAGCCTCCGATCAGCAGGCTGCTGACCAGGGCGGGTGTCAGGGGTATGTCGGTAGTTGGGGTTTCTTCAAGGGCATAGTAGGTGATGATGTAGGTAAACGCGCCCTGAAAGATCATTACTGTCAGGTAGCCGAGAACGGGGTATTTTTTCAGCCGGATGCCCCGGTAACTGTATGCGCGGGAAACAAGGATATAGACCAGTATTCCCGCAGCAAAGTAGACGTTGATAAGAAATGATAAAAGTACAGCAGTAATATCCATGAGAACGGTGGTATAGAATAACTGCCGTGTAGGTTGAAGCGGATTCTTTATACCTCCGATGGGCCCTGTATCGCGATCCATATAAGAATTGTATCCGTTACTTGCGGGGTACACAAGCAGATGCAAAATGAAAAATGCAAGGAACATGTTCCCCAATTGAAAATTTTTCACCTGACTGCAGGCGAACAGGAATACCGGCAGCAGGAAAAAAGAAAAATGAAATCGCAAGAGCTGGATCGTTGAATGCGCAATTGCCATGCATTTGGTTTAGAGGATTTTATCTCCGGTGATCTTCTTACGGGCCTTCAATGAGAATTCCTGGAGTATGATATCGCTGTTATTGGTCATGTTTACGATAACACCAGTTCGGTATTGCGACCCTTTAACATCCGGAATATAAAAATCCAGCTGGATAAGCCCGGCTTTTACATTTCGGGTATCCAGATCAAAAGTGGCAAAGGCCAGCCCATAGTAGTATACAGAGCCGTTATAATCTATCTGTTCCGTCACCTTTGTTGACTGACCCAAATAATTGATCACCACAACCCCGTCAACGCCCGCTTCTTTAGCACGTTTTATGATCTCCGCAGTATCTTTCAAAATTTCGTCTGGAAGAATATCTGTTGAAGAAAAAGCCTTAATGCCCCTTCCTTTTAGCTCATCCACCAGGGATTTTTCAGTCCTTTTTCTGTATGTAGGTGGATCAAAAGACGCAAGCACCATCACTTTTTTATATTTCTTTTTTTTATATGTAGGATTTATGTAGGATTTGATATCATCCTGGGCAATTAGTTCAGTCGGGCCGCCAACAGTTGAAAAAAAGAAAGCAAGTAAAATGGCGCAGAAGGAAATTCTCATTCTAATCAGTTTTACCAAAGATAGATCAATCGGGGCATGGTTTAATTGTTGACGGTAATATGATTGCATTATGATGGCCGTCATCAGAACTTTGCGTTAAACAAACTAGATTTGTTTGCGTTTATTTCAGTACGATCTCTAGTAGCCATGAATACATTATTCCTGCTGCACGTGTTAATTACCCTGTTTGTTGTGCTGCCTGCGGATGAAAAATTTCCGGGGGGAGGCACGTTTCATGCAAAGCATAATGCAGATAATGATCCGTACATCGCATACCACGAGAATGGAAACAGGAAGTTTTTTCTCGTATATAAGAAAAATAAACTGACCGGGGATTGGAAGAGCTGGTATCCTTCGGGTATGAGCTGTGATTCCGGGCGGTTCTCCGGCAATGCGCCTGACGGAACATGGAAAGGCTGGTATCCTGATGGCTCTGTCCGCTACACATGGAACGTAAGCGCCTCAAAGCTTTCCGCATTGAAAGACGAGTTGTTACGACAGCCCAAGATCAAGCAATTCGCCATTTCACAGAAGCATGTCACGGACGCGGTTAAGTACTATCAATCCGATTATCTGTTCAAACAGCCCGTTAAGAAACATAAGGTGAGTTTTCGCTCCAACCTGGTGCATTCAAAAAACTACGACCTGAGTTCTATTGAGCAGAAAGTGAACAAGAACACGGTGGAAACGACCGGTGAATATGTTCCACCGTTCCCTGAAATGTTACTTCATGGTGAATTCGCAAGTTTTCATCCCGGTGGCAAGATCAGGGAAGAAGGCGTTTACATCAATGGTTTGCGTGAAGGCGTTTGGGAAGAAACTACAATCGAGGGGATAAAAAATCGGGGCAGTTACCATCATGGTTACAAATCCGGAGAGTGGAGAAACTATGATAAGCAGGGTAAGCTCAGTCAGTTCACCCAATATAAAAATGGGGAGGTGACTGAGAAGTACGATTTCTCTCCGAACAGGCGTCCTTAATGCATCGAATAGAATGCCATTCGGTTACCTTCTGAGTCTTTGATCAGCCCCTTTTAGAATCAGTGACAGGGATTTCAAACCAGTTTATGGCATGCCCATTCATAACAGGCGATTTAGAATAAAAATTAGTATTTTCCAGTAAGATCATTTTAGTTTTTGTTCTGGTGGTTAATACTTTATCATGAAATACTTATTTGCTGTTCTATTGCTGTTTGCGGCTTGCACGGTTGAGGCCCAGGACTTTGCGCTGAAACAACTTGAATCTTCTCCCCGCCACCAGGAATGGGTGGTTGTGGAAAGGGATGGGAGAAAGATCAAAGCATTTGTGGTTTATCCGGAAGTGAGTACAAAGGCGACTTCTGTGATCGTCATACATGAGAACATGGGGTTGAACGATTGGGCCCGAAGCATGGCAGATCAAATAGCGGGTGGAGGTTTCATTGCGATCGCCCCCGACCTGCTTTCGGGTATGGCACCAAACGGCGGCGGCACTGCTGATTTTCCAACGAGGGATGGGGCAAGGGAGGCCATCTATCAATTGGATTCACAGCAGGTGCGAAAAGACCTGGACGCAGTGGCGGGTTATGTATCGAAACTGGCAGCCGCCAATGGAAAGGTAACGGTGGCCGGATATTGCTGGGGCGGGTCGCAGTGTTTTAAAATGGCAACCACCAATGATAACATAAAAGCCGCCTTTGTTTTTTATGGAACGGGGCCAGATGATATTTCTGCCATCAAGCAAGTGAAAGCGCCAGTCTATGGCTTCTACGGAGGGAACGATGCGCGGGTGAATGCATCGATCCCAAAATCCGATTCGCTGATGAAGACTGCCGGTAAAAAGTACGAGCCCATGGTGTATCAAGGTGCCGGCCATGGATTTATGCGCGCGGGCCAGGATCCGGCATCAAACCCTGAAAATGCAAGGGCACGAAATGAGGCATTTGCCAGACTCATACAGGTATTAAAAGATCTTTAAGCGGCACTAGATTTTTCCGGTGATCGTATAACATTCCTCCAACGGCCATTGGCGGGAGGATGAACAGGCAACGGCTCTCCAATTTGCCCGTTTAAACAAATTATGCTGTCAAGGTCAAGTAGACTATTTTGCTCGTGTAAATGCGATGGTATGTCATTTAGTACACGGAATTTGCTGGTGTCAGAACTTGTAATCAAATCCGGTGCTAAACGTATAGTTTATCCTCGGCACACCAGACACCGGGGCACTGTCGTACAGGTAATTCAGGTTGAGCGTAATTGCAAATTTTTTCCCGGTCTTCACGCTGAACTTCATCTGGTCAAAGATCCTGAAATCGCTGATGTTGGTGAAGAGCGGCTGGTAGAAAAGGGTGTGGACGATTTCCGTCTGGCTGTTGATGGCGATTGAAAAAGATATATAGCTGCTGTTCCGGATGTCGTTGTGGACGGTTTTGGCACTGTCCAGTTCACGTTCGTATTCATGCATGACCAAGCTGGCCACATAGAGTTTCAACTGTTTGGTGCCGGATAATTTGAACCTGGGCCCTGCCCCGTTAGTATGCGGTAATCAATTTTTGTAACAGGATTTTGCAGGATCTGGAAGAATGCTTCCATGCGTGTGACATTGCTGAGCTTCCTGTTATAGCGTATGTGGACAAAGGAATTATTAATCAGCTTCACGGCATCGCCGGACAGGAAACCGTAGTTGCCGAGGATGAGGAATAGTTCCTTTTGGGTTTTATACTGCAGGTGGGTATTCACCTGGGCCTGGAAGACCTCCTGCGTATTTTTGGTGAAAGATACCTGTGCGCCCAGTTCACCGGCCCAGCCCAGGCTGTCGGTATGGATCCTGGAACTTTCGACATTGATGATCTGTGCAATTGAGCTTCCGCAAAAAATAGTTGTAATAAGTACTGTCAGGAAGATTTGCCTGATCATTATATCCTGCTTGAGGACTTAAAATTAATAAAATCTCACTGACCAGAGGCTTTAAGCCATTTTTTAATTCAGACTTTGCATGCATCACGGAATGTGGGCAAAATGGTAATAGACACCCTCTGAATGGGCTCTTTGCGTTTTCGCAGATATTTTTCTCATACTCACTAATCAGTAACGAAGTAGAGTAAAGATGACCCTAAACACTCCTTCCTTGCGAGTTTGACCAAAATGTATCGGAATTTCCAGAAAACTTCGATAAGATCACAAGACACCATCACATCCTTGCGTTGAAGGAACTAGGCTGGT
>JBBAJO010000004.1:0-11482 GCA_040404005.1 Chitinophagaceae bacterium
CCACATTCATCACATTCATCACATTCCCTTCTGAAAGTGTTCCCTAATCAATCTAGCCTTCCCCTGTCCTACCGCGTTCGACAATTCCTGCTCGCTGGCGCTCATGATATTTTTGACTGAACGAAATGTTTTTAATAAAGTATCAGCAGTGTTAGAGCCGATCCCGGTGATGCTTTCGAGTTCGTTCTTGAATGTGCCTTTTGCTCGTTTCTTTCGATGGAAACTGATACCGAAACGGTGTACTTCATCGCGGATAAACCGGATCAGTTTCAGGCTGCTGCTACCATAGGGAAGTTTTAAGGATTCCTGGTCTCCGGCAAAAAATACCTCTTCCACATTTTTCGCCAGACCAACCAGGGTCATCCGCCCAGAGATACCTAATTCTTCTACCGCTTCTAAAGCCGCATTGAGTTGACCTTTACCGCCATCGATAATGACCAGTTGGGGAAGGGGATGATTTTCCGATACCAGCCGCTTATACCTTCTTCCTACTACTTCTTTCATGGTAGCAAAATCATTGATCCCTTCAACTGTTTTAACATGGTAATGCCGGTAGTCTTTTTTACTCGGGCGGCCATCGATGAAACAGACCATTGCAGATACCGGATAGCTGCCATGGAAGTTTGAGTTGTCGAAACACTCTATATGAACCGGCAGTTCTTGCAGGTTCATATCATCCTGCAACCGGAGGAGTATGTCAGACATATCTTGATCCCCGGAACTCAACATTAGCGCCGATTGCCTTTTTTGTTCTTCGATGAAGTAGTTGACATTTTTTTCCGACAGGTCCAGCAGTTTTTTCCTGTCACCACCTTTGGGAACAGTGATCTTTATCTCGGGATCAGGGTAGTCTGTTGCGAAGGGGAGAATGATTTCGTTCGCCGTACTCGAGAACAGCTCACGAAAATGACAAAGTGCAAATACAAGCATGTCTTCTCTCGTCTCTTCAAGCTTTTTCTCAAGCAACACCGTTTTGCTGTCCACAATCGAACCATTTCTTACCATCAGAAAATTCACATAGGCATTATCATCTTCTTTTTCAGAGATACTGCATACGTCCATATCGCCTATTTTTGGATTTACAACGGTTGACCGGGCTTTGTAGTTTTGCAGGTGCTCTATCTTCTTTCGCATGATCTCCGCCTTCTCAAATTGCATATTACCCGCGTATTCCTTCATGTGTTCCTTGAAATGCTGGATGACCGGCGCAAGATTACCCTTGAGGAAATTCCGGATCTGCGCCAGTCCATCGTCGTAATCCTGCAGTGACTGCAATCCTTCGCAGGGTCCCTTGCAATTTCCGATGTGATACTCCAGACAAACCTTGAACTTGCCTTTAGTAATATGCTGCTCTGTCAAATTCAGCTTGCAGGTCCTCAACGGGATATTCTGTTTGATGAACTCAAGGAGTTCCCTCACTTTGCCAACCGAGGTAAAAGGGCCAAGGTATTCGGATCCGTCTGCGATTAATCTTCGAGTTAGAAAGATCCTCGGGAAGGGCTCATTCTTAATAACGATATAAGGATATGTTTTGTCGTCTTTCAGGTTGATGTTAAACCTAGGCTGGAATTTTTTGATCAGTGAGTTTTCCAGCAAGAAGGCATCCTGCTCCGAATTCACCATGGTGAATTCTATATGATGAATCCGCTGTACGAGTTCGTATGTTTTATAACTCGTGAAGGTTTTGATGAAATAGGAGCTTACCCTTTTTTTCAGATTCTTTGCCTTGCCAACATACAGCAATGCATTTTTCTCATCATAGTATTTGTAAATACCAGGGCCCGGGGGTATGGACGATGAGATCTTGCTGTATTCTTCTGATGTCATTTGCTAAGGGGGCTTATTCCCAGGTGTATTTTTCGGTTTTAATATTCTCAGGCCCGCCGTTGACTATGGTAATGACCTGAAGATTTCTGCCCGGGGTCCAGATCATCTTACGCACTGTTTGGCCCTCTTGTTTTTCTACATAGATAGATCGTACCCGCTCTGTTTCGGGTTGTATCATAACCTCTATTTTTCTTACTGCCGGCTCTTTCTTGGAGGTGGTATAGCTCATGATTATTGCATTGATGGTGTTATCCATAAACACAGACTCGCGGTAATACTTTTTCAGTTCCTTTGTGCTGATGTCCGGGGTGTAAAGTTCGGCTGCCACTTTTTTAAACTCTTGCTTGTTGAATATAGAAGTGTCAGACAACCCATTGTTCGAGCTGTATTTCAAAATAGCAATGGGAATGGTGTCCAGCTTTTTCAGTTCAGCCTCGATATTGCCCTTGATCGGGAAGAAGGTCTTGTTGATGTCATCATTTTCTGCTTCATTATTACACGCACTTAGCAGCGATATCAGGAACAGGGTTGCAAGTAACCGCATAGGTATTGATAAATATGGTTATGAATTGGAAGCAAAACTAACGAATAACCTCAAAACAAGTGGCAAGGATCGGCTGGCGTATGCCTTTCATTAAGAAGTGGCTATGCCCTGGCCTTTGATGGTACTGGCATATACGTTGATATAAAGATGCTGAAAGAAATGATTACGCAGACGAAGGTCCTAAGATCAGGGCAGCCTCCGAAAGGTTATCGTGTGATGCCGATCTTAAAGCCGTAATCAAGCAGATGTTCTGTGATCGGGTACACATCTTTATAGCTGGAGAAGATCTGGTATCGGAACTGGGGTCCAATCATCCACTTGTATGAACCTGCTTTAATGCTAAGGTAAGCTTCTGCGCCGGCAGCAAGATTGAAATTCCGGTATAGTGAAGGCTCCTGGGCATAGTTCTTCATATTGGTGGAGATCATATACGCCTGATTGTTCAGAACAAAAGTTGGCTGAAGCGTACCGGCTATGTTGAACTTGACTTTATCACTACCAAATACGGTCATCTCAGCTCCGAGTGGAACTGACATCATAATGTGTTTATTACGAAGCCAGGTCTTGGAAAATCCGTCGAAATTCCTGTATCTGCTGATGACATTGATCTCAGAATGTCCAATACCACCACGCGTCAAGGGAGCGACTTCAGGCGTAAAATAAAATGCCTGGACATCATACTGGTTTACGTTGACCTGGAGTCCGGATTTCAACCTGAAGTTCCTTCCTGTTGCATAAGTGAGGGCAGTCCCTATTTCAAATCCAATGGAGGGCTTATGGGTTACCGAATGATTTACATCCGGAGAGCTCGCTGCAATGAAACCATTAAAATACTTCATCCCTTCGCCCGACAGTTTGCGATAGCTCACCGTTGGTGAAAGATAAAGTTGCCAGCCAAGGTTCAAATGGCGGGGCTTCAGTACTTTGATCGACGCTGCTTTCGCTGGCGCAGCCAAACGGGTTGCTGTGATATCTTTAGCGCTCAGGCCGGAGGTTGCGGTTGGAACAGAAGCAAATGCATTTATCCTGTGATGTTCAGCCTCCAATTCTACAAAAGATTCTTCCCCTGCGGTGCTGCCCTCTTCCATAATGGCAGGGGACTGCTGCTCAGCATATAATTTTTCGGCAGGCGGGGACACGACAAATCCTTTTTCAAGCGAGGATGCAGCAGGGGCTTTTTCGTTTTCCAAAGGTTCAGCAGTTATATTTCCTTCAGTAAGTTGATGTACTTCATCAGCTACAATCACCCTTGCCATTTCATTTGACAATTCATCAGCAAGACCAGCGATCCGCACCTCTTCAGACCCTTCAGCAATGGATCGCTCGGTCAGGGGCAAATGGGATGTCCCGGAAGAAACAGGCGAGGCAGGCGATTTTTCTGTTGCGGTCGCCAGTTGACCTACCGTTATCCTGGAAGATTTTTTCAATGAAGACACAGCACCAATGGGAACAACCGGCACCATATCAGCTAACTGAGTATTTGAATATGATCCTATATCAGTTCCCTGCTCAAATCCTTGAAGGAAAATACTGTCGTGCACCTTACCCCCAATGCCCAGACCTATAAATATGGCGGCAACAAACAGGTAAGACCATTTTTTTCGTGGATGTAACTTGCCGTTTATGCCATTCCAAATCTTATCAGAAGGGTACAGCTTATATTGATCAGCTTTCTCTTGCAAGAAATTTTCAAATCCTCCTGTGTAATCACGACTCTCCATACGCAGTGAAAAAAACTGTTTATCTGATCTTAAGAGTTAACAAATAGTTTTGGTTTTCAAGACATTCCGGACCGCTGAACACAGACCGCTGAGTTGACCTTACTGAACAGCCGTAAGCCAACTGGTTCTTTCGGTGTGTTTCGTAAGGATGTTCTTCTTGATGAGGATATCTTCCAGCATTGCCTTTGCGCGGGTGTACTGAGATCGGCTGGTACTCTCTTCAATGTCGAGTATATCGGCGATCTCCTTATGCGAATAGCCTTCTATGGCGTATAAGTTTAGTACAGTGCGGTACCCCAAGGGAAGTATCCTTATACATTCCACCACCTGCTTGGCCTGCAGAATGGATGGGATATTTTCTTCCCGAACTGGAACACTGGCCGCATGAATGATATCTACACTATCTGAAAACTTCTTATTCTTCTTCAGGTTATTGATACAGGTATGGACAATGATCCTTCTGATCCACCCCTCCAGCGCTCCACGAAATTGGAACTGATGGATTTGGGTAAATACCTTGATAAAGCCCTCCTGCAACATATCTTCAGCATCTTCACGACTCTTGGCGTAACGATAACAAACAGACAACATCTTCGGGCTATACTTGTAGTATAGCTCCTGCTGAGATGCAGCTTCGTTCCGTAAACACCCGTGGATCATTACTTCCTCAGTCATGAAATCCTATTGATTTCAATAAATTTAAGACAAATTATTACACTAAACTGCTGCCTTGAAAAAAATTTTTTCAGGGGAAACCGCTACTGGACTGCCTTTCAGTAGTGTTTGAACGAGTGTTTCGCCTGGAAAGTCCCTGATCCTGATTTTAATGGTTTTTTTTGGTCTAAAAATCGGGGTGAAAAAGAAAGTATAAGCTGATAATCATAGACTTACACGTACGCTTAATACAATATTTCTACCTGCGGCAGAAAACCCGGATGCAAAATGGCGGTAATTTCTGTCGAGCAGGTTTTCGATCGCCGCCTGGAACAGCAGGGCTTTTGAGGCCTGCCATCCTGCCCTCAGGTTCAACGTATACCAGGCTGGCATCCCGGTACTGGTGGCGTATTGGGCATTATCCTCGCCATCAGGATTGAATTGATCCAGCCTTTTCTCGCCATTATACATGGCAAAAAACTCGGTGTAGCCTTTTTTATAACGGTAAATAACAGCCGTTTTTCCAAACAGCGGCGGAATGTGGTCAAGGGGTTTTTCTTTGACATTGGCCCTGACCAGTTTGTAGGTGCCATCCGGCTGTTCCTGGTACACAGAGGTCAGTTCATTTTCATCAACTTTAAATTGGCCGTAGGTTAAAGTGAGCGATGATGAAAAAGAGAAATGTTCATTCAGGTCTGCAGAAATGGAGGCACTCGCTCCATACAAGAAAGCATTGGATTTATTTTGGCTGGCAAGAACCTGGCATCTTACCCCGTTATAGTCGATCGAATCCTGGCCATTAAGCAGGTATGGTGCTTTCACAATAGCATTTCGAAAAAGGGTATAGAATCCAGTTATCTCCAACTGGATCTTTTCCCGGATGGTTTTCCGGTACGAAAGATCCGCATTATAGGTATACTCCGGCCTAAGGTCACTATTCGGCACCACTACCTGCCTTGCCGCTGTACTTGATTCAAATATTTTACTCAGGTCATCTATATTGGGGGCCCTGAAGGCAGAGGAAAGACCTGCCGAAAACCTTGTTCCCTCATTGGCTTTGAAAACAAGGCCGAGGTTTCCTGTTGCGGCAAAATTGTTCTGGCTTACTGAAGTCACGGGCAGGTTGAGAAAGCTGTTGTCAATGATATCAGAGTTCAAGGCCACATGCTGCAGTCTCAGGCCATCATTCAAAACCCATTTATCGTTTCCAAATTTTAAGATATGCTGCGCATAAAGCCCATAATTATTCATCCTGTTCTTCCCGTCGGGATACCTCGTATCCAATTTTGAAACGGCTCCGGTCAATAAATTCGTTCTGTCTGCAACTGAAACCAGGTCGTTCCACTGTCCATCTGCCCCCAGACTCAGCTCGTGATTGCCCGCACTTTTCCGGAAGTCCACCACCGCGCCCCAGACTTTGATATGCTCCCTTCTGCTGTCAAACCTGTCGTACCGCCTGTAATCTCTCTGCTGGCGGGTTTCCTTGATGTCCTGATAGCTGAGTGTGGCGCGCATCTCATTGAAAAATCCGGGGAGTTTGTTTGCCGTGAATGTGTATGCAGCCAGGTTGCGTTCCTGGGGTCCATAATACCATTCAGCGAATCGCAAACTGCCGTTACGCGTATCCGTTAGCCTGTCGTACCGCGGTACATCTGTAGTATTCGACAGCTGCAGATTTAATATGTGGGATGTTTTTTCATTAGGTTTGAACAGAACCTTCTGCATAATGTCCCATTGTTTGTAACCCGAATATCTCTGGATACGATCGTCCGTGTTTTTTACGATGGTGTCGAGGCCGGCGTCCTGAAAGGGGATGATGTATTCCTTTCTCCTTCCAAAGCCCTCATGCTTTGAAGGGTCGTTACCGCCCATTTTCATGTCGCCGAAACTGCTGTATGTGAATGAAGAAAGAAATGCGATTTTTTTTAATCCGATGTTAACGTCGGCATGTGCTGTTTTTTCGTCGTTCACCGTGCTGTAACGGATCAGTCCATTTGACGTAAAGTTGATGGCGGAATCCCAGCCGAAAAACGGCTGACGGGTTACCATGTGAACGGTTCCGCCAAGCGCATCGCTTCCATACATGGTAGAACTTGGTCCTTGCATGATCTCCACCCTCGCCAGCATGTTCTGATCCACGGTGATCACATTTTGCAAGTGCCCGGAGCGATAGATGGCATTGTTCATCCTGATCCCGTCTACTACCAGTAACACACGGCTGGCCTCAAAGCCCCTGATCACCGGGCTGCTGCCGCCTTGTTGGCTTTTCTGTACAAAGACATTTCCCGAAGCCATCAGCAGATCACCGGTGTTTTGGGTATTCATTCTCGCGATCTGCCTTGCGGTGATGATATCTATTTTCTGGACTACATTTTTCTTTTTTTCGGTGAACTTATTGGCCGATAATACCACTTCGTTCATGTCAAGGTACCTGTCCAGCGTATCGGCTTTTTGCTGTCCGGATGCGCGGACAGAAAGAAATATGATGAATATGAAAATGACTGTTCTCATGTATAGGTTTTAAAATGTCGAAACGGTCAATTGCTTTTGCCATGCCTGATCATGCAGGCACAATCGCAGGGCATGTAAGCGATGACAACGTCCAGTTTTAAATGCACATTCAGCCTGGTATTGAGGATGCCCGTAGGATCAAACTCAGCATAAGGCTCATTTTGCAGACACATATATGTCTGTTGGTTTCGTTGGCATGAAAAATCAGACCCGTTCCGGTGGCGAGTAAGGGGGGGCTGAAAAGCGCAGACATATTATAGAGGGAGGGCAATGAGCATAACCGTTCTTCATTGGGATGCGTATGGAAAAGAACGGCTGTTCGGTGACGTCGAAAACCAGATGGGTAATCTGGTAGATCGTGTTGGACCGTTCCTGATCCTGGTGAAGCGGAGTTGAAACAGATTCCATCCGGGCAATAATTTCCTTTTCCTTATCGTCGTACAATCCCCTCAACACAACAGAATCTCCTGAAGCAGTCTGGTCTTTCACATCAAACATCCTGTTGTTGATCATACATTCCTTGCCGGCCTTGACCCACCGGATGGATGATTTTGATATCCTCACCTCATGCAGTTCTTCACGTTCCAGTTTTTCTTTCATCTCATGCACAACAAAGGCCCGTTGTACCATCAGTGTTGCCGGGAATACAAAAGGCAATGATGACGACAGCAACAGTAGCCATGCGAACACGATATGATAACAGTGGAGATTCATGAGATGATCGCCTATATCAGAATATTTCCTCCCATTTCCTTTGGTATGGGAATGCCCATGACATGAAGTATGGTAGGCGCGATATCCCCCAACTTCCCTGGAGCGATCTCGCCCTTCCATTCCCGGTCGATGATAAAGAAAGGGACGGGGTTCATACTGTGTGCGGTATTCGGACTTCCGTCAGGATTGAGCATGTAGTCTGCATTCCCGTGATCGGCCGTAAGGAATATTGTATAGCCATTTGCGAGCGCTGCGGTAACCAGTTTCTCTACACAACCGTCTACTGTCTCCACCGCTTTCACCACGGCTGAAAATACGCCTGTATGGCCCACCATGTCGGCATTTGCAAAATTGATACACATGAATCCGGCTTCCTGCTTTGCAATTTCCGGGAGCAATGCTTCCGTGAGTTCCCAGGCGCTCATCTCGGGTTTGAGGTCATAAGTAGCCACTTTGGGGGAAGGCACGAGGATCCTGTTCTCGCCTGTAAACGGATCCTCTCTTCCTCCATTGAAAAAGAAAGTGACGTGGGGATATTTTTCAGTTTCAGCTATACGTATCTGTTTAACTCCTTGTCTGTCCAGCGTTTCGCCAAGGGTATTTGTGAGATTATCGGTCTCAAAAATGACATTGACGTTCTGGAAGGTTTTGTCGTACTCCGTCATGGTGGTGTAATAGAGATCGAGTTTATGCATCTCCTGCTCGGGCATATTCATTTGTGTAAGTGCCATGGTGATCTCCCGGCATCGGTCCGTTCTGAAATTAAAGCAGATCACGGCATCGCCGTCTTTGATCTGACCAACGGGGCAGCCATCGGCCGAGGTTTTGATGATGGGCTTAATGAATTCATCTGTCACATGGTTATCATAGGAGTTTTTGACCGATGCGAGCACGTCTTTAGTGAATTCTCCCAGACCGTTCACCAACCCGTCGTACGCGAGTTTTACCCTTTCCCATCTCTTGTCACGGTCCATGGCATAGTATCGGCCTATGACGGTGGCTATTTCGCCGGTGGTCTGGCTGAGATGCTGTTGCAGGTTTTCGAGGTATCCGTATCCGCCTCTGGGATCCGTATCCCGGCCATCCGTGAAGGCATGGATCTTAACGTTGTTAATGCCTTCTTTTTGGCAAATGGAGGTGATGGCTTTCAGGTGCTCAATATGGGAGTGAACCCCACCATCGCTGACCAGGCCAAGGAGATGGAGGTCCTTGTTGTTGGTTTTTGCATATGCCAGGGTATGTAAGAAAACCGGATTGACGGCCAGTTCGCCACTTCTTACAGCAACATTGATTCGCTGAAGTTCCTGGTAAACGACCCTGCCGGCACCGATATTGAGGTGGCCAACTTCACTGTTTCCCATTTGACCCTCAGGTAAGCCGACTGATTCTCCGTAGGTTATGAGGGTGGTATGAGGGTATTTTGAATAAAGGGATTTCACAAAGGGGACATTAGCGTGTTGAATGGCATCTCCGGCCCTGATCTGGCCTTCTCCCCATCCATCCATAATGATCAGTAATACTTTCTTGGCATTCATAGTATAAAGCTACGCCAAAACTTGGCACATTTTTAGCCGGGGCATTGGGTAATAAACCTTTATGGGTCGATTTTTACGATTGATATTTTTATTTGCTGCGTTTTTTTCACTGACTTCTTTTGAAGTAACGGTGGAGGAAATTCTGGGTGCATTCCGGAAAGGGGATGCATTGAAGATCTCCCGTCACTTTGATAGCTTCGTTGAAATTACGCTGCACGACAAAAGCAATGCATATAGCCGTACCCAGGCGGAAGTGGTGTTGAAAGACTTTTTTACCACCAATAGCGTCCGCAGTTTCACCATCATCCACAGGGTGAACAGTAATAATGGCGAATACTGCGTGGGCACCCTCAACACCCAGTTGGGCGAATACCGCACTACCATTCTTTTCAAGAACAAGGGCGACAGGAAGTTGATTCAGGAACTACGGTTCGAGTAAATGTTGACTCCTCCTGATTTCCTATTTTTGCCTTCATGATTGATTTTGACAAAAAACTCGAGCAACTCGTTGCTGCAGCCATTGCAGAAGACGTAGGAAACGGGGATCATTCCACTTTGGGTACCATTCCTGCTGATGCTACCGGGAAGGCCCAACTGAAGATCAAGGAAGATGGAGTGCTGGCAGGTGTATCGGTTGCAGAAAAGATCTTCAGGCAATTGGAACCGGACGCCAGTCTCGAAATTTTTAAACAGGATGGAGACGACATGAAATACGGCGATGTGGCATTCATTGTATCTGCGCGTGTTCATACGATACTGAAGGGCGAAAGACTGGTGTTGAATGTGATGCAGAGGATGTGCGGAATTGCCGGACTGACAAGAACATATACCGATCAACTAAAAGGGTACCACACGCGCATTCTGGATACGCGCAAAACAACACCGAATTTTCGCTTGCTGGAGAAAGAAGCTGTCAGGATCGGCGGCGGGATCAATCATCGATTCGGGTTGTACGACATGATCATGCTCAAGGATAATCACATTGATTTTTGCGGTGGCATTGAGAAGGCGATCGATCGGGCCTACGACTATGCACAGCGAACGGATCGTACTTTGAAAATCGAAGTAGAGACAAGGTCATTGGATGATGTCAGAAAAGTGATAAGGGCCGGCAAGGGAAAAGTATTCAGGATCATGTTGGATAATTTCAGTCCGGCTATGATCACCGATGCATTGCCGATCATAAACAGGGAGTATGAAACGGAAGCAAGTGGCGGCATCAATTTAGAGAACTTGAAGGCCTATGCTGCCACAGGCGTAGACTATGTCAGCGTAGGAGCGTTGATCCACCAGGCGAAGAGTGTTGACTTGAGTTTGAAAGCCCTGTAGGCGTAAAGGCAACGCGTTGTTTTTACGCCGGGGGGGATGGCGTGGTAAAAAGAAAATTTTATGAGCAAGAAGAATAAACCTGATTCGAAAGGATTTGTTTACAGTACCGATCCTTCCTTCCGATTCGAAGAAGAGGAGCAGCAGAGCAGGGAAACATTAAGTCCTGAAAGACAAAAGCTTCGAATTTTGCTGGACACCAAACAGCGGGCGGGCAAAGCCGTTACACTGGTAACAGGGTTTATTGGATTGCCGAATGATCTCGAAGACCTCGGAAAGAAAATAAAACAGTATTGCGGCACAGGCGGGTCAGTGAAAGATGGTGAGATCATCATTCAGGGCGACCAGCGGAAAAAAGTGGAGGAGTACCTGCGGAAGAACAAATTTGGGGTGAAGTGAGAACCATTTAGAATGTGATGAATGTGATGGAATGTGATGAATGTGGAGGAATGAATGTGGGGGAATGAATGTGGGAATGTGATGAATGTGGAGAATGAATGTGGGGGAATGTGATGAATGTGGAGAATGAATGTGGGGGAATGGGCTAAATATGATAAATGAATGTGAAGAATGACCTCATTTTAATGGCCCGACTTTTTTCACCGCACAAGCCTGCCTCCAAACTATCGAAGTCATTTCCCACATTCATT
>JBBAJO010000004.1:11582-21641 GCA_040404005.1 Chitinophagaceae bacterium
TTCCCACATTCATTTCTCACATTTATCACATTCTCACATTCATTTCTCACATTCACCACATTTTCCACATTCATCACATTAAAATTCGGCGCAGCCGAATTTTTCGTCACTGTCCTTGCGCCAGCGAGTAAGCTTTCTTGTCGCCCCACATATTCAGGATCTCTGTTGAGCATACCTTGAAATCAACCGCAAGGCGTTTGTACAATTCGATGATATCGGTCTGGGTGAGCGGAGCATCCCCAATGCTTTCGAAGCGGCAGCGGTATTGGTTGACCAGGTTGGTGAAGATCGAACCCTTGGGCCACACTTGTGTTCCCCTGTTGCTGATGGTCACCAGTTTAAACAGGTCAAGGGTGTGCTGCAGGCATTTTTCTGCTACAGCATTAGGTTGCTCAAAACTCTCAATGAACATATCAACCCCAACGATGGTTTCTTCTTCCATCTCCTTGCTCATGATCAGGGGGTTCTTCTCGAGTTTGAATGTGGTGGGTGTAATGGGTTTATTGGGGAATGTCGGTTTTGCGCCTTGTTCGGGCAGCTTTCCAAAATTGCCAATAATGGCGTTTGCAAATTCGGTGGTATTGAGCGCGTGTATTGACTTGTCGCCAAAGTCACCCGTGTGAATGCCTTGCTCAAGCGTATATAACAATGCGTTTTCGATGGTAGCGGCACTTTCCATCAGGCCCAGGTGGCGGAGCATGGTGAGGCCGCTCAGTAATAATGCCGTAGGGTTAGCGATATTCTTACCCATGATATCGGGCGCTGTGCCATGTACAGCTTCGAATATGCAGATATGGTCGCCAATATTTGCGGAAGGCGCAAAGCCAAGGCCTCCAACAAGGCCTGCACAAAGGTCCGAAACAATGTCTCCCTGCAGGTTGGTCAGTACCACCACATCAAACTGATCTGGTCGGGTGACAAGTTTCATGCATAGGTCGTCTACAATAACATCGTCAGCTTTCATTTCCGGATACTCTTTGGCTATCTCGTAAAAGCATTCCAGGAATAAACCGTCCGTGATCTTCATGATGTTCGACTTATGGCCACAAGTAATGCGCCTGGCATTTTTTTTCCTCGCCATTTCGAACGCGTATTTGATCACCTGCATGCTGCCCGGTCGGGTAATGAATCTTCTGCTCAATGCCACATCGTGCGTAAGCATATGCTCGATGCCACCATAGGTGTCTTCAATATTTTCTCTTACGATAGTGATGTCGATGGGGATACCGGCTTTGCTGAACACGGTATCCACTCCATGAAGGGTTTGGAAAACACGCTTGTTGGCGTAGGTATTCCAGGTTTTGCGGGCAGTCACGTTAACGCTTTTTACCCCTTTCCCTTTTGGCGTTTCCATGGGTCCTTTGAACAGGATCCCCAGTGTTTCAATGGATTGTTGTGCTTCCGGAGTCATGCCATTGGAATACCCTTTATCGAATACCCATTTTCCCATGTCCACAAACTCGTACTGAAGGTCAACATTTCCAGCCTTGAAAATACCTAATACGGCATCCATGATCTCGGGTCCGATACCATCTCCTTTAGCAACTGCGATCTTCATAAAAACAATTTTTTATTCCGCGTGTTTTAAATTGTAGGGCGCCGCAAAAATACTCGTATAGCTGCTTCGAAAAAGTATTTTGGGACATTTATTATAACCCGGCGTTATTTTTGTTTAAATTTAACGATAAACCTGCCCGGTATGGTTTCTAAAGTTACAGAAGGAGTTAAAGTGAGTGTGGAAAGCTTTTATCAACCTGATTACAGCAATCCGGTGAATAGCGAGTACATGTTTGCCTATAAGGTGACCATCGAAAACAGCAATGGCTACCCGGTAAAACTGCTGCGCCGGCACTGGTTTATTTTCGATAGCAATGCAAGCCACCGGGAAGTGGAGGGAGAAGGGGTAGTTGGCGTACAGCCGCAGATCAATGGCGGGGAGCAATATCAATACATCAGCGGGTGCAACCTGAAAACGGAGATGGGCAAAATGTATGGTACCTACCTGATGGAAGAGATCGCCACCAGAAAGCAGTTCTCTGTAAACATCCCCATTTTTGAAATGGTGGTACCTTTTAAGATGAATTAACATCCTGCCGCCTATTTACACGGAATAGGGCATTTAAACATACACTTTTAGCTGTTTTTCTTACCTTTACGGCCCGAAGGCCCAGCCCTCATCCTTTTTTTCAAACCGCATCTTTATTTCCCATGCATTACAAAGTCAGTTTTAACAATAGCAACAAGGTTTTCTTTAATACGCTGAAGACCGCTGTTGACGAGTATTTTACACAGAATAAAATTCGGAAAACAGGGAATAGCAAGCTTTATATCAAGTCTGCCATCCTCATCACCTGCACCCTTGCTATATACATAGCCGTGCTGACGATACAGATGCCGCTGTGGCTTGGCTTACTCCTCAGCGCACTTTTCGGCGCGGGGATGGCCTGGATAGGGTTCAATGTGATGCATGACGCCTGCCATGGTAGCTATTCCACCAAAAAATGGGTCAATTATGTCTTTGGCCTCAGCATGAACGCCCTTGGTGGAAATGCGTTTCTCTGGAAACTTAAGCACAACGTGGTTCATCATACCTACACTAATGTGGATGGGTTGGATGATGATATCAACAACATGCCGTTTATGCGCGAGTGTGAAAGCCAGCCCTGGAAGCCCATGCATAGATTCCAGGGATATTACATGTTCATGCTTTATGGGTTCACATCTATTTTTATGTGGGTGTCCGACTTCATCAAGTATTTTTCAAAGAAAATGTACAACACCGATTTGCAGCCGATGAATGTTGGTGAGCATTTCATATTCTGGGCCAGTAAGGTCCTTTACATCGTGGTGTATGTTGTGTTGCCTGTTGCCGCAGTAGGATGGCAGGCTTGGCTGGCGGGTTTTCTCGTGATGCATTTTGTGCTTGGACTGATCCTCGCCCTGGTGTTCCAACTTGCCCATGTTGTGGAACATGCGGAGTTTATAGCTGCTACGGCAGAGCCATTGAAGATCGAGAACGAGTGGGCCATCCACCAGGTGAAAACAACCGCGAATTTCGCAGCTGACAGCAAACTGGTGACCTGGCACTTCGGCGGCTTGAACTACCAGATCGAGCATCATCTTTTCCCAAAGATCAGTCATATTCACTATCCGGCGATCAGTAAGATCGTAAGGGAGACCTGCGAGAAATATGACCTCAGGTACAACTATTTCCCAACCATGGCAGGAGCGGTGAAGTCCCACTTTAAGGTGATGGATCAGTTGGGGCGGAGACCGTAGTGGGAAATGTGATGAATGTGATAAATGTGGGGAATGTGAGAATGAATGTGCGAATGGAAGAACAGCGGGAACACTATTTCGGTTTGTATTTAGAACTTTCGAACAGTTTCCGTCCATCCATCGCTATTAATTGCTCCAGAGTGGTGTTTAGATTTTTTTCCATATAGGTTTCCACGATTCGTTTGCCGGTGAACAGCACGATGAAGCCGGGTGAATTTTCACCGATCTCTAAAGTAGCAGGTCCCTCTCCCACGAAAGATTTGATCTTTTGAAAATCCGTTTCATACAACAGATCATTCTGGATGAACATGTTCCAGATCAGCCCCTCATTCTTATAGCAACCCTTTAGCTGCGCATTCGTGTATCCGATCTTCAGGGTGTCTGCCGTGTTAGGCAGCAACCAGTCCAATATATACAGCCTTTTTCCTTTGTCTACCATCTGGTCCACCAGTGCCAGGGTTTTGGAGCGGTCCGGGAAAAGATCATCAACGATATTCTTCCCGCAATTCACCGGGATATAGGCCGGCTCAAATTTTCGCGCAATGTATTCAGGGTAACCGTTACCCTCCACAGGCATGTAGAAGGAGGATTCTGCGCCCAGGTGCATTTGCAAACCAACCCCTAGTCCGGACGTGGTAATGATGTCGCCCGACCAGCCCAGCGATGATTCGTAAAACCCATCCATTGGGCCAATGAATGTAATCAGGTTCTTTGGGAGTGGATAAGTGGGGAAATAGTGCTTTACATACCTGAGCATCTGCTCAACATCCCTGCTAAACGCGGAGAATTCGGGAAATTTTTGATCAACGGCCTGTTTGAGCGGTCTGAAATCGGAAATGAATTTCTTAAGGATCAACATGGCATTGGGGTCAGACGGGGGTACGCCGAGGATATTGGTCATGAAATCGCCCAGGAACTGTGGGTACTTCTGCTGGAGAGCCTGCATGGAGGCGACCATGTTGTTGGTGTCAACTCCAAAAAGATCCTGCTCAAACCGCTGTGTCTGCAGATTGATTTTAATCCCGGATACGTCCGGCGCATGCTTTGAATCTTTACAGGAGAAAATGAACAGGGCCAGAATGATGATAACAGATATAGATCTCATGGTGAGGATATGGTATGCAAGGATAACGATTTTTAGGAAACAATTCATGAACTTAGCAGGATGAAGGTCTACCTGGCGCAGCAGAATTACCACATCGGGAACTTTGAAGAGAATATAGAAAAAATCATAGGCGCAATCCATCAGGCGAAGGCGGAGGGTGCTGAACTGGTGGTTTTTTCCGAATTGAGTGTTTGCGGGTATCCACCCCGCGATTTTCTGGAGTTTTCGGATTTTATTGATCAGTGTTACCAGAGCATTGATGAGATCCGCGCTCATGCAGATACCATTGCTGTGATCGTTGGATCACCGCAGCGTAATCCAAAGCCTGAAGGAAAGGACCTGTTCAACGCGGCCTGGTTCCTGTATGAAAGTGAAGTGAAAGCCGTGGTGCATAAAACCCTCCTGCCTACCTATGATGTTTTTGATGAGTACCGATATTTTGAACCAGGAACTGAGTGGCAGGTTGTACCCTTTAAGGGGATAAATATTGCCCTGACGATATGTGAGGATATCTGGAATCTGGGTGATAACCCGTTGTACAGGATTTGTCCCATGGATATGCTGATGGACCAACAGCCCGCGCTGATGGTAAACATTTCGGCATCGCCTTTTGATTATGATCACGATGAAGACCGGAAAGAAGTGATCCGGCACAATGTAAGAAAATATCATCTTCCGATCGTCTATTGCAATGCCGTGGGTTCACAGACGGAGATCGTCTTTGACGGGGGTAGCCTCGTGTATAGTTCCAACGGGGATTTGATCCGTGAGATGAAGTATTTTGAAGAAGACTATTTTCTGGCAGATCTGCATCTGGATCATGCAGCACCTTCTGCGGAGGTTGACAGAACCATACACCTGGAAGTTTTTGATAAAGACATGCGTGTGGGGAAGATGAACGACCCCGACAGGGTGATCGAATACCTGACCCGGGATAGCAATATTGCCCAGATCCATCAGGCATTGATCATGGGCATCAGGGATTATTTCTCCAAGATGGGATTTAAAAAGGCCATTCTTGGCAGCAGCGGGGGGATAGACAGCGCCGTGACGCTTGCGCTGGCTTCTGAGGCATTGGGTAAAGAGAATGTGCTGGCCGTGCTCATGCCATCGCCCTATTCCACCTCCCATTCGGTTTCGGACGCCGAGGAGCTGAGTCGTAACCTGGACAACCCCTACGAGATCGTGGCCATCAAAGATATTTACGAAGCTTTTTTGCAGACCCTGAAACCCATTTTTAAAGACTTGCCCTTTAGCATAGCCGAAGAAAACATTCAGAGCAGGTCAAGGGGAAATATCCTCATGGCCATTGCCAATAAGTTTGGATACATCCTGCTCAATACCTCCAATAAAAGCGAACTGGCTACAGGCTATGGAACATTGTACGGTGATATGGCAGGCGGTCTGAGTGTATTGGGCGATGTGTACAAAATGCAGGTATACGCGCTGGCGAGATATGTAAACCGGAATGGCGAGGTGATCCCTGCGAATATACTGGTGAAGCCCCCTTCTGCTGAATTGCGACCGGGACAGAAAGACAGCGACAGCCTGCCGGATTATGAGATCCTCGACAAGGTCTTGTACCAGTATATTGAAAGAAGGCAGGGGCCAAGGGAGATCATTGCGATGAATCTGGATGAAGCACTGGTGCGGAGGATACTGAAAATGGTCAACAGCAATGAGTATAAACGAAATCAATTTTGCCCTATTATCCGGGTCAGTACCAAGGCGTTCGGCGTTGGTCGGCGGGTGCCCATCGTGGGGAAGTACCTCAGTTAGTATTCGAAACATTCGCCAATAAGTACGTTACCCGGATGGTTAATCGAACTTTGGCAGGCAGATTGCTATTATATACATCAGGATATACAAATAACATGATACAAACAGCTGAAGATATCAGGGAATTGAATGAGAAGATCCATTCTGCCGCAGGCTTTATAGACCGGATAGAATCGGAGATCGCGCATGTGATCGTAGGCCAGCACGACATGGTGAGCCGCCTGCTCATCGGCCTTTTGAGCAACGGACACGTGCTGTTGGAAGGTGTTCCCGGATTGGCAAAAACCCTGGCGATCAAATCATTGGCACAGACCATCCAGGCAAAGTTCAGCAGGATCCAGTTCACCCCGGATCTGCTGCCTGCCGATGTGATCGGAACGCTGATCTACAACCAGCAAACCCACCAGTTTGTGGTGCGCAAGGGTCCCATCTTTGCGAACTTCGTGCTGGCCGATGAGATCAACCGGGCTCCGGCAAAGGTGCAAAGCGCATTGCTCGAAGCCATGCAGGAAAGGCAGGTGACCATTGGCGATAGTACCTATAAATTGGAGGAACCCTTTCTCGTACTGGCTACCCAGAATCCGATCGACCAGGAGGGTACCTACACGCTGCCCGAGGCCCAGGTTGACAGATTTATGCTGAAAGTGGTCATAGATTATCCAAGCCGTACCGAGGAACAGCTTATCCTGCGAAAGCATGTTAACGGAACGCAGGCACTCACTAAGGTGAACCCCGTCGCCTCTGTGCAGGAGATCTCCCATGCACGGGATCTGGTACGTACCATCTATATGGATAATAAGATCGAGGACTATATACTTGATATTGTTTTTGCTTCCCGTACCCCTGATAAATACAAGTTGGAAAAGCTGAAGCCCCTGATATCGTATGGTGGCTCGCCCAGGGCCAGTATCAACCTGGCGTTGGCGGCAAAAGCGAACGCCTTCATCAATAAAAGGGGCTATGTGATTCCGGAAGATGTGAGGAGTATCGCAAAAGACGTGATGCGTCATCGGATCGGGCTGACCTATGAGGCAGAAGCGGAAAATGTGAACAGTGAGTATGTGATTGATGAGATCCTGAGAAATGTACTGATACCCTGATGCTTACTACTGCCGAAATATTAAAGAAAGTCAGGGAGCTGGAGATAAAAAGTAAGAAGCTTACCAGCCATCTCTTCACCGGGGAGTATCATAGCGCCTTCAAGGGCCGGGGTATGTTGTTTAAAGAAGTGCGGGAATACCAGTATGGCGATGATACCCGTTTCATCGACTGGAACGTGTCTGCCCGTTTTGGTCATCCCTATAGTAAGATGTTTGAAGAGGAACGTGAGCTTACCCTCATGCTGTTGGTGGATATCAGCGCAAGCTCCCTTTTTGGTACGGTTCACGCCAGTAAGAAGGATCTTATTACCGAAGTTTGTGCCATACTCGCTTTTGCTGCGGTGAATAATAATGACAAGGTGGGGGTTATATTTTTTAGCGATAAGATTGAATTCTATATCCCGCCCAAAAAGGGAAGGGATCACGTGTTATATATCGTAAGGGAGTTGCTTACCATGGAGCCCAAAAGCAGGGGGACCAATCTGAATGCTGCTGTGAGGTTCTTTACCAATTCAGTAAAACAGAAAAGTATAGCATTCATTTTGAGCGACTTCATGACGGATGAATACGACGTTGCCCTTCGGGTGGCAGGGAATAAGCACGATGTCATTGGTGTGAAAGTGTACGACAAAATGGACATGAATTTGCCAAAGATCGGGCTGGTGCAGGTGCAGGACGCGGAAACGGGAATGGTGCAATGGCTCGATACCGATGACGCCACGGTGCAATACAACTACGCGATGCAATTCAACCAGAATGAAGAAGCATGCAGAACGAATTTTAAGAAAGCTGGAGCTAGCCTTTTATATATACGGACAGATGAGGATTACGTGAAAATTCTTCAGAAATTCTTCACCCAGCGAACGTAGTAAGAAGATGAAAATCAGAGCAGGGGCATTCATGTCTTTCATCGCAGTTGTATTCATTCATTTGCAGGTTGCAGCTCAGCAGCCTGCTGTTTCTGCTTCGGTTGACCGTAGCCGTGTTTTACTTGGCGATCAGTTCACGCTGACTATTCAGGTAGAAGCAGGAGTTGATGATGGTCCCGTAGTGTTCCCGGTTATACCCGATTCATTGAATCACCTCGAAGTGATTGAAAGGAAAGCCATGGATAGCGTGCGCGCCGGGAACAGGATTACGTATACTCAGAAGGTGGTGATGACCAGTTTTGATTCTGGTTTGTGGATCATACCTGCACAGACGTTTTCTGTAGCTAAAAAAATTTTAAAATCTGAAGGCGTCCAAGTATCTGTAACGAGTGTTCCACTCAGGGGAGATGATTACAATGATATAAAGGACATTATACCGGTTAAGGGTAGTGGGATTGACTGGAAGAAATGGCTCCTGGTCTTCGTATCGGTGTTGGTGATTTCATTGGCTGGGAGTTACTGGTGGAAACGTAGAAAGCAGGCTCCCGCCCTTGTTCCCCAGCTGAGCAGGTCAACTGCTTTTGAAGAAGCAATGGGCGCATTGAGGAAGATCCAGCAAGAGAAAGCAAATGAGAAAGGATACATAAAAGAGTATTATTCCTCGATCTACGACGTCTTCCGGCTTTACCTGGCGAGGGTGTCGGGGAAGCCTTTTATGCAGTATACCACAGACGAGATACTCATGGATGCAAAAGATATGTTGATGCCAGCCGGATTCAGCAGTACGGCTGAAGTGATGCGGATCACAGATGCCGTCAAATTTGCAAAATATCAGTCGGACTTTAAGGAATCAACCGATGCCCTCGAAAGGATCAGAATGGGTATTGAAGAAATTAACAGCAAAAAGCGGTCATTTTGATTACTGATTACTTGAATGATATTGAGTTCGCTTACCCGGAATTACTGTTCCTGTTGCTCATCATTCCCTTGCTGACTGGTTTGTATGTGAGCCGGATGCTGGTACAGCAGGCTTCCATGAAAGTATCTTCTTTGAAGAGTTTTCACAATACGGCCTCCTGGAAAAGAACACTAAGGCACCTCACCCTGTTGTTCCGTATGTTGGCTATTGCCTGTATCATCATTGCCATGGCGAGGCCCCAAAATGTTTACGAAGTAAAGAAAACAGAAGGGGAAGGGATCGATGTGGTGCTTTGCATCGATGTAAGTGGAAGCATGCTTGCGCAGGATTTAGAACCCAATCGGCTGGAAGCCGCAAAACAGGTAGCTGCTGATTTCGTGGCAATGCGGCCAACGGATCGTATTGGCCTGGTCATCTTCGCTGGCGAGAGCTTTACTCAATGTCCTCTTACCACTGACCATCGCATGCTCAGTTCCCAGATCTATAACGTGAGGGGCGGTTTTATGGTCGATGGCACCGCCATCGGGTCTGGGTTAGCAACAAGTGTCGACAGGCTCAGGGCGAGTACTTCAAAAGCGAAAGTGGTGGTGTTGCTTACGGATGGGGAGAATAACGGGGGGCTGATCGATCCGAGAACGGCTAAAGAGATCGCAAAATCCTTCGGAATTAAAGTGTATACCATTGGCGTTGGAACGGAAGGCTTTGCTCCCACACCGGTGCAGGCGCCTGGTGGCGGTATCATTATGCAGCAGGAAAAAGTAAACATTGATGAAAAGTTGCTGACTGAGATCGCGAAGGAAACGGGCGGTCAGTATTTCCGCGCACGGGATAACAAAGGTCTGAAAAGTATTTACAGCGAGATTGATCGGTTGGAGAAGACGCGGATAGAGATCAATGCATCACGTAGATACACGGAGAAATTTTTTCCTTTCGCGTTGGCGGCGATGGTGTTTATTATACTTGAGCTATGGCTTAGATATAATGTGTTTAGGAAGTTTCCTTGATGCG
>JBBAJO010000004.1:21741-50016 GCA_040404005.1 Chitinophagaceae bacterium
AATGTGATAAATGTGATGAATGTGGGAAATGAATGTGAGAATGTGGTGAATGTGTTGAATGAATGCGCGAATGTGATAAATGGTTACTTTCAAGTCGCCAATTCGGCAATTCGCTAATTCGCCAATCGAATCATGGAGGCAGTAGTTTATAAATCCACAGGAAGCTGGTACGCAGTGAAGGGGGAAGATGGTAAGTTCTACCAGGCCCGTATTAAAGGTGTGCTCAAGATCGAGGGTATTACTTCTACAAATCCCATTGCAGTAGGCGATGTTGTTGACATCCAGCCGGAGAATGAATTGGAGATGACGGTGATGGTCACTGGCGTGCACGACAGGAGAAATTATATTAACCGGCAGTCGCCCGCCCATAAAATGCAGCACCATATAGTGGCTGCTAATCTCGATCAATGCCTTTTGCTGGCGACCTTACGGGAGCCCAGAACTTCGCAGGGTTTTCTGGACAGATTCCTTACTGCCTGTGAGGCCTTTCATGTACCTGCAGTGATCATCTTTAATAAATCTGATCTCTATCGGGAGAAAGAGAAGAATAAGTTTGAAGAGTTGAAGGCGATGTACGAATCAGTTGGGTATAAAGTGGTGCTGATGAGTGTTAAACTTGGCGAAGGCGTTGAAGAGGTAAAGTCGATGCTGGCAAATAAGGTAAGCCTGATCAGTGGACATTCAGGTGTTGGCAAATCTTCTTTTATCAACTTGTTATTGCCGGAGCAGACTTTGAGAACAAAAGATGTGAGTGGCTGGAGCGGCAAGGGACTTCATACCACCACCTTCGCTGAGATGTTTGACCTGAAGAACGGCGGGAAGATCATCGATACGCCAGGCATCAGGGAATTTGGCATCGTTCACATCAGTAAGCAGGAGTTGTCGCATTATTTTCCAGAGATGCGGGGACTGATCCAGGAATGCCAGTTTAATAATTGCCTGCATATGAATGAGCCGGGATGCGCTGTAAAGTCGGCAGTTGAGGCAGGACGTATCAGTATAGACAGGTATGTGAGCTATTGCGCGATCCTTGATTCGATCGGCGGGAAGAACTATTGAGCCATTTTACTTATGGATTGAGCATAAGACCTTGATGTATAAAACTCCCTCGAGAATGATACGCTGATACAACTACACCGGATCATTTATGGAAAACAGGCTTATTGGTTGGCAGCATATAGCGCTTGATCACTTTACCCTTAGACAGTTTCGAGGATGCGAGCCAATTCAGTCACTGCCTCATTGTCCTTACGGGGAGCATCTTTCCAATTTCTTGGGAAGATGGATACGCCATCATAAATGTTGTAGTGAAGGGTGAGCTTATGCCCTTTGAAGATAAAGTCCCAGTAAGACGTATCCGAATCGTCTATCTTATTCGTGAACTTGATCTTGATTTTATCAGCCAGTAGATCTGCCACTTTGTAGAACTTGTCGAACCCGCAGTTTTCTGCGATGACGGCTTCGGTGCAGCCAAAATCATTTCTGAAGGTAAGCTCCATGGGGTTTAGTTTATAGGTTCAGGCTTTAAACTTTTTAGCCTTGGGTACTTTCTCACCGCTGATCAGCCTCTCCGCACCAACATTCTTACCGTTACTTGGACAGCCTGATTTTTGTGAACAGCTGCAGAAAAAAGACAGCACCAATAATATGAACGCTGCCTGCATGCAAAAGTTTCTCATAGGGATAACAGGATTTTTGATTTGTTTTTTTATAATGAGCTGATAATGAGTTGTCACAATTCCTTGAACCAGCTGCTGTATGTCACATAGTTTTCTGCGATCCGGTTGATCTCTCCATCGATCAATTCTTTTGAGATCGATTTGACTTTTTTTGCAGGCACACCTGCATAAATACTTTCTTGTTCTACCACTGTTCCTTCCAGAACTACAGCACCAGCTGCGATAATGGAGTTTGAGCCGATCACTGCATTGTCCATAATGATCGCTCCCATCCCTACCAGCACATTGTCGTGTATCGTGCAACCATGAATAATGGCCAGATGACCGATACTTACTCTATTACCAACGGTTACGCGGGTCTTTTCGTATGTGCAGTGAATAATAACTCCGTCCTGGATATTGACTTTATCCCCGATCCGGATGGCATTTACGTCCCCCCTGACCACGGCATTGAACCAAATGGAGCACTGATCGCCCATCACAACATCACCTACAACGGTTGCATTGGGAGCGATAAAACATTCATTTCCAAAGACAGGGAACACCCCTTTAACGGGCAGGATCGTAGCCATATTTTTTATTTAGGGGCTAATTTACTTCGGGTTTAGCGGATTAACGGATTGGCGAATTGACGAATTGACAGATTGGCTAATTTCTCTCATTAGTTTGCCATGCATTCCTGTTTGCAAAGCATTAATTTTGACAAACAACCGAAGTAGGCGACCCGGCAGAGTCAAGAATCCGTCAATCCGCCAATTCGGTAATCCGCCAATTGCAAATGACCCAGCGCCAGTTATTTCTAAAGCATGTTGCCCAGACTTCCCCTGCCCCGCTTGGGCTGGAGATCGTTAAGGCCGAGGGTTCGTTTATGTGGGACCGCTCCGGGAAAAAGTATATAGACATGATCGGGGGAATCAGCGTATGCAACACTGGCCACAGGCATCCAAAGGTGGTCCAGGCGATCAAGGATCAGGCAGATCAGTATTTGCACCTTATGGTTTACGGGGAGTTAGTGGAATCACCACAGGTTGAGTATGCAACCTGCCTCGTTGGCCAGTTGCCCTCAACGCTTAATTCTGTTTATTTTACCAATTCAGGATCGGAGGCAACGGAAGGCGCCATGAAATTGGCAAAACGCTTCACGGGAAGAACTGGGATCCTGTCATTCAAAGACTCCTACCACGGCTCAACGCAGGGAGCCCTGAGCGTGATGGGAGATGAATATTGGCGCAATGCCTTTAGGCCTCTTTTACCCGGGGTGGACCATGAGGAGTATGGGAGTTTCCAAGCCCTGGACAGGATCACTGCCCATACTGCAATGGTGATTGCAGAAACCGTTCAGGCTGAAAAAGGAGTAAACAAGCCTTCCCTGGCCTGGATGCAGGCCCTTCGGGCGAAATGCACTGACATGGGAGCGCTTTTGGTGTTGGATGAGATCCAAACAGGATTTGGGAGAACCGGCACATTATGGGGCTTTGAACAATACGGCATCATTCCCGACATCCTGTTGCTTGGAAAAGCATTGGGCGGAGGAATGCCACTCGGCGCATTTATCGCCTCAGATGATATGATGGCTAGATTGATGCAAGATCCCGTGCTTGGACATATCACCACCTTCGGTGGACATCCGGTTTGTTGCGCAGCAGGACTTGCCTCGATGAAAATATTGTCAGAAGGTGATGCGATCCGGAAAGTAGAGGGGAAGTCGGCCCTCATTACCCGCAGATTGAAACATGAAAGAATCCGGGAGGTAAGAAGCGCAGGTCTGCTCATGTCTGTCGTTTTTTCTTCTTTTGAGGAGAACAAGATGATCATCGACCGCTGTGTGGAAAAGGGGGTATTCACAGACTGGTTTTTATTCGCCCCACATTGTATGAGGATCGCCCCATCTCTGATGATCCCAGACGAGATACTGCATGATGCATGCGACATGATATTGGATTGCTGCAACCCGTAAATGCATTTCATCATTTTATATATAATAAATAAAAATAATAATACCACTTAGTGGGTATCATTTGGCTGTCCCCAAATCCAAATATGTAAATTAATGGGATTTAATCATGATAAATTTACAAATGCAGGCTTCCTGATGCAGCAGTTTCCTTTAATTTTAAGTGATCTAAATAAGTAGACTTTTGTTCTCGAAAAGATTAGACAAAAGAGGTGTTGATTAATGAATGATTACTACTTATGAAGATGTAACCCTTGACTTCTTAAGATAGTCGTGCAACACCCACTTTGATTAGTGGAAACTAACTAAATGAGAATAAGATGATCGCCTACCAGCTAACCCAGGAAAAACGCGATATGATCCTGATGGCCATTCAGGAACATTTCGAAACAGCTAAACCCTATCTTAAACACGGATATTCCCTTCGCAATCTGGCGGAGGATCTTAGTATCACGTACACCTATCTCTCCTATATTATTAACCGGGAATATGGAATGAATTTTAATGATTTTGTCAATAAGTACCGCATTGCGCATATGCAGGGGCTGATGGATGAGCCCGATGCAACCTTATATACGCTGGAAGGGTTGGCGTACCGCTCCGGCTTCAACTCCCGCTCCACTTTCTACAGGGCCTTTTATAAAGCAACCGGCCGGATGCCCTCCGCATTTGCCAATAAAGCTCAGGTATAATTATTGGTGCAGATTTTCTAAATTACCTCCTTTAAAATGTAAAGGATGAAGACGCTGTTTGCCTTTCTGGTCATCATTTCGCTCTCGCAGCATTCTTCTCTGCCCAGCCATCGTCCACAATAACAGTGGAAGCACGTGTTCTCTGGACAGCCAGGAGGATCTTTTATCCTACAGCGATGCCTAATGGCTTTGGAGTATATCATTTCCGCAAAAAAAATCGATATGGAAGCGATTCCGCTTTCGTACATTTTGCATGTGACCGGTGACAACTTTTTCAGATCGTTTGTCAATGTCAGTATGGTATATTTTGGTCCTGCCCGAAGTGATCCTGCTCCCTGGCATTTCGAAACCTAGGTATGGCCGCATTCCTGAAAAAAGGAAAAAAACATTGTTTCCGCTACCGTTTGGAACATCAGCGAATACCGGGCCTATGTCCAAACCAGCTATGAAACAGCTTTTTTACTTCAGGGAAATAGTGAAACCGAGTTCCCAATAAATACCGGTGAAGGTTGGAAGGTGATCATGGATTCCTCTTGTCAACCCCTCCCTGTCGACCGGGGGGCGCTTCGTTCCTATGTGGCAGTCACCTCCGGGGAAAGTGTAGACGGAAACCGTTACCCATGGGATCATGAAAGGGAAGATGGAACCCATTTGCGGTGGCGCAATGCAAAGTTGCTTTGTGGTACCCCGCCAAGCCGAGAACTGATGGCATAGACGGCAACTGGCAACTGGTTCCCCGCTCCATACCACGGGCAATTGAGTTGGAACTGGAGTTTTCTGCAGAGCGAACCGGATACCTGAAACAGACCCCGGTTTCAACATCTTTTTTCTGGCAGTTCCCGCCAAAAACAAAAACCAGCCTGTTACTTGATCAGGGAGTGCTGACCAATGTCTATCCCCAAATCCTGATCTCAAAATGCAAACATGCAGTGATCACCCTCACTTATACCGAGGCGATGTTCGATCATAAGATGGAGAAAGGTAATCGGAATGTAGTAAACGAGAAGCGGCTCAATGGGCTAATTCGTTAATTCGAAAATTCGCCAATCCTAAAAGCCGACTCTAAAGCTGCCAAAAACGCCAAATTTTCTGTATTGTTCCTGGGGCAGGGGGGTGGGCATGAGACGCCAGACCAGATCGAGTCGGAAAAACTTTAAGATGTTGTCAATACCAGTACCCACTTCCATGTAGGGCTTTCCTTCAAGCGTTGAAAATGGATGACCGTTGGTGAAATTCAGGGCTTTATTTTCATCACTGAGTCCGCCCATGAGCATCTTCACATTCCAGAATTGCCTGAATTTGAGAAACCGCAGGGGCTGGACAAGTTTAAAGATTCCGCTTCCTATGTTGTGTTCAAAGATCAGGCCTGCATAACGGTCATTGATATACTCGTAACGGTTCATCAAGTTGAAAGCATACTTATTGTAATAGTAGATCTCGTTACCCGGCGCTATATTAAGAAACATGTAAGGGGCGACACCGAAAGTTTTACCAGCGAAAACGCTCCAGTAGATATTTCCTATGGGAGGGATGTCGGTGAAGTCTGAAACATTGAATCCCACTTTGGTGTAGTCATAACTGCTATTCAGAATGCCGGCGAAAGCTTTTGTGATCCGGGCTTCTATGATCGGCAGGTCGGACCCCATGGTAACACGACTGAAGCTGGTTTCGAGATATTTTTCCAGGTAAGCAAACCTGAACTTAACAGATGCCTCGAATGTATTGAAGATCTCACCGGATTCACTCGTGTAGTTATCTTTCGTAGGCAAATTGATCAAGGGGTTATAGGTCTGTCGGTGTAAAGTGGATTTAATGGAAAAGCCGTTTTTCCACTCTTTCAGGTAGTTGATTTCTTGCTCCTTGATCCGGATTAGTTTTATGGGAACCTGCGACTTCCTTATCGCCAGTGCAAAGATGTTGTCGTACCCTATCTCGTCGTAGTACGTCTGCCCATAATCGATATCATCTTTGAAGATCACATGCAGGTAGCTTCGTGGATTCCGCGAGAACATGTACTTGGCTTCGGCCATTCCTTTGATGCCCTTGTCTTCAAAACCATAGGCAAGATACCCATGCAGGTAAAGTTTCTTGCTGAATTTGGTATTGGTTCCCAGGTCAAATCTTACCCTGAAACCTTCATATATATTACCACTGATCCAGTTAAACCATGGGCCGATCTCGAGATTCCCAATATTCTTGTAGCCCGAACCGAGGAAATACAGGCGCTCTTTCAGTTTGTGGAACTCCGGCATCTTCAACAGGGTATCCACTGTGGCATAGATCTTCTGCTCGTTGGTATTCAGTTCTTCATGCCTGTTTTCCTTCCAGTAGTCTTCCGTTTGCCCTGTTGCTCCTTTAGTCATCACAATGGCCTCCCTTAGCTGCTCTCCTTCCAGGGCTTTCTCTACTTGCGGACTATTGATAGCGACGTCTTTATAGGTGGTGGTTTTTCGGCCAATAAAATTGATGCTTTTTTTTCCGATCAGTGAAAAGTCCACAATGAACTTGTCCTTGGACAAAAACCAAATGGAATCGCTCACCAGTTGATATTCCTGTACCATAGATAACTTCTCAACAAAGTTCACATTTGCCGTAGGGGATAGTCTCAGGTTCATTTTCTGAACCGCGAAACTTGAATCGGCTATCCAGGCATCGCCCTGAAAAGTATTTTCTCCTTTCCTTTTCGGATAGAAAACAAAGTGGAAGTATCGTTTGCCTGCTACAAACTGTGTATCAGGTACTTTGTATGTGTAGTAATTGTCTCCGTTATCGCTTATGGGGCTTATGAATTCAAGGTCAAATACAGGAATAAAATTATTGTAAACATTTATGTTCTGGTACATTCCTCCCAGGAGCCTGGAAAAACTTTCATTTTTAATACCGATGGTCTTATTACCCTTGATCACTTCTTTTGTCCTCTTGGGATCGCTTTGGTATAAGTAGTCGGAGATCGTTTCTGTCAGGTAAATGGGGAGTATCGGGTTTTCTTCAGAGGCGGTATCGATGTTATTCAGGACGAACTTGAATGGTTTAGGAGGAAGGAAACCTTTTTGCAGTTGTTCTTTATTTACCTTGTTGATATCGATCTCGAGTTTATTATAGAGTTCGTAAGAATAATTATTAAACCTTGACCTGTTGTTATTGGGTTTATTCCGTACGATCTTTTTCCACAGCATCAAACCGCGGTTGATTTTACTTTTTATCACCACTTCGCCAACCGGCCTTCCTCTTTCCATGGCAACCGCCAGATCGATCTCATACAGGGAAGTGTCTATGAGGATTTTTTTGTCTTCAAAACCTGCATAAGAAATGATCAGGGTATCAGACGGCCACTTGTTCAGTGTTATGGTAAATTTTCCAGCTGAGTCGGTAAGCTTTCCGAATGTGGACTTTGAAAATTGAACAGAGGCAAAGGGGATGAGTTCGTCACTATGCGTATCCTTGACTACACCTCTAAGAATCCTGACCTGGGCTGAGGCCGTAAGTATGATCAGGAAGGTTAGTAGAAAAAGGGTACTGGCTCTTATTGCCATCAAATTCATGGGTGCGAAAATACAAAGGATTGGCGGATTAGCGGGTTGTCTAATTGACGGATGGCTGCATTAAGTTAGAATATGGCAATTTTGACCTAATTCATAAATCCGCTAATCCGCCAATCCGTCAATTCTAAAAGTCTAACCCCATCGCGAAATACCAAATCGGCTTGCCACTGAAGAAGCCATCCATGGTCCAGGCAGCGTCAACCCTCAGGAAATATCCAAGCAACGTACTTCTGGCTCCGAATCCGTAGCCGCCCACAAAAGGACCAACGCCGCCTGTTTTGATGTTAATCTGCACCGGAGGATTGCCATAGACTACATTCGGCCTTTGGATACCATTGAACTGGCCGTTCCATGCCGTACCCAGATCAGTGAACTGTACTAATTGGAAGTTGCGGAGGAATGCATTGTTGACGGGTCTGTTAAAGAACGTGGTGAATACGGGCAACCTGAATTCGCTATTCAAGACAACTGCATTGTTGCCGTTAGCCACGTTCTGTTTGAAGCCGCGCATATTCAGTGCGAGAGACTGGAAGGCATAGGTCTGGTCTGGTGCCGGCCTGTTTGCATTATTAAATTTAGGAGCGATCCACCCGTCTACCCCACCGAGGTAGTAGACGATCTTTTGGTTTCCCCAGGATGCATCAAATGCCGCCCGGCCTGCCCAGATGAGGTTCCTGTAAATCGGGAAATAATACCGGGCATCACCACCAATGTTGAAGGTATATCTGCCTGTTGTTTGCTCATTATTTATTTTTGCATTGATATCAGTCCATAATTTATAACGGAAACCATTCCAGATATTAAGGGCAGGATTAAGGGTATTGTCGTGCACCCATTCGAACCTCACCAATGCATAATTCAATACCGTATCAGGGATCTGTAAAGCAGGCGGGTAGTTCGCATTGGTTTTGATCACTACCCTGTCGTTCCTGTACCCCAGGGTTGCCCGAAGGCTCCGTACTTCGTCCAACGGCCAGGCAAAGTTCAACTGGTATAAATTGGAGTACAGCTTATTGGTAAGGGAGGCCTTTACAGGTTCATCATTAAAGTCAAAAATGGGGAAGTTGTTCAATGTCGATCGATAGTATGTTAAGCCCCAGTCCAGCCTTCGCTTAAGGTTCTGGAACTGTACGAGGTAGTCAACATCCTGCAGGTTGGTTGCGATCCTGAAACCTCCAGTAAATTTCATGTCTTCCATCAGCTCAGAAGTGCCGAGTCGGATGATGCCATTGAGGATGTCCGCGTTCGAAAGAAAAACGGGCCCTGCGCCATTAGCATAAGGCTGAAAGCGGTTGACCAGTACCTGGTTATTGAAACCGCTCACGATATACTCTGAAGAGAAGCGCCTGGTATAATCGTAGATCTTAGCCTGCGCGAGTGGATTCTGTCTCTTGAAATCCTGCTGCTCCTGCGCGATCACGGAAGCCGTTGAATCGTGTTCAAATTCTGTCTGGAAGGTGTCTTGCACTCTCGATGTATCCAACGGCGGGGCAATTCTTTCCTTACCTTTTTCACCATCGTACACCATGGCCAGACCCTTCGCGATCCTTTCCTGTTCGAGTACTTTCTTCATGTATTCTGTAGGCCTGGCGTTAACGTTCCTTCTTTTGAGCAGGTTATCGTCTATCCTGAGCTTATACAAAAACTTGAGATCACCCTCCCGCCGCACTTCGCTCACGAGATTATTGTCTCCGGCGCCCCGGGTTTCCTGCAGTCCACTCTGGTAATTGGTCAGCGGAAATACGTATGAGCTGTCTGACGTGATTGAAATATAGCCAACTGAGTCCGGTTCGCTTTTCTCCCATACTTTCAGTGTAGAGTCGAGTTCTTTTGGAGCAGGATTTCTGAGGATCTCATCGCCTACCAGGTACAGGGTATCAAGTCCAGCGCGTTTAGTGGTAAAAAAACCGGCATATCTGTTTCCTATTCCGTTCTCTTCGCTTACAAAGGTGAAGTGATTTACATTGTAAAGTAGCGGATACCGTGCATCACTCTGTTTCATGTTGCTCAGCATGGTGATCTGGCGATAATCACTTTTGACATTATTGTCAACCATGAAAATATTGTATCTATAACGGGATGGCACAACCGTATCTGCACGTGAAGCATTCCCTGATGGCCTGTTAGATGAGAACAGGATACCGGTTTTGTTGGGGAATGCTGCAAAAGAAGGATCAATATCGCTATACACGTCATTGGTGACCTGGGTCACTGTCCTGTCTTTGATATTGTAGGTGAAGATGTCTGATTGCCCGTTCTTGACTGCGCTCATCACCAGTGTATTGTTGTTGAGCATATACTTGGCATCCTGGATCAGCTGAAATCCTTCTATTTCCTGCTTATTCAATTTCAGTTTTTTGACCAGATCGTAAACGAACATCCTGATCTTTCCTTCTTCAGGATATATCACGAGAAGCATAGAGCCCTTGGGATCCCATGCCATGATTGGATAATTAGGATTTATCTCGGCCTGCCGATTAAGGATACCGGCCTTTAACAGCGTCTTTCTCTTTTCGGCGGGATCGTCAAGTATCACGCGGTAAATACCCTTCCGGTATTGTACCATAGCGTATTTATTATTTCTGGGGATCGGGTTGGCCTGAAACCTGTAATAATCAACATCTTTTTTGAGTTCTTCAATGGCCACAACATTTCCCCTCGGCTGGTTCCGCCGGCCTTTCAGATCTGCCTGGTATTTATCCGTTTCTTTTTCCATGAATTCTGCGAGCAGTTCCTTGAACTTCTTCTTGGTCACCCTCATGGATGCTGAATTCAGGCTCTTGTAGATGCGGGAGAGGTATAGAAAATAAGTGACGTTGTCTTTCCGGTAGTTGTCGGCTACAAAGCGCCAGAAGGCATGGCCCGCGAGTTCAGGTTTTTTGAATGCGAAGTGATAGAAGTTTTTGTATTCGCCGGACAATAGTTCAGACTTCAGCTGGTCGTCCAGTTTTGCACTCCACGGTTCTCCGGCATAGGCAACATATCCGTCGATCAGCCATTGTGGAAGATCGAGCAAAGCTGCGTTCCCGGCAAATTCACCAAGGTCATCACCAAAAAGCAGATTATCTACCAATACTTTGGCAATCCCCTGACGTACCTGGATACGCACATTATTGAGGTCTCCGGAATTATAAATAACTACTTTATTATTGACGAGCTTAGTAACGCCACCTGTATTCTGCCATTCAATCCCAATCCCGATATTTGATTGTTTCATATCGGAAAAGCTGTTGTAGACCACGAGGTTTGCCCTTCTCTGCAGACCATACTCAACAAACTCTTCCAGCTGCGGTAATTCCTCTTCTGCCACTTGGGCAACAAATTTTCCCAATGCCAGTCCACCCTGATTGAAATAAGTATTGAAATTTCTTGTTTGATAATACCTCCAATTGAACTTTTTATACTGGACCCTATTCTTTCCAAACTCAACAGAATTGACCTGTGCGAATGAACCGGTGGATATGATTAGGAGTACAAAAACAAGTCTGAAAATTTTTCGCATAGTCTGATGTTTCTAGAATCCTCTGCAATTCTTCTGAAATGAGCTATAATTATACTAAAATTAAGGTTTTTAGCCTATAAAAGAGTCCCAATGTACAACGTTAAAATTTTCAAATTCAGTCCGATTCAGGAAAATACATATGTGTTAACGAACAACAAAAAAGAAGCCATTATTATCGACCCCGGCTGCTATGGTAAACAGGAGGAGCAACACCTGGAAGCCTATATTGCTTCTGAGGGGCTGGCCGTCAGGCTCTTACTCAATACCCATTGTCATTTGGACCATGTATTCGGAAATAAATTTGTTGCTGAGAAATGGGGCCTGAAACCCAAGATACATAGATTGGAAAAGCAGGTGTTGGATTATGCGCCGGTAGCCGGGGTGATGTGGAATCTTCCGTTCGACTCCTATGCGGGAGACGTAGAATACCTTGAAGAAGGTGATATCACAGGTCTTGATGGTGATCCACTGAACGTGCTGTTCACGCCGGGTCATTCGCCCGGGAGCATTAGTTTCTATGCCGGAATGCAGGGCTTTGTGATCAGTGGGGATGTGCTTTTTCAGGGCAGTATTGGAAGAACAGATCTGCCGTTGGGCGATTTCGAGACCCTTTCAGCAAGCATTCGGGAAAAGATATATACCCTGCCAGACGAAACAGTCGTTTATTCAGGCCATGGCGAACCAACAAAGGTTGGAACAGAAAAAAGGACGAATCCCTTCGTGAAGTTGGCTAATTAGCTTATTGGCTCATTAAACCATCCTTAATTCGAGGGGTATCAGACAGTACGATCTGCCGGCATTTCAGAAAGAGCCAATGAGTCAATTGGATAGTATCTTCGCTAATTCATGTTTCTCGATTTTTGCGACAAACGCAATAAATGCGAGCGACAGCAAAACCCCGAAGCCGTGGGTGAGCCAGATATTGGGAGAGTAATGCCTAAACAACTGGTGGACTAAAAACAGCAGTACGCAGATCACGATATACGCCAGTAGTTTTTTCCAGGCGTACGGAACGGGGTAATGTTTCTGCCCCAGCCTGTAACTTACTGCCATCATGAACCCATAACAGACCAGACTGGCTACACCACAGGCCATGTAACCAAATCGGGGTATGAATAGCCAGTTAATGAGAATCGTTATGGCCGCACCTGCAATGGTCACATAGGCTGCCATCATATTCCGGTTAGTGAGTTTGTACCAGATGGATAAATTGTAATAGACCCCCAGGAAGATCTTCCCCAGCATGAGCAACGGCACCACCTTCAGGCCCTCCATGTATTCCGGATGCTTGCCGACGCTCATGAAGTATTTCCACCCGTCTAAAAATAACATGACCATCAGAAAGCACAGGCAGCAGGTGATCACGAAGAATTTCATCACCCTCGCATAGGTGCGGGGTGCATTTTCTTCCGCAGAATGCTTAAAAAAGAACGGCTCGGCCCCCATTCGAAAAGCAGTAATGAATAACGTTATGATGATCGCCAGCTTACTGTTCGCGCTGTAGATGCCATTTGCAGAGCGGGCCTCATCGGATGTGCCGGGGTACAAAGAAGTGATCATGAACCTGTCGATCGTTTCGTTGACCATTCCCCCAAGACCTACAATAACGAGGGGAGAGGAGTAGATGAGGATCTCCCGCATCAGTTTGCTGTTCCAGGTGAACGTGAACGAACTGAACTCTTTCCAGAGCAATAGCAGCGTAACCGCACTGGCCACGAGTTGGGCAATGAAAATATAGCCTATGTCAATAGCCGGATCATACATGTGCGCAAAGACGTTCTCTGCCCCTTTCTCATGCTGGCCTTTACAGTAAACCAGAAAGAATACCACCAGGCCCACATTGATCAGGATATTCAGGATCTTGATCATGGCAAACCTTTTTGGCCGTCCCTGGAACCTCAATCTCGAAAATGGCAGCACGGTCAGGGTGTCCAGTGCCACGATGAGCAGAACCCATTTGATATACTCCGGATGGCTTCCGATCTTCATATAATTCGCGAGCGACTGAACCGGGATAAAGAGAACGGCGGTGAATAGCACCGTGGTAGCTACCAGCGTGCTGAGCCCTGTACTGTAAACTTCTTTCTCCGGGTACAAATTGTTAAACCTGAAATAGCTGGTTTCCATCCCATAGGAATACACCACTTGCAGAAATGCTGCTGAAGCGAAAAGGATCGAAATGTCCCCATATTTCTGGGACGCAAAAATAGCAGTGAGTAACGGCGTCAGGAGGTAGTTCAGGAACTTTCCGAAAATGCTGCTGAATCCATACCAAAAGGTCTGTGAAGCAAGGTTTTTTATGCTGCTCAAATAGGATATGCTTTGAAGATAAATGTAGAGTTATGTGTACAAACTTGTTTCAATTCTTCAAATTTACATGCTCCGTACATCTTCTAAGGTACATTGTGTCTATAAAAGTATAGCAATATGAAAAATTCCTTTGTAATACTCCTTGTTCTTTGCCTGTTCTCCCTGCAACTCGCCGCTCAGAAAGCAAGCCGACAGTATCCTGGCAAGGTCAAGTACCAGAAAACCGAGCAGGATGCGACCGTTTTTGATGTTCCCTACCCTGCCGATCAGGTTGAAGATGGCCTCAAAGAAATGTTCCAGAAGAAAGGGGTGAAAGTGAAAGAGAAGAATGGCTTTTATGAAGCGCCAAATGTAAAGATGGACCAACTCGGAGCTAAATCCGGGGATGTTTATTACAAGGTGGTTAAGGACGGCAAGAATGAAAGCAAGATATATATTATCCTGACCGAGCCTGGCGAGGCGCCGGAAAGCAGAACGTCTTCCCATGCAGCCATAGCAGCTGGAGCCGGACTGGGTACAGGAGCCGTACTTGGAGGGATAGCCCCTGCGCTGGATGAGCACGACTTCAGCGTTGTGAAAGCCAAGCAGGAAGAAGAGGTCAAGAAGGCGGAAAAGAAGTTGAGCGGAATGTTGGACAATCAGAGCAAGCTCGAGAAAAAGAGGGCTGACCTCGATAAAGATATTGAGAAACTCAAGCAGGATCAGATCAATCTTCAGGCAGAGTTAGAAGCGAAGAAAACGGCATTGGCTGAGTTGATTGAGAAAGCTGGAAAAGGCAAAAAGGATTAAGGCTGCACCAAACGCTTGTTTGTACAACCAGGTAAACCCATCAATTTCAAGGCTGGGAAAAGCGCTTATCTTTTACGAAGCTGGTGTCTGTTAGCGTTCTCAGGAAAATAGTCAGATCGGCTTTTTCAAAATCGTCGATCCGGATTCTGTTCCTGACCAGAGGGTCAGTCGTAGGGCCATTGATGACTCCCGAACGGTAGTGATCAAGAACCGCTCCTACAGAAAAAAATCTTCCATCATGCCCGTAAGGCCCTGTTAAAAATAGATTTCTTAGGGTAGGTACTTTGAATTTCAAGGAGTCTTCCGGCTTCTTCGTGATGCCCATTCGGCCTACATCTTTCAGCACAGAATTCATGGCAATGCCTGTATTGCGGTAACTCTGGTCGGTGAACAGCGGTTCCCGGTGACAGCTGTTGCATTTTTGAATAAAAAGCTGGTAGCCTCTTTGTTCTGCACTGGTGAATGTTTCCTGACCTTTTTTTACTTTATCGTATTTACTGTTGGCGGATACCATCATGCCCATGAACTGGGATAGGGCTTTGAGCATCTGCTGCGAATTGATCTCATTGCTGTTAAATGCTTTTTTGAACATGTCCTTATAGTCCGCATCTGCTTTTAACTTCCGGACAACATTTTCAACGGTTTCTGCCATTTCATTTGATGCTGTAATGGGTGCTAGCGGCTGAACCTCGAGGTGATTGATCCCCCCGTCCCAGTGAAACTCTTTATACCATGCCAGATTTGCCAATCCGGGCGCATTTCGGGTAGTGAACTGGTTGTTAAAGCCATGGCTTAAGTCGTGGTCCAGCGTGGCAAAGCCCGCAAATTGCTGGTGGCAGGATGCGCAGGGGAAATTACCGTCTGCAGAAAGCCTGCCATCGTAGAACAGTTTTCTGCCCAGCTCAAACCCTTCCCGGGTGATGGGGTTGTTTTTGTACGTGTCGGCCAGGGCGGGAAATCCCTCAGGAACCAATATTACAAGAGGTGTAGTTGCGTAGGCGGAGTCTGTTTTCTTGCAGGCATCCACGATCAGGATGCCGCAGGTAAACAAAAACACGGTTAGTATGGAGATCAGTTTTTTCAAGGGTTCACTACCTTATTAACGGAGAACATACTGGCGTAATTGTCGGCGATCTTCAGCGCAACTCCTCCGGGAGACATAACTGAAGCGTTTGATGCGATGGAGATTTGATGTGGGCCGTCGAACCATTTTTGAACATCGGCATTGATGACCAGTTCCTTAGCCCTGCCGATCTCGAAGGGCATGGCCAGGGTGATTTTCCTGATGGCATTCTCGCCCGTTCGGAAACCTCCGATATGGTGCGTTAGTTTCTGGAATGGCGCCGCGGAAGCGGGAGACCTTCCCTCCAGTTTCGCAAAAATATATCCGGTGTTCCATGTCCAGAACATGCCGTTGGTTGGGTCAAGTGCCCCCGTTTGTGCACCGCTTACATTGCGGGTGCTGTCAACCCCCAATATGAAATTGATCTTGTCGTATTTGCCTGTTTTCAAACGCACATTAAATTGCTGCGATGCGGGTTGTGCAAGGTCCAAGAGATGATAGGTATTCTTTTCAGAAACACTCGTAGTAGAATTGGCAAATTCAATGGCGGCAATATAAAATTTGAAACTGCTGACGTTAAATTTCTCCCCGCCGAAATTGGTATACTGAAAGGCTGTGTCAATGGGTGAGCCGTAAGCCATCAGGGAAAAACGAATAGTAACCGGCGATGTGTCGGATTCGCTGCTGTTGTCTTTCTGGCAACTGCCAATGACGCCCACAAATAAAAGGGCGTAGATCAGGATTTTAAAATTAGTATTCATGTCTGCCAACTTTTTTTCTCATGTATTTCACATCTGATCGTCTTTTCTTGTGATCGATCCTTTTCTCCTGTGATCGTTTAGTGGGTTTGGTGGATATGCGGGCCTTCTTTTTTTCGAGGGCCTGATTGATGAGCGCATTTAGTTTTTCAATGACCAGCAACTTGTTATGCCACTGTGAGCGGGTTGCCTGTGACCTGGAGGCGATGAAGCCGTCGTTAGTGATCAATTTAGCGTATTTCTGCAATACGGATGCCTTTTGTTCATCCGTCAGCATCGCAGATCTCTCAACATGGAATAAGCCTTCCACCATGGTCTCCACCTTGTTGACG
Organism: Chitinophagaceae bacterium; assembly: GCA_040404005.1. Taxonomy (GTDB): domain Bacteria; phylum Bacteroidota; class Bacteroidia; order Chitinophagales; family Chitinophagaceae; genus Pollutibacter. Next base: position 38,363 of record JBBAJO010000004.1, read on the forward strand.
TTCTGACCGCCCTTACCCCCGCTTCTTGCCGTTCGAAATTCCAATTCACGGCTTATGTCTATCTTCATCACATAAAATTACAATTTCACTGGCTGATTTCATATGAGGGTGGTCATTCAACGCGTTTCGGAAGCTTCAGTCAAGGTAGACGGTATTGTCAGGGGAGAGGTTGGCTCAGGCCTGCTGCTTTTGCTCGGAATAGAAGATGCGGATACGGATGAAGATGTCCAATGGCTCGCCGCTAAGATCGTGAACCTCAGGATCTTTAACGATGAGCAAGGGGTCATGAACCTTTCGGTGAAAGACACGGGGGGAGATATATTGCTGATCAGCCAGTTCACCCTTCATGCCGCTACAAGAAAGGGGAACAGGCCCTCCTATATTCGGGCATCCAAGCCGGATTTTGCGATCCCGGTGTACGAGAAAATGATTGCAGCCCTTGGGGCTGAACTGCAACGGTCCATCCAGACAGGCGTTTTTGGCGCTGATATGAAAGTAAGCCTGATGAACGACGGCCCGGTCACCATTTATATCGATTCAAAACAAAAAGAATAAAATGACGATCGATCATGCACAGGCAAGGGTACACGAATGGATCACCACCACGGGTGTGAGGTATTTCAGTGAACTTACCAATATGGCCATTCTGACGGAGGAGGTGGGCGAGTTAGCCAGGCTGATGGCCAGAAAGTACGGGGACCAGTCGTACAAGGAATCAGATAACAATGCAGATCTGGGTGATGAAATGGCCGATGTATTGTTTGTATTGATCTGTATGGCCAATCAAACTGGTGTGAATTTGACAGAAGCCCTGGAGAAAAACTTCGGGAAGAAAACGAGCCGCGACAGTGACCGGCACAAAAACAATGATAAACTGAAATAAACCGATAACCACTGTCCGCCCTTTCTCTCTAATAATTAATTTTGCACCATGTTATTGACAGACCACAATAAATTCCAGGCGATCATTTCGCATGCTAAAGAATACGGATTTGTTTTTCCTTCGAGTGAGATCTATGACGGTCTTAGTGCCGTGTACGACTATGGCCCCTGGGGGAGTGAGTTAAAAAGAAATATCCGGGATGCATGGTGGAACGAGATGACGCGGATGCACGATAACATTGTGGGCATTGATGCTGCCATCTTCATGCATCCAACCACATGGAAAGCTTCGGGCCACATTGATAATTTCAGCGATCCGATGATTGATAATAAAGACAGCCAGAAGCGTTATCGCGTAGACCATTTGATCGAAGGATTTGCTGATGAGCTCGCTAAGGCCGGCAAGGTGGAACAGGCCGAACATCTGGTTGCCGAGATGGACAAACTGCTGGCAGCGAATGAGCTGGGCAGGTTGAAGCTTCTGATTGAAGAGAACAAAATTCCCTGCCCCGCCAGCGGTACAGTGAACTGGACAGATGTAAGGCAGTTTAACCTGATGTTCTCTACCCAACTGGGAAGTGTAGCCGAAGATTCTGATCTTATTTATCTCAGGCCTGAAACGGCACAAGGGATATTTGTCAATTTCCTGAATGTTCAAAAGACGGCCCGTATGAAGATACCCTTCGGCATTGCGCAGGTGGGTAAGGCATTCAGGAACGAGATCGTTGCCAGGCAGTTCATTTTCCGCATGCGTGAGTTTGAGCAAATGGAAATGCAGTTTTTCATCAGGCCCGGCACCCAGAAAGAGTGGTTTGCCTATTGGAAGGAAGAGCGGATGAAATGGCACCAGTCCCTGGGCTTTCCGGCGGACATGTATCGTTTCCACGATCATACCAAACTGGCTCACTATGCAGATGCTGCTGTGGATATTGAATTCCAGTTCCCGATTGGTTGGAAGGAGGTGGAGGGCATCCATTCCCGAACAGATTTTGATTTGTCGAGCCATCAGCAGTATAGCGGTAAGAAGATGCAGTATTTCGATTCTGAGATCAACCAGAATTACGTTCCCTATGTAGTGGAAACTTCAATTGGTCTGGACCGCATGTTCCTTTTGGCTCTTAGCCACGCATATACAGAGGAGAAGTGGACTAAAGAGGATGGCTCGGAAGATAGCAGGGTAGTGCTGCGGCTTCCAACCAAACTGGCTCCCATCAAACTGGCGGTGTTGCCTTTGACCAAGAAGGACGGTTTGCCGGAGATCGCGAGGGATATCATCAAGGATTGCCGCCAGGATTTCTATTGCTTCTATGAGGAGAAGGATAGCATCGGAAAGCGCTATAGAAGAATGGATGCCCTTGGAACCCCATTCTGTGTTACTGTAGATCATCAAACGAAGGAAGACAATACCGTTACCATCAGAAACAGGGATACGATGAAGCAGGAGCGTATACCTATCAGTCAAATCAAGGATCTAGTAAAGATTGGCTGAGAGGATTGACGGATTGAGGGATTGGCGAATTCGTCCTCCTTATAAGCTCTAAAAATGTTCGATTGGCAAAGGAATCCGCTAATTCGCTAATTGGATCAGCCCAACCCATTCCTTCAGGATTAAAGTCCATTGGTTGAAAGCCTCCTGGGAAGGGATCAGGCTCTTCCAAGTGAATTCAGTATCGGTTTGCAGTATCCGGTAATTACACGGGAATGCCGCTACTGCCATTCCCGCCTTTTCGAATACTTTCATGGCCCTGGGCATATGGATCGCAGAAGTAATGATCAAGCTGCTGCTGTTTCCCAAAGAATCAAGGATCTGTTTGCTAAAGGCCGCATTCTGAATGGTATTCCGTGCCCTTTTTTCCAGCAGGATATGTTCCCGCGGCACTTTGAGCTCTTCGAGATTTTTTGCAATAAAATCTGCTTCGTTGTAACCCTTCTGCTTCACAAAAATGGCATTGCCTCCGGTAACCAGTATTCTTTTGATCTGTCCTGTATGATATAGTCTGGCCGCCTGGATAAATCGGTCTGAAGCGGACCCGAAAAATCCCTGGTTCGTGCTTTCGTCGTAACCTGCCATTCCACCCAGCAGAATTCCTGTTTGAAATGTAGTATTCAGCTGAACAGCTTTCCATTGATACTTCGCCCAGATATTGTCTATGATGAAGGAGTTTGAAAAGAACAGGAAGAGTATGATGGCCGCTGATCTCAATCTTCTTTTATGTACATCATCTCTCACCAAAAAGTATGCGGCCACCAGCAGCAGGATCCAAAGGAATGGGTCTAGCAGAAATCCTATGATCTTTGAAATAACAAACACAGTTGCAGGATTACCCGTAAAGTTCGAAATGAATATCTTTCTTATCGTATCCCAGTTCCTGTATGGATATGCGGGCATCATTGATCATATTCTTCCATCCGCAAAGAAAGAAGTATGCATCGGGTTTATCAGCCAACAGTTTTTTATAAATGTCATGCACATATCCGGAGTCGCCATTCCATGTTTCCCTGCTGAGGGTCGGCAGGTATTTGAAACGGGGTTCTTTTAATTCCAATTCTTTTAACTCCTCATAGTAAAGCAGGTCGCACTGCTTGCGACATCCGAAGATGAGGAATATGCGTTTATGTGGAACATGATGGCTGATGATATAGTGGATCATACTTCGGAAAGGGGCTATACCAGTGCCGGTGCAAATGAGGAAAAGATCGCGATCGATCTGCTCCGGCAAAACGAATTTTCCCTGGGGACCACGAAAAATGAGTTCGGATCCTAACGTCCAATTATCAAAAATATATTCGGTGCCTTTTCCGCCTTCAGCACGCACTATAACCAGTTCAAAACAGTTAGTGCCGTCGGGTGCAGAGGCAATGGAATAGCTGCGCCAGCGTTCTGAATTCTTTTCCCCAATAGGAAGATCAAGCGTTACAAACTGTCCTGGCAGGAAATCAAAAGATTCCAGCTCTGGAACTTTGATGAGGAACCGGTGAGTAAGGGGTGCTTCTTCTGCAATTGAAGCAATGATCCCTTTACGCCATGGTTGAACAGCCATTCAAAAAATTTTCGTTAAGATATGACATTTATTGCATCAGCATCTCGGGAAGCTCCTGGATATTGTCCGTTGAAAGATGGCATTTTTTACCATTTCGTGTATAATACACTACCACTTTTTTCCGGTCGGTTAATTTTCGATTGTGCTTATCCGTTACATTTATTTTTTCCCTCAGCATGATCTGCAGGAGTTGATTTTTTGTTTCGGGGATGAGCGTTCTATCTGTCCGGCCAGGAATGGATAATCCTGTTTCTTCCAGTATCGGTCCAGTCACGGTGGCGGTATCAAAGGCATACTTTTCTCCGTTCAGCCACACTTCTGTTACTTTGATTTTCTTACTAGCAGGTATTTCGAGGTAGAGCGGGTGCGTCCAGTGTTCTTTTCTTTTTCCCATGGTTACATTGCCATCCTTATCCATAATGGACTGGCGGGTTCCAGGTACGATCCGTTGGGAAAACGCGTAGAGTTTTTGGGCTCTTAGTTCGCTGGCGAGAAGCAAGCTGAGTATGAGTATGATCGGTTTCATATAAGCAAGATGATCTTTCAAAGTTAATTGCATAAAAAAAGAGGACCGCAGTCCTCTTTCAGATGTTAAGATTTGGTGAACCTTCGCACGAATTGATATTTTCTGTCGTTACTTGTGATGGTCAGGATGTAAGGTCCACTGGGTAATGCACCCATGTTTATCTGGCCACTCCCGTAGGGAGATGTTTGGTTGTAGACCAACTGACCTCCGAGGCTGAAAACCTGAACCTGGATACTTCTAACGTTAAGCATCGTTCCCGCCTGGTAGCTGATGATGTTGTTGACGATGGTGGGATAGGCTTTAACGATAAAGTTCTTATCATCCCTGATTGGGTCGTTCACGCCGGTAGGGCCGGTAATGGCACCCCCGACATTCGTTACAAACATACCATTGCTATGTGTACCCACTATCAGGGTATTGTCTCTCCATCGGGAGACCAGTGACTGTATGACACCCGTGTTCATCATCCCGCCTGGTCCGCCATCTTCCCTTGTCCAATTGGTTGAGTTATCGGAAATGGTCCTTGTGCTGAACAGGCCCACAGTTGTTCCCACATAATACTCCACTCCGGAAGTGGTTGCTATCACCTCACAACTTCTAACAGATGGAAGACTCAGGTTTCCTTCCACGGCCTGCCAGGTTGGAATGGCAGCAGTTGCATTTCCTGTCCAGTACAGGGATACCGCATTATAGTTGGATACGGCTGCCATGATGGTATCATGGTTTCTTGGATTAACAGAGATGTCGATCACTACAACATTTGACGGCATACCGCTGGGTGTGATATCAACTGGGGCTGCGGTGGTTGAATTAGCCGGATCCCTTAACCGGAATATCTTTCCATTGGCCGTACCCATATACAACATATTGTTTGCTGTATAAATTCCTTTTGTTGTGGCCAAAGAAAAAATCTCTCCAGACAGCAACTGGTCAACTCCCGACACCCTGGTCCAAGTGGAAGGTGAAACGGTTGTGGGTGATGTGGTTCTGTACAGCGTGTCTTTACTAGGGAAATACAGGTTATTGGGATTGTCTTCATCCAGGTGGAAATAGGTTATAAACCTGTCCTTGCTTATATTATTGGGGGTGATATTATCAAGACTGACATTCCCGAATAATGCCAGGCGGTACATGACCTGTTCCTGCACGGACGCCAGCATATAGAGTTGATTGGAGGCATTCCGAAATAAGAAAGTCTGGCCGCCATCGCCCCCGACCACCCTGAAATGATCGTTCGAATCCACCTTGGCTTGCCCGGTGAATAGTCCTTCGGCGTCGCGGAAGCTGGTGGCGTTATCCTGCGTACCTCCAACGAATGTTCTGGTATTCACACGGGGATCTATGCCTACATGGTAATATTGCATGGTTTGCATCTGCGCGCTGGCATTTTCCCATGACACCTTAGCTGCCGCAGCATTTGGCGTAACAGCCAGTGCACCATCCGACGCAGCGATCATCCGATTTGGATTTGAGGGATCAAACCTTAGTCGATGGTAATCAACATGTGAAACCCTGTCGGGATCATCATAGGTTGATGAAACCTGGCTGCCGATATTGCCCCCCATGAAATAGGAATTCGCAGGCGTTTGAAAACCATCGGTGGATCTGATCAATGTGACACCGCCAACATAGATCATGTTATTGTTGGTAGGATGTCCAATGACCTCCATATCGTAACCACCCTGCGTGGCAAAAAAGTTGTCCGTGGTGCCGTTTCTTTTTGCAACCAGTGATCCTCCGAGATTTTGGCTCCAGGTGATGGGCGTAGTACTGAGGTTCGCCTTGAAGAGGTCTGCTTCTGATTCACTGCTGCTGGCCTTTTTGGCGTTTTCCACCAGCACATATAGGTCTTCATTGGCCGATAATCCAAGAACTATCCTACCCCAGCCAGCCTCACTGCCATCTGCCATGCGGGGGTCATATGCCCTCCAGCCGGCAACCGAATCAGGCTGGTTCTGGGAGCCGCCCGCTATCCGGGTCCAGGTATTGGGGTCACCCGAAGTGGAGGTCCATACTCCGGCACTAGCCCTGTCAGGGCTCATACCGGTGATGGCAGCATAGAGCCTGGTTCCTGCTTTGTTGATCAATACATCTGTAATATTGGCAACAGTGGTGGATGGGTTTGCGTTTCTGATCGCATATTGCCAGGTAGCTCCGCCGTCCCTGGATCTTATGATCGAGCCTCCTCCGCCTGCCACATAAACATGCCCGGTGCCGGGATGCACACTTATATTGGTAGTAAAGTCAAAATCAGAATCATAGGAAAATTCACTCGAACCACCCACGGTAGACGCGAGTTTGGTCCAGGTCAGACCATTGTCTGTTGATTTGAACATCCCGTGACCGAAAACCAGCGCATTTGGGTAGGAAGCCGAGCCAATCGCTTCCCCGGTACCTGCGTACCAGGTATCCTGAGAGCCTGGCCTGGGATCCTGGGCTATGCAGGTCACACTCCTGACTTCATTAGGGGGATGCACAAAGGCCCAGGTAATGCCGCCATCGGCACTTCGGAAGATCCCGCCCTGCACGCCGCCGGAAAGCACTACGCGGTTGGAAGTGCCGTTATATCTCACGTCAAAGGCCAGGGCCCTCGTTCGGCCACCCCTTTGGGAAGGTCCTGCTGAGCCATAGCTGTTACTAACCTGCATACCCTGGATGCCGGAACGACGATAACCAACGGTTTTTACCCAGTCTATCTCCCTGCCCCGGATGCCTTCCGGGATCTGACCAGTGTTGGGGTCCCGGGAGATAAACCATTCAAAATAAGCTCTTTTACTGCCTGCTTCTTCTTCGTACTGCTCATGGTCTCTTTCAAATGGAGTGGCCGGGTCACTGTCGATCAGAAACCAGGCGCCCGAGATGAGTAGAAATCCACAGATAAGGGGGACAATTATTTTTTGCATGTTCTTTATCAGTAAGGGGCAAATTAAATCTTTATCTCAAATTATTTATACGCTTATTCAATTAAATACAATCGAGTGGCGCAAAGGTTTGTACTATCTTCGCAAACCTTAAAGGGGACAGGTTAAATCGTTGGTGGACAGATGAATTTGCAGGTGTTGTTAGACAAATTTTCTCAGAACCCCCGGATCAAATCGATCGCGGACAGGCTGTCTATGCCTGAACCTGCAAATCTCAGGTTAACCCGCCTCACAGGCAGCTCCTCCCAATTCGTTCTGGCAGCGGTCTACAGCCACCCGTCCGCAGCCGCACTGAATCACCTTGTGATCCTCGATGATGCGGAAGAAGCCGCTTATTTCCATAATACCCTCGAAAATCTGACGGAAGCCCTCGACCTCTATTATTTCCCGTCGTCCTATAAAAATAGGAAGAATTTCCGCCTGCTGAACAACAGCCATGTTATGCTGCGTACCGAGACCCTCACCCGCTTCAGTACAGATGGCAATAAACGGATCATGGTTTGCTACCCTGAGGCCATTTTTGAGAAAGTAGTGCTACCCAAAACCCTTTCCAGGCATATCATACGGGTAAAGACCAACGATACACTGGACGTCAATGCCCTGATAGAGCAGTTTGTTTGTTATGGGTTTGAACGAACTGATTTTGTTTATGAACCGGGGCAGTTTGCCATGCGGGGGGGTATTCTTGATGTCTATTCCTTTGGCAATGAAAAGCCCTATAGGATTGAATTATTCGGGAACGAAGTGGACTCGATCCGGATCTTTGATCCCGAAACCCAGTTGAGCGAACGAAAATTGTTGCAGGTCACCATCATCCCCAATGTGGAAACGCAGTTTGATGATGAGGAGAAGATATCCTTGCTGGAATTTCTCCCTGAGAACACGGTGGTATGGTTGAAGGACAGGACCATATTGCGGGAAGTTCTGTTAAATCAGGAGGAGGACCTGGAACTATTCCTGGGGCGGAACCAGGAACATGCCGAGACGTTGGAAGAAGAAGCCGGGAAAACCGTGGTAAGGATAGAAGATTTTGTAAAGGCATCGGAGGTAGAAGAGCAGCTTAGGAAAAGAACTACTTTAGAATTTGGCCTGGAAACGGGTAATTCTGCGCGGTCGTTTCCTGAACAGGATCTGTATGCCTTTAATACCCGGCCACAGCCTTCCTTCAACAGGCAGTTCGATCTGCTGATCCGCGACCTGGCGCTCTATGAAAAAAAGAAGTTTGGTATTTTTCTTTTTGCCGATAATCCCCGACAGCTCGAAAGGCTTCATGCTATTTTTACAGATCTTAAAGCCGAGATTAATTTTACCCCCGTCCCTGTATCCATACATGAAGGGTTTATAGATGATGACCTTCAGGTAGTTTGTTACACGGACCACCAGATCTTCCAGCGATATCATAAGTATAAAGTAAAGCAGGCCTATAATAAAAACAAGGCGATGACCATCCGCGCGTTGCAGGACTTGCAGCCGGGCGATTTCGTGGTGCATATCGACCATGGTATAGGGGTATTCAGCGGGCTACAGAAAATTGATTCCAACGGAAGGATCCAGGAAGCTGTACGGATCATTTATAAAGACAGTGACATTCTTTATGTGAATATCAATTCACTTCATAAGATCTCTAAGTACACCGGGAAAGAGGGGCATGTACCCAAGGTGAACAAATTGGGAAGCGATGCCTGGCAGAAGCTAAAAGAGAAAACAAAGACCAAGGTCAAGGAGATCGCTTTTGACCTGATTAAGTTGTATGCGCAGCGTAAATCACAGGCAGGCTTTCAGCATTCTCCGGACAACTACATGCAGATGGAGTTGGAAGCTTCTTTTATTTATGAAGATACTCCAGACCAGAGCAAGGCCACGGCTGATGTGAAGAAAGATATGGAAGCGCCTCATCCAATGGACCGGCTGGTTTGTGGAGATGTAGGGTTTGGCAAAACCGAAGTGGCCGTTCGCTCGGCATTTAAGGCTTGCCTTGACGGAAAGCAGGCCGCAGTGCTTGTGCCTACAACGATCCTCGCTTTCCAGCATTATAAAACCTTTTGCGATCGGCTGAAAGACTTTCCGGTTACCGTTGACTATATCAATCGTTTTAAATCGGCAAAAGAGAAAAAGGAAACGCTTAAAAAGCTGGAAGAAGGAAAAATTGATATCATTATTGGAACCCATGCGCTGATCAGTAAAGACGTGAAGTTCAAAGACCTTGGATTACTCGTGATCGATGAAGAACAGAAATTCGGCGTTGGTCATAAAGAGAAGATCAAAACATTGAAAACAAATGTTGACTGTCTCACATTAACAGCTACGCCGATCCCAAGAACTTTACAGTTCAGCCTGATGGGGGCAAGAGATATGAGTATTATAAATACGCCGCCTCCCAACCGGCAGCCTGTGCAAACTGAAGTGCAGGTGTTTAATGAGGATTTCATCCGGGACGCCATTTATTTTGAAACAGAAAGGGGAGGACAGGTATTCTTTATCCATAACCGCGTGCAGAGTTTGTCGGAAATGGCTGCCTTGATCCGCGGTCTTTGCCCGGATCTGAGCGTGGGTTTTGCACATGGTCAGCTGGAGGGGCATGAACTGGAGGAACGGATCCTCGATTTCATCGATAAGAAATATGATGTGCTGGTATGCACCAATATTGTGGAAAGCGGGGTGGATATTGCCAACGTAAATACCATTATTGTCAACAATGCCCATCAGTTTGGGCTTAGCGACCTGCACCAGCTAAGGGGCAGGGTGGGTAGGAGTAACCGGAAAGCGTTTTGTTATTTACTGGCTCCTTCGATCGCCGCGCTGCCGACCGACAGCAGGAAACGGCTTCAGACGCTGGAACAGTTTAGCGACCTCGGTTCCGGCTTTCAGATCGCCATGCGCGATCTGGACCTCAGGGGTGCCGGAAACCTGTTGGGCGGGGAGCAGAGCGGTTTCCTGGTAGAGATCGGTTTTGAAATGTACCAGAAAGTGTTGGATGAAGCGATAAGGGAACTTAAGCGAACTTCTTTCAGGGATCTCTTCAAAGACGAGATCCAGCAGCAGGATGATTTCGTGCAAGACTGCACCATCGACACTGATCTGGAAATTCTTATCCCGGATAGCTACGTTGAAAACACTGCCGAGCGCCTTGCCTTATACACCCGGCTCGATAACAGTAAAGGGGAGGAGGAGCTTACAGCCTTCTATGCTGAGATGCAGGACAGGTTCGGACCCATGCCAAATTCCGTAAAAGAGCTTTTCACCACTGTACGTTGCCGTAAGCTCGCAGTGGAGCTCGGATTTGAGCGGATGGTATTGAAAGATTGGACGTTGCGATGTGTATTTGTCAATAACCCTGACTCGCCTTATTTTGAATCCGAAGTATTCAACAAACTGCTGCTGTATGTCCAGACCCGCACAAACAAGGCCCGCCTCAAGCAGACCGGCCGGAACTTCATGCTGATCGTGGAAGATATCCGGAGCATGGATATGTTGCATGAGTTGCTGAAAGATATGCGCCGAATGTGATGAATGTGATGAATGTGGGGGAATGTGATGAATGAATGTGGGGGAATGTGAAGAATGGAAGGTGGCGAATGGGCTTTTATCCTTATTTTAGGCACACATTCAAACACTAATTTCATGAATCAGTCATCAGGTCACAACAGCGGTTTTAGCCGCCAGGAAGATCCTTCTCCTTACAGGCCAACCGAGGAAGAAAAAACGCTTGCGATCCTATGTCACGCGCTTGGCATTTTTTTCTGGATCTTTCCGTCGCTGATCATCTATTTATGGAAGAAGGATGAATCTCCTTATATAGCGGAACACGCCAGGGAAGCACTTAATTTTCAAATTACCATTACCCTGATCGGTATGATCATGTTCGTCACGATCATAGGAATATTGTTTCTATGGGTGCTCGGGCCGCTTGCCGTTGTATTATGCATACTTGCTGCCCTGAAAGCCAGTGAGAACAGGATTTATAGGTACCCGCTGACGTGGAGACTGGTGAAGTAGAATGTGATAAATGTGATAAATGTGGAAAATGTGGTGAATGTGATGAATGTGGCGAATGTGAAGAATGAATGTGGTTAATGTGGTTAATGTGACGAATGAATTCCCTTGATTAAGGACAATGTTGCGCATAAGGTACAGTCATCTTTCCGGGAGTGTGATCCCCTTCCTTATCCCTACAACCAATAATTCGTTAGGTCAATAAAATAATTCCATTCAATACCACTCCGTTAGTCGAATAGCGCAATTAGATCCGGGCATCACTCCGTTAGTCGAACAGCGCAATTAGAT
>JBBAJO010000004.1:50116-159537 GCA_040404005.1 Chitinophagaceae bacterium
TCATCACATTGGGCACATTCATTCACCACATTCACCACATTCATCACATTCATCACATTCATCACATGCGCTCCCGAGGTCTCGTTAGAGTTCCCTGATCCAGATATTTCTGAAAGCGGTTGTATTGCCATGGTCCTGCAGCCACATCTTTTCTTTCTCACCATGTTTCACATACACGGGTGAGCCAACATATTCCGAGCTTCCCCATAGTGTAGCGTGATTCTGTACCAGGACCCCGTTATGGATGACCGTTATGGTTGCCTGGGATTTTAATCTTCCATCAGGGTAGAACCTGGGCGCGAAAAAGATGACATCATATGTCTGCCATTCTCCGGGAGGACGGCATACATTCACGAGTGGCGGAAGTTGCTTATATATACTTCCGGCCTGGCCGTTTACATAAGTCCTGTTATTATAGTTGTCCAGTACCTGCAATTCGTATTTTCCCATCAAGAAGATTCCACTATTGCCACGGCCCTGGCTTTCGCCTTCAACTTTAGCGGGCGTGCGGAATTCAATGTGCAACTGGCAGTCTCCAAAAGCCTGCTGTGTTTCAATGCCACCTGACCCGGGTTTAACAACCATAGCTCCATCCTCGATGGTCCATTTTACCTCGGGGGAACCCATTCCCTTCCATTTGGAAAAATCCTTTCCATCAAAAAGGACAATAGCGTCACTGGGTGCATCCTGTGCAGTTTTGCCCGGTGTTACAACGGGCGCAACAGGCTCCCAGTATTCGCTGATCTTGGGGTCACCTTTTGAACGGTCGATCTTCTGTGCCGCGGAAACGCTTGATATCAATAGGAGGACAGCGAAAATTTTAAAGCGCATAAATATTCAGAGTTTGGGAAGTTTAAAATGATTATGATATTCCGGAGTTATGAATTGATTGGCTTCTTTGTCGGCAAACAACTGGGTCTTCTTGTCCCAGTTAAGTTTTCTACCGGTTTTGTACGCGATGTTTCCCATCTGGCAAACGGACGCTACTATAGCGCCTTGTTGTATAGGAGCATTCAGCTTTGAGAAATCCCGGCTTTTTACGACGTCGATAAAATTCTTTGTGTGATTAGACAAGCCATCATCAGTTCTCTTGACTGTAGCCGCTTCCATTTTCTTTCCCTCGGGGATCACTTCCCATCCGCCACGGTCCAGAACGAGGGTGCCGTTGTTGCCAATATAGGCGATACCATGGGTTCGTCCATATGGTCCTCCGTCAATGGCCTGGGCGTGTTCCCAAAGCATAATGAAATCTCCAAAATCATAAACGGTAGCCAGGGTGTCGGGAGTTTCTGCATCATCATCCGGGTAAGCCATTTTCCCGCCACTGGCCATGATGGTGAGGGGGTCTTTTGCGTTCATGCCCAGGAGAGCATAATCGACCAGGTGCACGCCCCAGTCTGTCATCAATCCGCCCGCATAGTCCCAGAACCATCGGAAATTGAAATGAAACCTGTTCGCATTGAACGGTCTTTTCTTTGCAGGGCCAAGCCACATATCATAATTCACGCCGGCAGGAACGGGTTCATCGGGTTTCTTGGGAATATTTTTCATCCAGCCCATATAGGCCCATGACTTGACCATCCGGATCTTTCCCAGTTTTTCTGAGCGGAGAAATTCCAGGGCCGACTGGAAATGTGCGTTGCTGCGTTGCCATTGGCCAACCTGGACAACGCGGTTGTATCTTTCCTGGGCATTGACCATCGCCCTGCACTCGTAAATGGAATTGGCGATCGGCTTCTCCACGTACACATCTTTACCCGCCGCACAGGCTTCGACAGCCTGCATACAATGCCAGTGATCCGGCGTTCCAATGATCACTACATCCACATTCTTGTCCTGCAGCAGTTTGCTGTGGTCGTTATATCGCCCGGGTTTCATGGAAAAATTCTTTTCCAGTTCTTGTGCGCGCTTGTCAAGCACGTTGTTGTCTACATCGCAGATCGCGGTACACACCGTTTCCGGATTTGTTTTTAACATGGCGCTGAGATCTGCCCAACCCATACCGTTGAGACCAATGACGCCTACTTCGATCTTGTCGTTCGGTGAAATTCGGTTACGTATAAAAGCAAAACTTTCTTCCGGCAAAGCGCTCATCATCCCCATCCCAGTAACCACCCTGGCCGAATTACTGATAAATTGTCTCCGAGAGTTCATGCTTTTTATTTGTATGTGACAATGTAGGAAAAGTTGGCGATCCGAAGATGGGAATGTGATAAATGTGTTATATGCGGGGGAATGAAATGTGAGGAATGCGGACACGGGAAATATTTGGGAGGCCAAAACAGAAGGTAGGGGCCATGAGCATATTCTCACATTCTCACATTCATTCGCACCTTTATCACATTAATCATATTTATCACATTTCACCTGAACTCCACCTTATTCTCCAGTGTCTTTTCCTTATTGTCGTCCAACAGGTCGAGCTCAAGGGTAAGTGTTTTGCCATCTGGTGAGAGTTGTGCCATCTTATTCGAGAAGTTGGTCACTTTCCCGGGGAAATGGTAGATGGTTTTCATGGTCATATTCCAGTCGAGCATTCTCATCATCGCTTTTATTTGCTCGGGATCGGGGGTCTGGTCCCCGGTTATGCCAGGCTGGTCGCTTTTACCCATTTGATCCATCATGTCAGACATTCCTCCGATGGATTTATCATGGCACACCAAGCTGCCTTTCGAGTAACTAAAGAGTTCGCCCGTGTCCATTTTATCTTTCCTCCTTTTCTTCAGAGCAGCATTGAGGGCCTGTACATCTTTAAACCTGAAACTCACGGTAAAGCTGGAGCTGTCTGGTTTTACACTCTTCACATCGCTGATGCCTGGTACGTTCGACAGATCTGCCATCATCTGCTGAAGTGAATCGCTCATCTCGCTCATGGAGTTGTTTGATTGCAGAGAGTCGGGGGCGAATGACTTGACCATTTCCATTATTTCCTGGAGTTTGTCCATCTTCACGGTAGTGACATAGGCTCCTGATCCATTATTCTCTAAAAAAAGTTCTTCAGTAATATGTAAGCAACCGGTGAGCAGGAAGCAGCAGGTAGCGAGGGCGATAAAATTTTTCTTCATATTGATGGTTTAGGAATGAAAGATTGATCTTTTTGTCTGAATAGTATGACGATGAAATCGTCTTTCTGGATGTCATCTGGGTCATAGCCGATCATGGGATCGTAGAGGCGGATAAGCGGATCCATCCGGGCCGTGGAGGTCCTGTTTTGGGAATGCAAAAGCCATCAGTAATTTTTCAATTTACTGATGGCCCAATTAGAAGCGTATGGAAATTACCAACCTTGCTTTGCAGTGCCGGCTTTAATAGCAGCCAGTGCTTTGGCTTCACCCAGCAGTGCCGTGAGTTTATTGCCCTTTCCGTCATTACCCTGTGCCATATATCCGCCCTTTGCGGTACGGGTTACTACTGCATCGTGGATAGGAACGTTTTTTTCCTTTGTTTTTACATTATAGGCTGTGAGCATGTCTGTGTTTGCCATAACAATTGGTTTTTGATTGTATTAAATGTCAAGATTTGCATAACGTGCGTGGGATTCAATGAACTCCCTTCTTGGAGCTACTTCATCACCCATCAACATACTAAATATCCTGTCGGCCTCAGCGGCACTCTCAATGGTCACCCGCTTCAGCGTCCTGGTTTCCGGGTTCATGGTGGTGTCCCATAACTGCTCGGCGTTCATTTCACCCAAACCTTTGTACCGCTGTACGTTCACGAGATCCTCGCGGCCATTTCCGAACTTCTCCACCAACCCCCGGCGTTGGTCCATATTCCACGCATAGGCCTGTTCTTTTGCCTTCTTTACGAGGTAAAGCGGAGGTTGTGCAATGTACAAATATCCCTGCTCTACCAACGCCTTCATGTACCTGAAGATAAAGGTCAGGATAAGCGTAGCAATGTGGCTGCCATCCACATCCGCATCCGTCATGATGATCAGCTTGTGGTATCGCAGTTTGTCGATGTTCAGTGCTTTAGGGTCTTCGGTAGTACCGATCCGTACGCCGAGGGCAGTAAACATGTTGCGAATCTCCTCGTTGTCGTAGATCTTGTGCTCCATCGCTTTCTCCACGTTCAGGATCTTGCCTCTGAGTGGTAATATCGCCTGATAGTGGCGGTCCCGACCCTGTTTTGCTGTACCTCCTGCCGAATCACCCTCAACAAGGAACAACTCGCACTTTGACGGGTCCCTTTCGGAGCAGTCGGACAGTTTACCAGGCATGCCGCCACCTGTCAGTACTGTTTTACGTTGTACCAGTTCCCTGGCCTTACGCGCCGCAGCACGGGCTTGAGCCGCCAAAATCACTTTATTGATGATGGTTTTAGCTTCCCTTGGATTTTCTTCGAGGTAGGCGATCAGGACTTTAGAAACCGCATTGTCTACCACACCGATCACCTCTGAGTTCCCCAGTTTGGTTTTTGTTTGTCCCTCGAACTGGGGTTCGGGTACTTTTACGGATATGATCGCACTCAGCCCCTCACGGAAATCATCGCCCTCTACTTCCACCTTCGACTTTTCGAACATCCCTTCCTTCTTTCCATAGCTCTGGAATACACGGGTGATGGCCCTTCTGAAACCCGCCACGTGCGTGCCCCCTTCTATGGTATTAATGTTGTTTACGTAAGAAAAGATGTGCTCATTATACCCGTCGTTGTAGTTGATGGCTACTTCCACCACTACATTGGATTCGGGGTCATGACCCTCCATATAGATCACGTTGGGGATCAGCGCGGTTCTTTTGGCACTCTGGTCCAGCATTTCCACAAACTCGACAATGCCGCCTTCGCTGTAGAAGTTTTTAACATATACATCGCCATGATCATCCTTCTCCCTGAGGTCTGTCATCGTGATGCTGATCTTCCGGTTCAGGAAGGCGAGCTCTCTCAGACGACCTTCAAGGGTCTCCTTATTGAAGACCAGGCTGGTGAAAATGTCCGCATCGGGCCAGAAATGAACCTCGGTGCCAGTGATATCTGTTTCACCGACTTCCCGAACCTTGTAAGCTGGCGCACCGCGATGGTACTCCTGCTCAAAAACCTTGCCTTCGCGACATACCTTCACATAAAGGGTACTGCTCAGGGCATTCACGCAGCTTACACCCACGCCGTGAAGACCGCCAGACACCTTATAGGTATTTTTGTCGAACTTACCACCCGCATGGAGTACGGTCATGACCACTTCCAGCGCACTTCGTTTTTCTTTGGAATGAATGCCGGTGGGGATACCACGACCGTCGTCCTTAACAGAAACGGAATTATCCTCGTGAATCGTTACAAAAATGTTTTTACAATAGCCCGCCAACGCTTCGTCTATCGAGTTGTCCACCACCTCGTAAACCAGGTGATGAAGCCCTTTTACCCCAATATCACCAATGTACATGGCTGGGCGTTTTCTAACCGCTTCAAGCCCCTCTAATACCTGAATACTCTCTGCACCGTATCCACTGGATAACGGCGGTACCATTTCATTCGTTTCTGTAGTCATATCTGAGTGAAAAACAATCGGTTTTGCTGTGTTTGTAAGAAAGGGCAAATTTAGCGAAAATGGGCCAGACTCTCGGTTAAATGACCAATTAGCTGACGGTCTAATTATTCACATGTTAATACTATACACATTTATTGCAAAAGGCAGACAATCAGCTGGTTAGACAAACCGTATATTCCTCGTTCCAATCAGTATCTTTGCATTTGATGGATAATGTTGCGGATATACTGACCGTTGCTCATAAACAGCAGGTAATGCTGAACGATCTGGAGCTGCTTTTTACTAAGGAAAAGCAGATCCCCGGTACCTGGAATTACCAGATCCGCCGCTATAAGCGCCACTCTTACTGGAATGCGGAAGACACCGGCATGTTCACCTACCACGTCAGCCAAAGCGATCCTTCCCAGAATCATATGGAGCTCCGTTTTTGCATGCTGGGAAATGCCTATTGCTCCGAAAAGCAAATCGAGTGCGACAATTGCCGGCTACATGCTTCGAGGAACTGTGAGCAAAAGCTTCCAACGGTAGATGTGATCGAGTTTCGGTTCGACCATGCACACGTCTCTCAATTTGTGAAAGGCATGAAAACCGTGAATATGACCGATGATGTGCTGAATTTCAAGCATGGCTCGTCATTTTCCCGCATGCTTCCGCTCTGCGTCAAAATGAGAACAACCATTGAAGCCCTTCTTAACCATAGTTATACGGATACGCTGGAAAACATTTTCATCAACGCGCAAACGCAGATACTGCTGCTCTATAGCATGGAATGCATGTTGGATGTTAAGGAAGATGAAGCCCCGATCACCTGCAAGTTTTTAAACAATGAGGCCGACAGGGATAAAATCTCATTGGCCCGCGAAATTCTGATCCAGCACATCGGCGACCCCATTACGATCAAGGAGCTGAGCCGAAAAGTGGCCATCAATGAGTGCTACCTGAAGAAAGGGTTCAAAGAGATGTTCGGCTCCACCATTTTCGATTTTTACCAGAATCAGCGTATGGAACACGCCAGATACCTCCTGTACGAAAAAGGCTTAAACGTGTCAGAAGTATCCGCCCTGCTCGGGTATTCTTCCATATCCCATTTTTCTACCGCCTTCAAAAAACATACGGGTCTTAAACCCTGTGAGCTCCTGATCAGGAATTGACGAATTAGCGAATTTTCGAATTGGCGAATTCTCAAATGAATCCGCCAATCGATTTCTTTCCCGATTTCGTCAACGCATTTTCCTATTTCGTAATCGTCGATCAGCCTCGGGGTTGATATTTGCCATTCAATGTTGAGAAGGTAGATGGAAAAAAGATTTCTGGCTATACTGTTTATTTCACTGTCCGCACACATATACACCCAAGCACAAGACAGCGCTGAAGATACCACTGGCAAAGAACATAGATACCTGCCCGAGATCACCGTGGTAGGCCTGGGCAGCAAATCAGATATACAGCAGCTACCGGAGGTCGTTGGAACCAGCATATACGCCGGCAAGAAGAATGCCCTCATCATCATGAACAACGTCAAGGGTAATGTGGTTACCCAGACCATGCGACAGGTGATGGCCAAAATTCCCGGTATTCATGTGTGGGAAAGCGACGGCAGTGGCGTTCAGATAGGTATTGCTTCGAGAGGACTCAGCCCCAACAGGAGCTGGGAATTCAATGTGCGTCAGAATGGCTACGACATATCCGCGGACCCGTTCGGTTATCCGGAAGCATACTACAATCCTCAACTGCAAGCTGTACAGCGCGTAGAGGTTATCCGCGGACACGGGTCACTCCAGTATGGGCCGCAGTTTGGCGGACTGGTGAACTATATCATTCGTAACGGTAGCGAGATCAACAAGCCTTTCCAGGTGGAAATGCAACAAACCGCAGGAAGTAACGGGCTGATCAACACCTATAACGCCGTTGGTGGGGAGACCAAAAAATTCCATTTTTATGCCTTCTTCGATCGCCGGAGTGCTGATGGCTGGAGGGAGAATAGCAGGTATTTTACCAATTCAGGATTCGGTACGTTCACCTGGCGATTGAACGATAAACTCTCATTAACAGCCGAGATCATGAAGAACCATGTCCGTAGCCGCCAACCCGGGGGCCATACGGATGCCAATTTTGCCCTAAACGCCCGGGCCTCCAACCGAAAGCGAAACTGGATGGACATAGAATGGATGACCACGGCCCTGATCGCAAACTATCGCATCAACGAGGACCACAAGCTGAATGTCAAGGTGTTCAGTATTGCCGGCGACAGGAACAGCGTTGGGTACATGAGGGCACAACCCATAAAGGATTCCATAGTAACGGCCACGGGGCAGTACAATAACAGAACAGTGGATATAGATCAGTATCGCAACTGGGGCGCGGAAGCCAGGTATCTTGGCGATTACAACCTATTGGGTGGAAGGCAAACATTTTCAGGTGGCTTGCGCTATTTCAAGGGGAATACCTATCGCTACCGCGATGGCGTGGGAACCACGGGTATTGAATACGACCTTACCCGCCTGAATCCGGTCTGGAACCGGGATATTGATTACCGCACCCATAATGTGGCCGCGTTTGCGGAGAACATTTTCCGCATCTCTGATAAGTTCATCGTTATACCGGGCATCCGTTATGAGTTCATTACCGCAGAAGCCCAGGGCATCAACGGATATAGCAACGGCAATCCTATCTTCCTGCAAAACCAGGAGCGCGACCGCAGCATGCTGCTGGCTGGCGTAGGCGCTGAATACCATATTACCGAACTGACCGAGTTTTACGCCAATATCACCCAGGCGTTCAGGCCCATGCAATTCGCAGACCTTACCGCTCCGCCCACCACCAATGAGATCGACCCTGATCTGAAAGATGCAAAAGGCTACAACGCTGATCTTGGTTACCGCGGACGTGTTGGTTCATGCCTGTATTTCGACATGAGCGCTTTCTTGCTTCAGTATCATAACAGGATCGGCACGATCTCACAACAGCGCCAGGATGGATCTTTCTACAACCTCACTACAAACGTGGGAAATAGCCTCAGCAAAGGCTTTGAGGGTCTTGTGGAGTTCAACCCGGTGAAGGCTTTTGCACCTGAAAGCAAATGGGGCGATGTTAGTGTATTTGCCTCTTACGGGTACACGGACGCAAGGTTTGGTGAACTGCAGGTGGTGCAGCGGGTAGGGAATGACCTGGTGAAGACCAACCTGGAAGACAAGTATGTGGAGAATGCGCCGTTGAATATCCTGCGCTCCGGGTTTACCTATAATTTCAAAGGCTTCTCGCTCACGAGCCAGCTCTCCTATGTTGACCGCGCATTTACCGATGCCAATAATACTGCCAGCCCTACGGCCAACGGCCAGAACGGTGTGATCCCTTCTTATACGGTGATCGATATCAGCAGCGTCTATACCTTTAATAAGCATGTGAATGTAAGGGCAGGCCTCAATAACATCACCAACCAAATGTATTTCACCCGCAGGGCAGGAGGGTATCCCGGTCCGGGACTGCCCCCGGCCGATGGAAGAAACTTCTTTGTTTCGCTCGGACTGACATTTTAAATGATCTTCGTCATCATAAAAAAGGCGCTTCGTCAGGAGCGCTTTTTTTATTGTCATCACACCGTCAAATCCTTCTCTTTTACATGGTTATGACAATTCCATGATACTGTTGAATGGGGTTTATTGAAGCTTTGCCTCGTTAATGAAATTACCCGTCACATTGTTAGGTTTTTTTTGTTTTTTCTCGGCCAATGCCCAGGACGATTCCACTTTCAACAGTCAACTCGATGAAGTAGTGGTCACGGCTACGCGCAGTGAACGGAAACTGTCTAATGTAGCTGTTCCTACCAGCATCATACAGGGTAAGCGGATTGCACAAAGCGGGTCACTAAGACTGAATGATATTCTTGGTGAACAAACCGGGTTGTTTATTACTGAAAGTTTCGGGAAGGGTTTGCAGATGCAGGGCCTTTCTGCTGACTATACCCTGATCCTCCTCAACGGAGAGCCCCTGATAGGAAGAATGGGCGGTGTCATTGATCTTTCCCGGATCGCCGTTGGAAATATTCGTAAGATCGAGATCGTAAAGGGCCCGTCATCTTCTCTGTACGGTTCCGAAGCATTGGCTGGGGTGATCAATATCATAACGGACCAGCCCGCCGCAGACCGATTGTCCGCATCTGTCAGATATGGTCGCTTTAATACACTTGACGCATCTGTAAATGGTTCAATGAAACGCGGCAAGTTTTCCGCTAGCGGATTTGTCAATTCAAACAGCTCGGAAGGATATACGCTGCTTCCCGGATCCGTGCAAAAAACGGTGGAACCATTTTGGCGGTTTACCAATCAATTCCAGGCTGCCTATGATTTTTCCGATAAAACAAAATTGTCTGCCTCGCTCAGGTATAATCTGGAGGATATCACCAACAGCATCACTGTACAGAACCTTGGTCAGAACATCGTTTCAGCCGGCAGTGAGGTCAATAAGGACCTCAACTTCAACCCTGTGTTTTCGCACCAGATATCTTCCCGGATCAAAACCCAGTTCCGCGGGTATATCTCTAGGTTCCAGTCGGTGCAGCAGTTGGATGTGAAAGATGCGTTGGTGGGTTATCATGATGAGTTCAACCAGCAGTTTTACCGTATGGAAAACCAGACCGATCTGGTTTTCTCAGATAAATTCAACATGAACGTAGGTGGGGGGTATATCCATGAGGGCGTAAGTTCAAACAGGTATGATTCACTGTCTACGCAACGGAGCAATAACATCGGCTACGCTTTCGTACAAACTGAATGGCTACCCGTTGAGCGGCTATCCATCATCGGCGGTATGCGCTTTGATGCAAATCAGGCCTATGCATCCGTGCTTAGCCCGAAGCTTGCCTTACGTTACAGGATAAACGAAAAGATGAGTTTTACCGGGTCCGTGGGCCGCGGTTTCAAGGCCCCTGACTTCAGGCAGCTTTACCTGAATTTCACCAACGTGGCAGCGGGCAGTTATTCTGTATTTGGTTCCCTTGTTGCGCAGGACGAGATCAGAGCACTTGTTGCAAACAACCAGATCGATAACCTGACGCCATCGTTCTATAAACTTGCTGATCTGAGTCCGGAGACGTCCACGGGTATCAATGCAGGGTTTCATTATAATCCCGTTCAGTCACTCTCCTTTAAGCTTAACGCTTTCAGGAATGATATCAATAACCTGATCCTTACCGATGTGATCGCCTTCAAGAAGAATGGTGGACAGATCTTCAGTTACCTGAATATCAGCAGGGCATTGACCCAGGGCCTGGAAGCCGAGGCAAACTGGAAAAAAGGATCGCTGGATCTGACCGCAGGGTATCAGTTCCTGTTAACGGCCGATAAAGATGTGCTGGATGATATACATGAAGGGAAGGTATTCACACGTGACCTCGAAACGGGGATATCCCGCAGGATCACAAGGAGCGAGTATGCGGGCCTTCCCAACCGCTCAAAACACATGGCCAACCTGAGGATCTTTTACGAATGGAAGAATACCGGTTGGTTTGCCACAGCCAGGGCTATCTGGAGAAGTAAATGGGGAACTACTGACATTGATGGTAATGGCGTGATCAACCGGGAGGATGAATTCGCTCCCGGTTTTGTACAGCTGAACCTCAGTGCCGGGAAGAACCTTCGCAATGGCCTTCGGCTCATGGCGGGGGTAGACAATGTATTCAATTATAAAGATATAATCAACCTGCCTGGTCAGCCCGGATATAACTGGTATGTGACCGTTGGATATGATTTCATGAACAAACATAAACACTAATAAAAGAGGAAAAATGAAGACAACAATGAAAGGAATTGCCCTGGTTATGTTCTCAGTGCTTTTGGTAACTGCTTGTAGTAAAGATGACAACAATAGCGCCGTGCAGCCGCTCAATGAGTTGAGGGCAACGGATATTATTGCCGATACCATCATTGGATTTTCAGCCACCGGCCAACCTTTTGGTAGCGGGAAATTCACGTTCTTCAGCCTGGAGAACAACCGGGTTGTCCCTTCCAGTGATTCTAATTCCACCAAATGGGATCTCGGATTCCGTGGCACAACGATCATCACCAACAGCGGTGTCAGCGGTCCAGGCAATGGTGGAGGCTTTGTGCAGGTTGGAACCTTTGAAGATTTGAAAACGATAGCTGCCGACTCGGTGTTCCGTACTGATCTGTCCCCGTCAAATCTGGCTATTCCTGCTGGCAGCAACAGGGCCTGGTTTGTGTATAACCCACTGGCCAACCTGGTCACCCCCATTCCTGGAAGGGTACTGGTCATTCGCACCGCGCTCGGCAAATTCGCTAAAGTCGAGGTCCTGAATTACTACAAAGGCGGTGTAACGCCTCTAGCTACGGCGTCTGACGATGATAAGATCAGGAAGCAACGGTATTACACTTTCAGGTTTATGGTGCAACCCGATGGCAGCAAGAAACTGAGCAACTAAATAAACGGATGGGGTAAAATAGAGGAGGGAAGCATTTGCTCCCCTCCATCCCTAATCCCTAAACCCTGGAAAAATTAAACTACAGATTTCCCATTCTGTAGCGTACTATAAATATTTTGTTGAGCGACTCTTCCTTATTCAGGATCGATGACCTGAGTCTAGCTTTGTAATGTCTGTGCCTCGGCGATGTGAGAAACAACGACGCCAGAAACTTCCTGATTGGATTGTTCGTTTTCATAGCATGGATTTTATAGGTGGTTGGATGCTTTTTAATTTCATAACTGTGCCATATCTCGTCTCCTGTAGATAATTTGTTTGCCTTATTCAATCATTAACGGGGCATTTTGTTTTCTTAGTATGCAGGTTTTGCGGGACGATGCAAGAATTTTCCTTCGTTCGTTCAGGCGGATTTCTTACTCCTTACTTTCCAACGTGTTGGGCCTGCGGCGTTTTTTTTCCATTCGTCGAAAACTTGAATGCTGACCTCTAATCCGTAATTTTGCAACCTTTCTGATTAAGCTTATGGAGTCCAGATACAAGGAATACGGTCAGTTGAATTTGCCTGCATTTGAGAAAGATGTGCTGGAAAAGTGGCAGCAGGGTAAAGCTTTTGAAGCCAGCGTGGAGCTGCGGGAGGGTGCTGTACCCTTTGTTTTTTATGAGGGCCCCCCAAGCGCCAACGGTATGCCGGGTATTCACCACGTGATTTCCAGGACTTTAAAGGACCTGGTCTGCCGGTATAAAACCATGCAGGGCTTCCAGGTCAAGCGTAAAGGCGGCTGGGATACCCACGGTCTTCCTATTGAACTGGGCGTTGAGAAAGAACTGGGAATCACCAAAGAAGATATCGGGAAGAAGATCAGTGTGGAGGATTATAACAGGAAATGCCGGGAAGCGGTATTGAGATACAAGGATAAGTGGGACGAGCTGACGCGGAAGATGGGCTATTGGGTTGACCTGAACGATCCCTATATCACCTTCACCAATGAGTATATTGAAACCCTCTGGTGGGCGCTGAAACAGCTGTACAACAAAGGGCTGCTCTATGAGAGTGTCAGTATACAACCGTACTCGCCAGCTGCGGGTACGGGTCTCAGTTCTCATGAGTTGAACCAGCCCGGCACCTATAAGGATGTTAAAGATACCAGCGCAACGGCCTTATTCCATGTGCCCCTGACCGCCGAAGAGGACCAGGCCAATCCCAATGCAGGCCATCGGCTGTATGAATCCCTTGTTGCGTTTCAAGGGCAGGATGCCGGCAAAGAACCATCAGGAAAGCTTTATATCATGGCCTGGACAACAACGCCATGGACACTGCCTTCCAACCTGGGTCTTGCTGTTGGACCTAACATCGAATACGCCGTGGTAAAAACCTTCAACCCCTATACCGGGTTGCCATCTACAGTCATATTGGCAAGTGCTCTACTGGGAAAATATGTTAAGGAGGAAGGCAGGGATGTTGAACTCGGCACCTACAAAGAAGGGGATAAATCAATTCCCTGGAAAATAATCGGCACAGTTAAAGGGTCAGATCTAGAAGGTTTGCGATATCAGCAGCTGCTTTCTTTTCAAGCCAATTCAATGGAAGCGATCAAGGCGATCACCCCGGAAGCGGATCCATTTAAAGTGGTGACTGGCGATTTTGTAACCACAGAGGACGGTACCGGTATCGTCCATATGGCACCTGCCTTCGGCGCAGATGACTATAAAACCGGGCAGAAATTCAACCTGGGTATCCTTACGCTGGTAGATCGGGAGGGTAAATTTGTTGATGGTACGGGTGAATTCAGCGGTAGGTTTGTAAAGAATTACAAGGACGAAGCTGATTTCGTTGACGTTAACGTTGACATTGCCGTTAAGCTCAAATTGGATAGTAAGGCATTCAAAGTTGAAAAATACGAACACAATTACCCCCATTGCTGGAGAACCGATAAGCCGATCCTCTATTATCCGCTGGACGCCTGGTTCATCAGGACTACCGCGTTGAAAGACAGGATGGTGGAACTGAATAAAACCATCAATTGGAAACCCAAATCAACCGGCGAGGGCCGGTTCGGCAACTGGCTCGAGAATATGGTGGACTGGAATCTAAGTCGCAGCAGGTACTGGGGCACCCCGCTTCCGGTGTGGAGAACAGAGGATAAGGACGAGGAGGTCTGCATCGGATCCATAGAAGAACTGAATGCGGAGATTCGTAAGGCAAGCGAGGTGCTCGGTGGCGATGTGAACAAGCATTACCTGCATGAGGGTATCCTGGACCTGCATAAGCCCTATGTGGATGATATCATCCTGGTGAGTGCATCGGGAAAACCCATGAAACGGGTGCCCGACCTGATCGATGTTTGGTTCGACTCTGGCGCCATGCCTTATGCACAGTGGCATTATCCGTTCGAGAACAGGGAGAAGTTGGAACAGGGCCAGGCATTCCCGGCTGATTTTATCGCTGAAGGGGTGGACCAGACCCGGGGTTGGTTCTATACCCTGCACGCCCTTGGCTCCCTGCTTTTTGATTCTGTTGCTTATAAAACGGTGGTGTCCAATGGCCTTGTACTGGACAAGAACGGGAACAAGATGAGCAAACGACTTGGCAATGTAGTGGATCCTTTTGCTACCATTGAGCAGTACGGAGCCGATGCTACCCGCTGGTACCTGATCACCAACGCATCGCCCTGGGATAACCTCAAGTTCGATCTTGACGGGATCAGGGAAGTGCAGCGTAAATACTTCGGTACATTATATAATACTTATCAGTTCTTCGCCCTTTACGCCAATGTAGACGGATTTGCCTTTAAAGAGGAGTATATCCCCCTTCAAAACAGGGCCGAGATAGACCGATGGATATTGTCGTCTCTAAACACCCTCGTGAAAAGTGTAAAGACTTATATGGACGACTATGAGCCAACCATGGCAGGGCGGGCAATAGAGGATTTTGTAGACCAGCAGCTTAGCAACTGGTATGTCAGGCTCTGCCGGCGACGTTTCTGGAAGGGAGAGTATGAAGAGGATAAGATCAGCGCCTACCAGACCCTGTACGAATGCCTTGAGACGGTTTGCCGGCTGACAGCACCGATCTCGCCGTTCTTCGTAGATGCCATTTTTACGAACCTCAATGCCGTTACGGGCAGGTTTGAGGCAGATTCTGTTCACCACACCCTGTTCCCATCCGTGAACTATTCCGCCATCGATAGCAAACTGGAGGAGCGCATGCAAATGGCTCAGGATGCATCATCCCTGATCCTTTCGATCAGGAAAAAAGTGAATATCAAGGTGCGTCAGCCACTTCAGAAAGCCCTCATTCCCGTAGTTAACCAGGAAATGAAAGAACAGCTTCAGCAAGTGGAGAACCTGATTAAGGCGGAGGTGAACGTGAAAGAGATCGAGTATCTTGACCCGGATAACCAGTTCATCAAAAAGAAGATCAAGCCCAATTTTGTGGCCCTGGGTAAGAAGATGGGTCCCAGGATGAAACTGGTGTCTGCCGCATTGGCGGCCTTTGGACAGACGGATATCAGGAATCTTGAAGCTACGGGAAAAGCTTCGTTAATGATTGATAATGAGGTAGTTGAGATTGAATTGGCCGAAGTTGACATACAAAGTGAAGACGTTCCGGGATGGATGGTAGCCAGCAAAAATGCCCTAACAGTAGCCCTGGATATTACCATTACACCGGAGTTAGAGCAGGAAGGGAATGCCCGTGAACTGGTCAACCGTATCCAGAAGATCCGAAAGGACAGCGGTTACGAGCTGACTGACAGGGTGTTGGTTAAAATGACGAAGAATGACAAACTTGTTCAGTCGATAACGCAATTTAATAATTATATTTGCGCGGAAATTTTGGCAGACAGGCTGGAATTGATACCCGACTTTACAGGGGGGATTGACATTGAGGTAAATGAAATTCCTTTACGGGTCATGGTTGAAAAAAAAGGGTAATTTCTATATATGGCAACTAAGAAAAAAGCTGCTAAGACAGCAAAACCTGTAAAGAAGGCTGCGAAAGCGCCTGTAACGAAGACAGCTCCAAAGAAGGCTACGGCAACGAAACCTGTGAAGAAAGGGGCGCCGAAACCTGTGGCTAAAGCCAAAGCTGTTGCCAAACCTGCGCCAAAAGCTGCTGTAAAACCTGTTGCCAAAAAACCAGTAGCTCCGGCAAAGAACGTGACTCCGGCTCCGATACCGGTTAAAAAAGCAGCTGTTCCTGCGAAAAAAGCAGCTGTTCCTGCGAAAAAAGCAGCTGTTCCTCCGAAAAAAGCAGCTGTTCCGGCTGAAAAAGCAGCTGTTCCTCCGAAAAAAGCAGCTGTTCCTGCGAAGAAAGCAGCTGTTCCTGCGAAGAAAGCAGCTGTTCCGGCGGAAAAAGCAGCTGTTCCTGCGAAGAAAGCTGTTCCGGCGAAGAAAGCCCCGGTTGTATCAAAAAAGCCCGAGCCTAAAAAAGCAGCGCCTGCTCCTGCTGCAAAGCCAGCAGGCAAAACAGCAGGCAAACCGTTGCCTAAGCCTGTAGCAGAAATTAAAACTGCTCCTGCCAAGCCAGTAGTGGTGCAGGTCATGGAAATCAAGCCGCCCTTGCCGAAGCCTAAACCGAAAGAGGTTAAGCCTCCAAAGCCGGTTGTAATGCCAAAGATCAACGCAACCACTTCCCGTAAATACGAACCCGATTTTACAAAATCCATATTGGATCAACCGTCACCTATAATAAATGGACCATCAATGAGGTATAGTGATTCTGAGCTACAGGAATTCAGAGAGTTAATTGGCCGCAAACTTGAAGCAGCTAAAAAAGAGCTTACTTATCTGCACGGACTGATCACCAGAAAAGATGAAATGAGTGGTGATGACACGGATAACAGGTATATGACCATGGAGGATGGAAGTCTTTCTATGGAGAGGGAGCAATTGAGTCAGATGGCGAGCCGTCAGATCGATTTTATAGACAAGCTCGAGAAGGCCCTGATACGTATCGAGAACAAAACTTACGGCATTTGCCGGGTGACAGGTAAACTGATCGATAAAGCACGACTTCGTGCAGTTCCCCATGCAACCCTTAGTATGGAGGCAAAAATGGGAATGTCAAAAAATCCAAACATCCAGTAAGGCCTTTTGCTTTTCTGGGTAAATGATAAAGGGGACCAGCGGTTCCCTTTATCATTTATTTGACCTCTTGTAATTCTATGAGTTTTCTGTAAATGCCGTTATTCAACATGAGGTCGTTGTGCTTGCCCCTTTCGGCAATGCGTCCCTTATGAAGCACAATGATCTCGTCGGCGTGTCGCACCGTGGATAGCCTGTGTGCAATAACAACGCTGGTGCGGTCCACCATCAGCTGATTCAGCGCATCCTGCACCAGTCTTTCGCTTTCTGTGTCCAGTGATGAAGTGGCTTCGTCGAGGATCAGGATAGGTGGGTTTTTCAAAACAGCCCGGGCGATCGTCACACGTTGGCGTTCCCCGCCCGATAATTTTGATCCGCGTTCGCCGATATTGGCATCGTATCCGTCTTCCTTATTTTCAATGAAACTATGGGCATTGGCCACCCGGGCAGCGTTTTCGATGCTTTCCCTGGTCACACCGGTAGTGCCAAGGGCTATATTGTTGGCAATGGTATCATTGAAAAGAATGGGCTCCTGGGTAACAATTCCCATTTGTTTGCGCAGGTCCTTTATGGCATAATCCTTAATGTTGACTCCGTCGATCAAAAGCTCTCCACTGCTTACATCATGGAAACGCGGGATCATATCGGCCAGCGTAGATTTTCCAGAACCTGATGAGCCCACCAAAGCTACTGTAGTACCTTTTTTCACTGTAAAACTGATATCGGACAACACAGGTATGTCACCATAAGAAAAGGCGACATTCCTGAACTCTATAGCATTTTCAAAAGAGTGGATGGGGACCGGGTTGGGAATTTCCTGAATCGTTTCCTGCTCGTTGATCAGGGTCTGAATTCTCTCAATACTTGCTGCCCCCCTTTGAATATTGTAAGATGCTGAGCTGAAAGACTTCAGCGGATTGATGATTTGCGTAAATACAGCAATATATGAAATGAAGGCCGGACCGGTCAGCGAAAAACTATGTCCCAGCACAAGACGGCCGCCATAAAATAAAACACTGCACACTGCCAGGATGCCTAAGGTCTCTGACACAGGTGAAGCCAGGTCCCGCCTGCGGTTCGCCGCATTTTTAATGGAAAGGAGCATGTTATTCTCATTGACAAATCGTTGATGTTGCTGCTGTTCCGCATTGAAGCCTTTGATCACCCGCATACCACCCAGCGTCTCTTCGATGGTGGTAAGGATATCTCCCAGTTTTTCCTGTACCCTTGTAGATACTTTCTTCAGGGACCTTCCAATTCGGCCAATGACTAATCCTGCGATGGGCAGAAAGATCAGCAGGAACATGGATAACTCCGGACTCAGGATGATCATATAACTGAGTAACAGGATAATGGTAATGGGCTCACGGAAAAAAGTTTCCAGAAAACTGATGGTAGAGTACTCCACATCCTGCAGATCGTTGGTCAGCCGGCTCATGATGTCCCCTTTGCGCTGATCGCTGAAATAACCGATGGGGAGTTGGAGAATTTTCCGAAACATTTCATTGCGCATGTCATTGATGATCCTGTTCCGGATAGGCGTGAGCACATAAAGGGCGGAATATAGAAAAAGGTTTTTAAGCAATATGGCGATTACGACAATGATACAGAGTACAGCCAGCGCCCGGATCTTTCCCTCGTCTGATTCGATCAGATGGGTGAGATAGTCATAAAAATTATCCGTTAACTTACCTAAGCGGAAAGATCCCATCATCTGACCCTGACCCCCTGTTTGAACGCCGAATATAAGCGTCAGGAACGGTACAAGCAGGCTTAACGAGACTAATGAGAAAAAAGACGAAAGCAGGTTTAGAACGAAATACAGGGATACCAGTTTAGGATATCGGCGTATATAAGAGAAAATCACTTTGAGACTCTTCATCAGGATTTTATATAGAACGTTTGATTGCCGCAAAAGTAGTTATTTTTATACCCTTTAAGGTTGATCTATATGCAGGAGGGAAAAAGACAGAAACAGGTGGCCGGTGTGATCCAGGAAGAAATGAATGATATTTTCATGAGAATGGCCTTGAACATGCTGAACGGGGGTATGGTTTCCATTGCAGGGGTCAAGATCACGCCCGATCTGCTGGAGGCAAGAATCTACCTCAGTCTTTTTAAAGTAAGTGATGTAGAAAAAACGATGCAGGTTTTTGAAGACCGGAAGCCGGAGATCAAGCGGGAACTGACCACAAGGGTTAAGCACCAGTTGAGGAGAATGCCGGAACTCAGGTTTTACCTGGACGACACGCTGGATCAGGTATTCAAGATCGAAGAGATTTTCAAGAAGCTGAATGAAGAAAAAAAGGATGACCAGATATAATAATGCCCGCATTCACCACATTTATCATATTCATCACATTCTAATTTGTACTTCACATTCGCCTGGAGATATTTCAGGGCAAAGAAATCCACCAATGCCATCAATGTGATCGCGTGGGTCAGTGTATCAGCCATAACGGTGGGAACCGCCGCGCTGATCATTATTCTCAGCGCCTTCAATGGTTTTGAGTCACTGGTAAAGTCTTTATATTCCTCTTTCTACACAGACATCAGGGTAGAACCTTCTTCAGGTAAAACCATTACCCTCACTCCGGCCCAGATCGCCGCCTTGCGCAAGATTCCGGGGTTCAAGCAAGTTACCCTGATGGCAGAAGATAAAGCTTTGCTGCAAAACGGGGAGCTTCAGACCGTGGTGTATGTTAAAGGAGTGGATGAACATTACGGGGAGGTTGCCGGCGTGCCTGCAAAAATGATCAGGGGTGAGTTCGATCTGGGCGATGCCGAGTCCCCCAGATTGGTTTTGGGGGTGGGGATCGAAAATGCCATAGGGGTGATTTCGGATCGGGCTTTATGGCCACTGACCCTCTATATGCCAAGAAAAGGCGTTGCCGATCTCTCGAACCCCCTGGATGCTTTGGGCGTGGGTCAGGTGCAGCCATCGGGAAGCTTCGCCATTCAACAGGATTTCGACAATAAATATGTGCTCACCAATCTTGATTTCGCCCGGCAATACCTGAATTATGGCCCGGAGGAGTACAGTGCTGCAGAAATCGCCGTGACAGCTTCATCGGAAGTAGATATGGTTAAGCAGGAAGTCGGCAAACTTTTAGGAAGCCAGGTGAATGTGCTGGATAGGTTTGAACAGAATAAAACATTGTATTCAACCATCCGCCTGGAGAAATGGGCGATCTATGGCATTTTCACTTTGATCCTGTTGGTAGCGGCCTTCAATATGGTGGGAGCACTGACCATGCTGGTCCTGGAAAAGCAGAAAGATATCCAGGTGCTTCAGGCCATGGGGGCTACCCGGCAGATGATCCGCAAGATCTTTTTGACCGAAGGACTGGTATTGGCCGGAATAGGGGCTACGGTTGGGTCATTGTTGGCCATTCTCCTGTATTTCCTGCAGATCAATTACAAACTGGTGCCTCTTCAGGGCGAGTCTTTCCTGATCGATTATTACCCGGTTAAGCTGGTGTGGGGTGATTTTGTACTGGTGATCAGCACTGTTATGGCCATTGGCCTGCTTGCGTCCTGGTTCCCCGCGTATCGGGCTTCGAAGCAGGCGTTTGAGCTAAGGAATTGACGGATTGGCGTATTGGCATAATAGAGCGGATCAGCAAGTTATAAAATCCGCCAATCCGTTAATCCGTTAATCCGCCAATCTAATAATCCCCTAGCGTTTCAGGAAGTTGCTCAAGGGCTTTCTGCAGCTGCTCGTCGTTTGGTGCAACGCCATGCCAGTTATGATCATTTTCCATGAAATCAACCCCTTTGCCCATAATGGTATGCATCATGATGGCGATGGGCTTGCCCTTGCCAGTCAGGGTTTTGGCTTTATTAAGGGTCGCCACCACGTCATCCATATCATTGCCGTTCATTTCCAGCGTCTCCCAGCCGAAAGCTTCAAACTTTTCCCGGATATTCCCGAGTCCCATGACCAAGCTGGTTGGCCCGTCGATCTGCTGTCCGTTCCAGTCAACCGTAGTGATCAGGTTATCTACTTTATGATGAGCAGCAAACATCAGCGCTTCCCATATCTGGCCTTCCTGCAGTTCTCCGTCTCCGTGTAGTGAAAACACAAGATGGCTGTCGTTATTGAGTTTCTTGCTCAAGGCGACACCTATAGCCACACTAAGGCCCTGCCCCAGAGAGCCGGAAGCAATTCTTACCCCTGGAAGGTGCTCGTGTGTTGTAGGATGACCCTGC
This sequence comes from Chitinophagaceae bacterium, assembly GCA_040404005.1. GTDB lineage: Bacteria > Bacteroidota > Bacteroidia > Chitinophagales > Chitinophagaceae > Pollutibacter. Next base: position 71,335 of record JBBAJO010000004.1, read on the forward strand.
AGCCTGGTATTGAGTTTTCTAAAAGTGGATAACTCCGAAACGGGGAAATAACCCGAACGGGCAAGCGAAGAATAATAAACGGGTGAAATATGTCCGTTCGAAAGAATGAAAACATCCTCATTTAGCCCATCCATATTGAATTCTGGCTTGTGTTCCATCAATTCAAAAAACAGCGCTGTGAAAAAATCCGCACATCCCAAAGACCCGCCAGGGTGCCCACTTTGTACCCCATGTACCATCCTGATTATGTCGCGACGTACTTGGCTTGCAATTTGCGTAAGGTTGCCCATATATTTCTAAAATCTGCCGCAAATCTATCATTTATTGCCAATCCAGACAAAGAATAGTAGAAAATCGTATTAGCAGTATTTTTTTGATATAAGGCGCTGATTCCAAATACTTTCCCGACTGTTGTTACGTTATCTGAAGGTAGACGGTTGTGGTAAGGGTTCTTAGCGGGTATCTTTAGAAATAAATTAAGATGACACATGAACTAATCATGAATTAGTTGAAATGCCTTTGTTAACAAATCATTTCAACCTATTTTTGAACTTCAAAACACTGTTCTAATGGACAAGATATTATTGGGATCAGCAATTGCCTTTATGATCACCTTCGCTGCGATCCCTATAATCATCCAGATTGCTAACACAAAAAAGCTTTTTGATCATCCGGATGAAAGAAAGATACACATCCTTCCTATACCCTCCTTAGGTGGTCTTGGTATCTTCGCCGGTTTTGTTCTCGCCAGTTTATTTACGATCAGTTTTTCTCAGGCGCCTGACTTTCAGTATTTTTTTGCTGCGGCACTCGTAATATTTTTCCTTGGCCTGAAAGACGATATTATGGTGCTGTCGCCCATGAAGAAATTCATTGGACAAATGGTGGCTGCTTTCCTGATCGTGTATAAGGGGGGATTAGTGATCAGCAGTATGCACGGGTTTTTCGGAGTACATGAGCTTCCCGAGTCTTTCAGTCTGGTCTTCACTTATTTCACCATTATCGTGATCATCAATTCTTTCAACCTGATCGATGGCGTTGATGGATTGGCGGGTAGCCTGGGCCTGATGACCTCGCTGGTTTTTGGAATCTATTTTTATGTGATCGGCGAGATCGATTATGCAACGCTGGCATTCTGCCTTGGCGGGAGTCTTATTGCATTTTTGATCTTTAATTATTCTCCCGCTAAAATTTTTATGGGTGATACAGGCTCCCTGCTGATTGGTATGGTGAACGCTATACTGGTTATCAGGTTCATCAATGTGGCCGACAGTCCTGCGTCTACCGTTCCTATCGCGGCTTCGCCTGCCATCGGCTTTGCCATCCTTATGGTGCCTCTTTTTGACACCCTCAGGGTTTTTTCACTCCGCATATTGAGCAGGCGTTCTCCTTTTTCGCCGGACAGGAACCATATCCATCATTTGCTCATGGATCATAAACTTTCACACGCTGCGATCACTTATCTATGCGTGGGGGTAAACATCGTTTTTATCGGTATTGCCTATGCCTGTCGCAGTATGAACTGCACATATCTGATCATTTTGCTCGTTGGCCTGATCTCGGCTTTTACAGGCATTCTCTTTTATACACGGAAGCGCAACGAGGAACCAGAGCATATCTCGCTCGATGATGCAACACTTACTTCAAAGATCCTGCAGCTTAAAAAGAAGACCTACATAAATCCCGAACAAAATTAAATCCGGTCCCCATTGCTCCGGAAGGGAAGCCAGGTGGTTTTTTAGACCGATTGCAGTGCTTTCTTTAGATTTGCACTAATAAGAACCTAAGCTATGTCAGACGAATTGATAAGTATTTCAGCACATGCTCTTGATAGCATGGAAAAAGCGGTCAGCCACCTTGAATCCGAGTTGACCAAGATACGTGCAGGACGCGCCAACCCAAACATGTTTGATGGCCTCGTCGTAGACTATTACGGGAATCCTACACCCATTAGCCAGGTAGGCAATATCACCGTAACGGATGCTCGTACGCTGGTGATCCAACCCTGGGAAAAGAGTATGCTTCAACCCATCGAAAGGTCCATCATTGCGGCTAATCTGGGTGTTAATCCCCAGAACGACGGGACAATCATCAGGATCTTCCTTCCGCCCCTGACGGAAGAACGGAGAAAAGAGATCGTGAAAAGGGTACTTGCCGAAGGAGAACATTCAAAGGTGGCCATTCGAAATATCCGCAGGGATGCTATTGAACATATCAAGAAATTGAAAAAAGACGGCCTAAGTGAAGATCTGGCCAAGGATTCTGAAGATGAGATCCAGGCGATGACCGATAAGTTTATTGGCATGGTGGATAAACACCTGGTGCTGAAAGAGAAGGAGATCATGTCTGTCTGAGATATCATCAAACGCTTAGAGCCCACCATCTCCGGAATTTCGACCTGTTTTTGAGCCTATTTATTTGCTACATAAACGCCTGCGAGGATATCATCTCCCCAGGCATAAAATCTGCAAGGCCGCCAATGTGCTTTTGCCTGCCATCAAGCCCCGGAATGAAGGTCCCCGGCAGGCCCTATAAAAGATCAGGGGGAAGGTCTTTGTACGGGATCGATCTCAGTTTATGAATAGAAAAAGGGAGCAGGATGATACCAGCGGAAAAAATGCGAAGAGAAGCTACCTGCCAGGCATTCAGGTATTTCAAAACTTCTTTCATTAAAATAAAGGAGGAGTCCCAAACAATGGAAGAATGATAAAATGAGCCAGTTGAACAACTGCAGTTGTTTTTTAGGGTCCATGGTTGCAAGGTTACCTTTTTTGGCAAAAATTCCCCCTGTTGTGTCAAATCTTATGAATATTGAACATATATGACGCATCTTAAATTTGTAGTGTGTTAAGGTAAATCTAATTTTGAAGTCAAACAGATAAAAACTACGTTTATGGGATTTATTAAAGAATTCAGGGAATTTGCCGTCAAGGGTAATGTATTGGACCTCGCCATTGGTGTTATCATCGGCGGAGCCTTCAACAACATCGTTACCGCACTGGTGGATGCAGTGATCATGCCTGTGATCGGTGCAGTGATCGGCGATTCTGAAAAATTTAGCACACTTACTGTTGGTGGTATTAAGATCGGCGTGTTATTGCAAGCCGCCCTGGAATTCATCATTATTGCATTTGTATTGTTCCTCATGCTGAAAGCGGTAAACCGGTTTAAGAAGAAAGAGGAAGTGGTGGCTGCCCCAACTGCAACTGAAGTACTTTTGGCAGAGATCCGTGATGAATTGAAGAAGAAATAAAACAGCGACCATAATGAGAATTGTATTAAGTGCAGCTTTGCTGATGGTTTCTTGCCTAAGCATGGCGCAGGATCCAACCGTAACCGAGTTGAAAAACTCCGCAACTAAAGTCCTAGAGGAAGACACCACACACATAACCGGCTGGAAAAAAGGCGCAAACATAAGCCTTGGCCTCGCGCAGGGAAATTCAAGCAACTGGGCAGCAGGCGCCGAAAATAACTCGATGGCCATCAACGCCAACGTGAATTTGTTTGCTGTCTATAAAACAGAGAAAGCAAAATGGGTCAACAACCTGGATATGTTTTATGCCTTGCAGAGAACCAGTTCACAGGGGACCAGAAAAACAGATGACCGATTTGATTTTTATACAAAATACTCCAGGACCATTACCAAGAAATGGGGCTTTGGTGTAGTGGGAAATTTCAGAACACAGTTCTCAGAAGGATTCGACTATAACCAATCACCTTATGAGCTGACCTCCGCTTTTATGGCGCCGGGTTACTTAACCATTGCTCCGGGTTTCGACTGGACGCCCGTTGATTATTTCAACGTATTCATATCACCGATATCTGCCCGCTGGACTTTTGTAAGTGAAAAATATGCCGGGCTTGGAGAAAGGTATGGCCTCGATCCTGGAAAATCCGCCCGTTTGGAAGCAGGTGCCTTTGTCTCATTGGTGTTTAATAAAGACATCGCCAAAAACGTGAACCTGCGTAGTCGTATGGATCTCTTTTCCAATTATCTGGCAAATCCACAAAATGTGGATATCTTTTGGACAAACGTGCTGACCATGAAAGTGAATAAATGGCTGGGTGTTACATACAATTTTGACCTGATTTACGACGATGATGTACGTTTATTTGGCCCAAACAGCAACGCGCCACGGACGCAAATCAAATCCCTGCTTTCGGTGGGATTAACTACGAAATTTTAGTCGTACAAGTAGTACATTTGACAATAGTAGAGGGTGATTGATAAAGATCACCCTCTTTATTTCTACTTGTATGAATACAACTTCCTATCAGATAAAGTTACCTCAGTTTGAAGGTCCGTTCGACCTGCTTTTATTTTTCATCGAGCGCGACGAACTGGATATCTACAATATACCGATCACCAAACTGATCGAGGACTTCATGAAGTTCATTCACAGCGATGGAGAATTGAATATTGAGCTAAGCAGTGAATTCATTCTGTTTGTTTCAACCCTCATGAGGATCAAGGCGAAAATGCTACTGCCCCGCAAGGAAGTGGACGAACAGGGTAATGAGATAGATCCTCGTCAGGAACTGATTGACAAGATCCTGGAGTACAAGAAATTCAAAGAAGCTTCTCTCAAAATGGCTGAACTTGAAGCTACACGAATGCTGATGGTCAAGAGAGGCAACTTGCAGAAAGAGCTTAGTCATTTAGGCGAAGAAGCTTCTGAAGGCACTGAGATCCAGGCCATCACGCTCTATAAGCTGATGAAGGTTTTTGAAAGGGTGATGACCCGGATGTATGAGCGGAACAATAAACCGCAACACGTGGTTTACCGCTACAACTACACTATGGAGCAAAGCCGGGAATACATGATGGAAACTTCAAAGAGGGAAAAGAACATGGCTTTTGAAAAGATCTTTGATGTTTGTCAGGACAGGATCCATGCCATATTCCTATTCCTTACCGTACTCGAACTGGTTCAAATGCAGCATCTGAAAATACTGATTGGCGAAGGGACCAATAACTTTATCATCGAGTATAATGAAGAGCAGGATATTCATCCCGCATCCTGAATGTGACCAAGGTATTTCGGTGATTCTATAACCCGTAGTAAAGCAGTTCGATTTCAAGTACCCGAGTTGCCTAAGGCTATGGCAACTTCTCTTCTTTATCCGCCTCATGCAGAAAAGAATATGCCCGGCGATGAGGTCGGGAAACTCGATCCGAAGAAGTTCGGGGTTTGAGCTGAAAATTAAAGTCCAACTGCGTTACTGTGCTGCCTGCCCTGCCCCCCTCCTGAACACCAGAATGTTTGCTTTCCCATCCCCGGCTTCATTAGAGATCATCATATCACCGTTGGGGGCGAAACAAATGCCTTCCGGCTGGCGGAAAGTTTTCTTATTCAGTTTAAAACAGTGTTTGACCGTGCCGTTATTCATGATCAGCAAGATCCTGTCTTTTACAGAGATAATATATAGGTCGCCGCTGATCGGATGAAAGGCTGCGGAGCTGGGCTTGCATAAAAGTTTCGGATTTCCGGCTATCCGGGTGAGAGCGGCAGAATCGGGAGAGTATTCGGGCGCGAAACTGAACTTGCCAGTGACGGTATCAAGAATAAAAGCAGCAATCTTTCCTTCCTGCAGGGATTTAGGGGTTTTGGTAAGGATGAAGAGATTTCGTTTGGAGGGATCAAAGCAGGTGGTTTCAAACTCTACACCAGGTTCATTAAACGGAAATACCTTGACGTCAGGGCTGTCCGTAAAGGCGTTTCCGATACGGTGGATATCGCCATTGCTTTTCACGGCATACCAGAAAGTACCGTCGAAGTCAAGCTCCTCAAAATCGCCTTTCTTCGCAAACTTAAAGGCTTTCCCCACCACCTTACCATCCATATCGATCTTATATAGCTTGCCCTCTTCATCATTCAACGCGATGAACTGTTTGTTTGCACTGTCGTACCTGATTCCCGAGATTTCGTCCATTTTTTCGCTCAGGAGGATCTTTTCCGGGTTGTTGAGGTCATAACCAGCGGGAGAGGCCATTACGGTGCCATTCTTGCTGCCCCCTGAGCACGCAACGAGGGCAATGCAGATCAATATCGTTAGTGGTCTTGTCATGATGTATCTAAATTTATTAATATTATTGTATTTTATGGTCATTAATTAATCCCCGGCATGCAACTCGAACACCTCCTGTCTGATATTGAATCGCATATAGAGCAGCAATATCGGGATCAACAGGATCCACGCATTACCTATCACGACGTACAGCATATCCACGAGGTAGTATCCGCTGTTATTACCATTAGTGGATTTTACGGCATGACCGAGGAAGAAAGATTTCCCATTATTGCGGCAGCCTGGTTCCACGATCTGGCTTATATGTATACCGGGCCGGAAAATCATGAGCAAAATAGTGCCGTCATGGCCAGAAAGTATCTGGAGGCAAAAGGACTGGATGACGCAATGATTAAAGTAGTTGAAGGCTGTATCATGGCCACCAGACTACCACAGCAGCCACATACCCTCGGTGAAAAGATCATTGCTGACGCCGACCTCTTCCATTTCGGTAAAGCGATCTTCCAGGAGAAAAATGACTTGCTAAAAAAGGAAACGGAACTGTTGACTGGAAATGAGATCACCAATATTGAATGGAGGGCCAATACCCTTCGTTTCATGGAGAGTCATCACTACTTTACTGAGTTCGCCAAACAGGAATTACAGCCTGCAAAAGAAATTTACTTCAGGGATCTGAAGAAAAGGCACGAGAAGAAGCTCGCGAAATTGGAGCAGAAAGCTGCCGTAGAAGCCTCTGGTGAAGCAGCACCTGCGGGTGTTCCCATTAAACTGGACAAGAAGAAAAAGAAAACGGACGACAATCGTCCCTCCCGTGGTATCGAGACGCTGTTCAGGCTTACGTCCCGAAATCATATGGAACTTAGCGCGCTGGCTGATAACAAGGCAGGCGTCATGATCTCCGTCAATTCCATCATTATTTCGGTGATATTGTCCGTGTTACTGGGGAAATTGGAAGATTATCCGTATCTGATCTTACCCACGATCTGTCTGTTGCTCGTAAATATTGTGACGATCATTTTTGCGATCCTTGCCACCCGGCCTAAGATCGTTGGAGGTGATTTTACCCAAGAAGACATTGATAACAGAAAGATCAACCTTCTGTTTTTCGGCCATTTCAATAAAATGACGCTGGAGAATTATCAGTCGGGCATTCTGCAGATGATCTCTGACAAGGATTACCTGTATTCAAGCCTGACAAAAGACATTTATTATCTCGGCATGGTGTTGGGAAAAAAATACAAATATTTACGCCACAGCTATACCATCTTCATGTACGGCCTGATCTTCTCAGTGGTCGCATTTGCCGTTGCCGTATACTTTTTTAACTAGGGCCTGATCTTCACGGTGGTCGCATTTGCCGTTGCCGTATACTTTTTTAATTAGGGCCTGATCTTCTCGGTGGTCGCATTTGCCGTTGCCGTATTAATTCATTATGGCCTGTGTTCTCAGGAGCAATGATGTCATCTAACTTCCGACCCTTACTGGAACTGCTGAACTACCACTAATTCTTTCATCATCTCTTTTGCGGTTTCTTCTATGCCCAGCGCATCGTACCCGCATTCGCGGTGCAACTCTTTCAGGCTTCCATGCTCCACCAGCCGGTCAGGGATACCTAACATTCTGAGTTCCGCCTGATAACCATGCTGCGCCATAAATTCAAGAATAGCTGAGCCAAAGCCACCAACGATGGTGCCGTCTTCAACAGTAATTATCTTTGAATACTTCGAAAACACTTCGTGAAGCAATGCCTTGTCAAGAGGCTTTACAAAACGCATATCGTAGTGGCCGGCATTTATACCATAGGTCTTGAGATTTCGGATTGCAGCTGCAGCAAAATTACCAGGATGTCCGAAACTGAGAACAGCTATAACATCGCCGTCTTTTAATTTCCTTCCTTTTCCGATCTCGATCTCCTTCATCTCCGTTCTCCACTCCGGCATTACGCCTTCACCCCTTGGATATCTGATCACCATTGGGTATTGCAGTGTGTCCAGCTGTGAAGTGTACATCAAATCCCTCAGCTCAGCCTCATTCATGGGAGCGCTGACGATCATATTGGGGATACACCTCATAAATGGAATATCGTACGCGCCATGGTGTGTGGGTCCATCTTCACCAACCAGGCCTGCACGGTCCAGACAGAACACCACAGGGAGTTTCTGAATGGCAACATCATGGATAACCATGTCGTACGAGCGCTGCATGAATGATGAATAAATGTTGCAGAAAACCCTCATGCCTTGTGTGGCCAGGCCAGCGCTAAGCGTAACGGCATGCTGCTCGCAAATACCCACATCAATGGCGCGGTCAGGCATTTTATCCATCATAAATTTAAGGGAAGAGCCTGAAGGCATGGCAGGTGTTATCCCCATGATCGTGGGGTTTTTTTCTGCCAGTTCTATGATCGTATGCCCAAATACATCTTGATATTTAGGAGGCTGGGGAGTTTCAAATTTCTTTTTATAAATTTCACCGGTCACTTTATCAAACAAGCCAGGCGCATGCCATTTGGTTTGATCGAGCTCGGCAAGGGCATATCCCTTTCCTTTCACCGTGATGATATGAAGCAGTTTCGGGCCGGGTATATTCTTGAGGTCTTCGAGGGTGTCAACAAGCTTGGTTATATTGTGTCCGTCTATGGGCCCAAAGTAGCGGAGCTTCATAGCCTCAAATAAATTGCTGCTCTGGTTGATGAATCCCTTGACAGAATGTTCCAGTTTACTCGCCATTTCGCGGGTAAAGGATTTCCCTACAGGAAGTTTGCCGAGCACATTCCAGATATCATCTTTGATCTTATTGTATGTCTGCGAGGTAGTGATATCTGTCAGGTATTCTCTGAGTGCACCAACATTTGGGTCGATGCTCATGCAGTTGTCGTTTAATATGATCAGGGTATTGGCGTCAGATACCCCGGCATGGTTCATCGCCTCAAATGCCATCCCGGCAGTCATTGCGCCATCTCCAATAATCGCCACACATTGCTTATCGTGCTCCCCTTTTACTTTCGCAGCGAGGGCCATGCCCAGGGCTGCGGAGATAGATGTGGATGAGTGTCCCACTCCAAAACTGTCGTACTCACTCTCACTCCGTTTTGGAAATCCGCTCAGGCCGCCATATTTACGATTGGTAGGGAATTCATTTTTGCGTCCCGTCAGGATCTTATGACCGTATGCCTGATGGCCCACGTCCCATACAAGTTGATCGTAGGGGGTATTAAAAACATAATGCAGGGCCACTGACAGCTCAACAACACCAAGACTGGCGCCAAAATGGCCACCATGCACGCTCACAACATCAATGATGTATTGTCTTAGCTCGTCACAAACCTGATGCAGTTGTTCCTTACCAAGTTTTTTGAGATCATCCGGTGAATTGATCTCTTTCAATAGGGGCCCCTGATAAAAATCCATGAAAGAAGCTGATTTTTGATGGACAAAATTACACAGGCCGACGGAGCGGCCCTTGCAAAATACAGGTAATATTAACAATTAATCAGCCAATATGTTTTGACTTATTGTTTTATAAACCTCAAAGTCTCAACATAATTCAGCCTAATCCTTGTTTTCACAAAATACAATCCATTTTGGAGCTTTTCAGCCGGCAATTCGAGCAGGTTGGTTCCCTGGCTGACCGTGTATTTGTGGCGGCACATTTCCCTATCCTGCCGAGTTAAACACCTGTATTTGAACGTTTTCCTGCCTGCTGTTGGTAGTATACAGCCTCATTTGACTCCTTACCGGGTTCCCTGCCAGTTGGATCCGGTTTTTACCCGTGTAGGTGTTGATTTTCCTGATCTGCGAGTAGCTTGCTTTGCGGTTACGGTCAACCAGCATTAGGCTGAAATACAAATACGCTGTGTCTGCCTGAAGTGTGTAGTATATAACCTGTTTCTCTTCTGTTTCATTGAAATTGAGGGTGCTGGTCTTGAAGAAATCCTGCCGTTGCAGTTGCCTTCCAAGGTTACTTTGGCTAATTCGTTGCCACCACTTAGGCGGCGGTGAACTGAATGTCCTGCATGCAGTTGTTCCAGTTCCGATTGGGAACAACGTTTTTGATGAAATTGGCGCAGCGTGCAAAGAGGAAAGACTCACCGTCAATGACATACAATTGGCCCGGCTATTGAATGGTATTGGCCGGAATGGTAACGGAGAAATCTCCATCGGTAAGCACATAACATCCGATATTCGCCGGACGAGGCCCCATGTTGAATAGCTCTACGAGCGCTGTGGAACTGCCACATGCGTTGCCTGGCCAGGGCACGTATTCATTGATCAGAACCTGCCCGAATTGTGCATTCGCCTTTTGGGGAACAGTGAAAATGGTCGTAATCAGTAAAATAGCCAATAGGGTAAAGTTTGTTTTCAAATGGTGGGTTACCGACAATAGATGGACGCCAATCCTCAGCATAAATATTACCATTTTAATTTTATGCTGCCATGGCAAAAGCCCTTGATAGAACTATACTATATCACCATTGGATGAGTTATATCACCATTAATCCAAAAACATTAAATTGGGATGTACTTACCATTACATTTACCAGTCAGCTATGTCGAATGCGTTTCAAAGAATACCAAAGTATTGGCTTTTCCAGGCCCTGGGCTGGGGTATGTTCGTATTAACCAATACGTTCTTTGCGGCATCTTTTGAAAGTTTTGATTCCTTTTTCATTGGCCGGCTGCTTGCTTTTGTCATTCTCGGTGTGGTTTTTACGCATTTGATGAGAATGGTGATCCATCGGTTGAGCCTGTTGCAGAAACCATTGAATATCCAGATCATTGGATTTCTGCTTATCAGCCTTGTTTTTGCGTTGATCATTGGTGCGCTGAACACCTGGCTCACTAAATTACTGAATCTAAGACTGGAGAAAGAAGGTGAGGTGAACGACACGCTCGTCATAGTCAGCAATACGTTTTATTCTTTTGTATACCTGTTCATCTGGAACATGATCTATTTCATTTTCCACTTCATTAATAAGTCGCGCAAACAACAGTTTGATACATTAAAGCTCCAGGCACTCGTCAAGGAGCTGGAGCTCAAAACGATCAAGGCTCACATTAACCCACATTTTATTTTTAATGCGTTGAACAGCATTCGGGCACTGATTGATGAGAACCCTGTACGCGCTCGTGACGCGATCACCGAGCTTAGCAATATATTAAGGAGCAGTATGCAGGCTGAAAATATTGAAACGGTTCCCCTTACCCGGGAGTTGGGTATCGTTAGGGATTACCTCGCGCTGGAGCATATCAGGTTTGAAGATCGCCTGAAGGTGGAGTATGATATTGATGAGGATACCCTTAACCAGCCTGTGCCGTACATGATGCTGCAAACTTTGGTGGAGAATGCGATCAAACACGGTATCAGCAAAAACCTAGCCGGAGGTATGGTCAAGATCATTTCTGATTTTAAAGATGATCACCATGAGTTGATCGTAAGGAACACGGGCCGGCTGAATGGAGCGATCAATATGGAAGGTTTCGGACTGCAGAGTACATCAAACCGGCTTGGACTTTTATTCGGTCCCCACGCGGTGTTTGAAATAAACGATGTGGAGGGGAATTTCGTAGAGGCAAAAGTTAAAATACCCATACAGAATTAATTTTATACGCTATGTCGAAAAGAGCAATCATTATTGATGACGAAAGACTGGCCAGAAATGAGTTGAGAAAACTGTTGCTGGAGCATCCGGAGATCGAGATTGTTGCGGAAGCTTCGAATGCCGTAGAAGGTATTGAGAAGATCGATGAATTACATCCTGAGTTGATTTTCCTTGACATCCAAATGCCCGGCAAAACAGGATTTGATATGCTTTCTGAGCTGGAGCGCGCCCCGCATGTGATATTCACAACTGCCTATGATGAATACGCATTGAAAGCATTTGAAGTCAATGCCCTGGACTACCTTCTTAAGCCGATCGATCCGGGAAGGCTTGCAGATGCCCTTCATAAACTTGAGCACCTCGAAGAGAAAGAGATGGCTCATTCCGAGCATCAAGGTGTATCAAGAGGTGCGTTGAACGACAATGACCAGGTCTTTGTTAAGGACGGCGAGAGATGCTGGTTTGTAAAACTTTCTGAGATCAGGTTGTTCGAATCTGTCGGTAACTACGCCAAAGTGTATTTCGGCAACAATAAGCCACTTATCCTCAAGTCGCTTAATGCCCTCGAAGAGCGGCTCGATGAAAAAGTCTTTTTCCGCGCTAACAGAAAACATATTGTGAACCTTCGTATGATCGAGAAAGTAGAACCCTATTTTAATGGTGGGCTTTTACTGGAGATCAGGGGCGGTGAAAAGATCGAGGTCAGCCGCCGGCAGGCTGTCAAGTTTAAGGAGATGATGTCGTTATAGGATTAGCGGATTGACGGATTGGCGAATTAGCGAATTCGTCAATCCGTCAATTGGTCAATCCGTCAATCCGTCAATTTTCCAAGGACTTTCTGCATTTCGTTTTTAATCTGGTCGTTGCAAAGATTTCCTATACTGCCCTCGTGGGTATGTTGCAGTTTTTGTGAGGCATCGAAATGAAATTCTCCTTTCTCAATACGGTTGCCTACTTCTTTATAAGCATCCCGGAAAGAGATCCCCTTGTTCACCAGTTCGTTCACCGCCTCTACACTGAAAACATATTTGTATTTCTCATCTTTCAGAATGTCTTGCTTTACCTGCAGACCTTCCAGCATCATCCTCATCAACTGGATGCAAAGCGTTAATTCCTGCAGGGCGGGAAACAAGATCTCTTTGGTCAGTTGCATCTCCCGGTGATAACCAGAAGGAAGATTGGTGGTGAGCATGGTGAGTTCATTAGGGACAGACTGTATCCGGTTACATTTACCCCGGATCAATTCAAATACATCCGGATTTTTCTTGTGCGGCATGATGCTGCTGCCCGTTGTCAGTTCTTCGGGGAAACTTATGAAGCCAAACTGCTGGTTCATATACAGGCAGCAATCCATGGACAGTTTGTTGAGTGTGGCCGCTACAGACGAAAGGGCCATGGACACAATTTTTTCTGTTTTTCCCCTGCTCATCTGGGCGTAAGCAGCGTTCCAGTTTAGTGTTTTGAAGTTCAGCAGGGTTGTGGTTCGCTGCCTGTTCAACGGGAATGAGGACCCGTAACCAGCGCCACTGCCGAGAGGGTTTTTGTTGGTCACGGAATATGCTGCTGCAACCATTTCCATGTCGTCTACCAGGCTCTCCGCATACGATCCCAGCCATAATCCAAAGGAAGATGGCATGGCCAGCTGGAGATGGGTATATCCCGGGAGCATATGTTCTCGATAAGTTTCGCTTTTTAACTGCAACAGGTCAAAAAGTTGTTTTACTTCTTCTGTCAGATCGCTTAAGGCTACCCTCAGAAAAAGCTTGATGTCTACTGCTACCTGGTCATTCCGACTGCGACCGCTGTGAATTTTTTTTCCGGCGTCACCGATTTTTTTTGTGAGTAGGAATTCAACTTGACTGTGCACATCTTCCACGCCATCTTCAATGACGAAAGTGCCACCCGCAATCTCCGCAGCGACCTCTTTCAGGCCCGCTACAGCTTCATTTGCTTCTTCCAAAGTCATCAGTCCGGTTTCTCCCAGCATGGTCACGTGTGCGATCGATCCTTCCACATCATGAATGGCCAGCATCAGGTCAAATTCACGGTCACGACCAACGGTGAATTTTTCAATCAGTTCAGATACGCTTGTGCTGTCTTTTTGCCAGAGTTTCATGATCGTTTTATTTGGGGTTGACCAGGCTTTCAGCGATCTCAATATAGAGTTCAATTCCCTGCCTGATCTCATCGATGAAAATATATTCGTCTGCGGTATGGCTTCTTGCTGAATCGCCGGGCCCCATTTTGAGGGTGGGGCAGGGGATCAGGGCCTTATCCGAAGTGGTAGGGGAACCGTATACCGTGCGTCCCGATTTTTTACCTGCCACGATCAACGGATGGTCTTCAGGGATCAGGCTTGACCTCATCCTGAAGCTCCTTGGAACAACCTCAGATGACACATTTTCCCTGATCGTTTCCAGCACTTCTTCAAAATGATAACATTCATTCACCCTGATATCTGCCACAAAGCGGCAGGAGTCTGGAACCACATTATGCGCTTTGTTATCTGTTTCTATAACCGTTACGGTCATTTTCACAGGGCCTAACAGATCAGAAACTTTTGGGAAGTTGTAACTGCTGAACCATGCGATATCTTTAGCGGCTTTCGAAATGGCATTTTCTCCTTCATTTCGGGCAGCATGACCGGAACGGCCTTTAGCTGTGCAGTCGAGCACCATCAGACCCCGCTCGGCAATGGCCAGATTGAGCATGGTGGGCTCCCCTACAATGGCACAATCCAGCGATGGGAGGTATTTCAGCGTATACTCGATTCCGTTAGGTCCGGAGATCTCTTCCTCCGCTGTAGCTGCCAGCACGATGTTATACTCCAGGCCCTCTAGTTCATAAAAATGAATGAAACATGCGATCAGGGAAACCAGGGCGCCCCCGGCGTCATTGCTGCCGAGGCCATATAGTTTTCCGTCTTTTACAATAGGCTCAAATGGATCGAGGGTGTATGACTTATTCGGTTTTACCGTATCGTGGTGGGAATTGAGCAGCAGGGTTGGTTTACTGGCATCGAAATGTTTGTTCAATGCATAGATGTTATTTCCTACCCAGGTGTGCTCTATACTTCTGACAGCGAGGAAGCGTGAAATGGCTCCTGCTGTCCCATGTTCTTCCTTAGAAAATGAAGGGATGGCGATGAGCTCTTTCAGTAACTCGAGGGCATTTTCAAAAAGGTGTTTATCATTCATGTGTCAGTATTGTTCCGGTTCTGCCTTCACTGAGTTCTTCAAGATCTTCAGCTTTCCCAATCGTCACTTTGTTTACTCCTGAAGCGATGGCAGCAAAAGCATTGTCGATTTTTGGAATCATACCGGAAAAAATTTTCTCTTCCTGCCGGTATTGTTTGTAAAGCGCCATCGTCAATAATGGTATAACACTGTCTTCGTTATTTACATCCGTCAGCACCCCTTTTTTTTCGAAAGAGTACACGAGGTTCACCGAGTATTCCCTAGACATTTCGGATGCGATCTCCTGGGCTATGGTATCGGCATTTGTATTCAATAACATACCCCCGCCGTCATGTGTAACAGGTGCAACCACAACTGTTATATTACGCTGCAACAAGTCTGATAAAAAAGGCCCGTTGACTTTTTTTACATCTCCCACAAATCCGTAATCAATGTTCGCATTCGTTCGTTTAACAGAACGGATCAGGTCGCCATCGGCACCGGTAAGCCCTACGGCATTCGCGCCGTGTTGTTGAAGTGCTGCAACGATCGATTTGTTAATCAGGCCTGCATAGACCATGGTAATGATCTTAAGGGTTTCGGAATCTGTTATCCTCCTTCCGTCGACCATTTGCTGGGGTATTTGAAGATCAGCGGCAAGCTTGGTGGCGAGTTTACCACCCCCGTGTACAAGAATTTTTTTCCCTTTAAGCGCCGCGAATGATGTAACGAACGCCGAAAGTCTGTGTTCATCATCAATGATGTTCCCGCCGATCTTGATCACAAACAGGTTCTCTTTCTGCATATCAGTTAGATTCAAGGATAGTACTTAACACAGCCTGCGCAGCCCACACGCGGTTTGCCGCTTCAACGGTAACCAGAGATGCCGCACTATCCAACACTTCATCACTCAGCTCAACGTTACGACGTACAGGCAGGCAGTGCATGATTTTAGCATGATTTGTTACCAACAATTTTTCGTTGGTCAGCATCCACGTTGGATCATTGCAGTAGATCTTTCCGTAGTCGTGGTACGTACTCCAGTTCTTTACATAAACAAAGTCGGCCCCCTCGAGCGCGGCCTGTTGATCAAGCGTAACGGCAGCACCCTTTGTAAATTTTTCATCCAGTTCATAATCTTCCGGATGGGTGATCACAAAATCTGCTTTACCCCAGGCATTTACCCACTGTGAGAAACTGTTGGCAACGCATTGCGGCAACGGCTTAACATGCGGGGCCCAGGTGAGAACCACTTTGGGTCTGCGCAGCAGTTGCCAGTTGGCCATGGATTCTTCCATGGTGATGATATCAGTAAGGCTTTGCAATGGGTGTAATGTAGAGCTCTCAAGGCTTATAACGGGGATGCCGCAATAACGAATGAACTGCCGAATATATAATTCGCTGTAGTCGTCTTCCTTGTTCTTCAGTGAAGGGAAGGTTCGGATGGCGAGGATGTCAAAATATTTTCCCATTACCGGCGCTGCATCCTTTACATGTTCCACCGTGTGCCCGCTCATAATGGCCTCGTCTTCGAATTCTAGTGCCCATCCCTCTTGCCCCACATTGAATACGATCGCTTCCATACCCAGGTTTTGCGCGGCCACCTGTGTGCTCAGCCTGGTTCTCATGCTGGGATTAAGGAACAATAGACCGATGCGTTTGTTTTTGCCAAGTGTGTTGTCCTTGAAGGGGTTTTTTTTGTATGCCAAAGCCCTGCCTACGAGGGCATTCATGTCCATCACATCTTCTACGGAGATGAAGTTTCTCATTATGGGTTGATATTTTGGGTTGTACTGATCAAACTGAGTTCTTCTTGCAATGCTTCCAGGAACTGGTCCGCATCCTGCTTCCGCAATGCCAGAGATGGAAGTAGCCTCATTACGGAGGGCTTTGCCTCTCCCGTGAAGATCTTTTGGTTCCAGAGCATATTTTTCTTCAGGTCCTTGTATTCTTCAGGCACATCAAATCCGATCATCAACCCCGTGCCCCTAACATTTTTGAGTTCGGGGAACTTTTTCATTTCAGTCATCAAATACATACCCATGTTGGCCGCGTTTTTCATCAGGTCTTCCGACTCCATTACTTCCAATACGGCCAGGGCAGCTGCACAGGCCAGGTGATTACCTCCGAAAGTAGTGCCGAGCATGAAATGTTTTGAGGGGATATGCGGAGCGATGATGATGCCGGCAACGGGAAATCCATTGCCCATTCCTTTAGCCATCGTGTAGATATCCGCATCTACGCCTGCAAAGTCGTGGCTGAAGAATTTTCCACTCCTGCCATATCCGCACTGGATACTGTCGGCGATATAGAGTGCACCGAATTCATTGCAGCAGGAGCGAATGGCCTTCAAAAAAGATGATGATGCCACATGTATTCCGCCTACGCCCTGGATGCCTTCTATGATCACAGCAGCAACTTCGTCCCCTTCAGTGGCGAAATATGCCTGAAGTGCTGCTTCGTCGTTGAACGGAAGAAAAACCACATTGTCGGTTTGGTTAACCGGTGCCACCAGGTTCGGATTATCCGTTGCCGCAACAGCTAATGATGTTCTTCCATGGAAGGCTTTGGAGAATGCGACGATCTTTTTCCTTCCCGTATGGAACGACGCCAGTTTCATGGCATTCTCATTGGCTTCTGCTCCGGAGTTGCAGAGGAAAAGCTGGTAGTCTGTTTTTCCGGACACCTGGCCCAGCTTCTCAGCCAATTCTTCCTGCAAGGGTATTCTGATGGAATTGGAATAAAACCCAACTTTATTGAGCTGGTCGGTAAGGCGTTTCACATAATGCGGATGGGTGTGACCTATGCTGATCACTGCATGCCCGCCATAGAGGTCGAGATACTGCGTGCCCGCATCATCCCATACATATGAGCCCCTGGCTTTTACGATATTTATGTTATTGATCGGGTATACGTCAAATAATTTCATGGCAGTTGTTTAAAAGTACGATGCTTTAAGTTCCAGTCCCGCGCATTCGTCCATGCCGAACATCAGGTTCATATTCTGCACCGCCTGGCCGGAGGCCCCCTTGAGAAGATTGTCGATCACAGAATGTACAACCAGTTTACTGCCAACTTTTTCTGTTTGGACTATGCACTTGTTGGTATTTACTACCTGTTTCAGAAAAATACTGTCTTTGGACACATGGGTATAAGGATGGGATTGGTAATGATCTTTAAATAGGATGTAGATCTCTTCTTCGCTCAATTCAGTACTGATCAGTGAACTGATGAAGATGCCCCGAGTGAAATCTCCACGCCATGGAATGAAGTTCAGTTCAATGTCTTTTTGCGGCTGCAATTGGCGGATGCTTTCGCCGATCTCTCCGAGGTGCTGATGCGTTAGGGTTTTATAAGCCTGTACATTGTTTGCGCGCCAACTGAAGTGAGAAGTGGCACTCAGGCTTTGCCCTGCCCCGGTTGATCCGGTGATCCCGGTGGTATGAACATCTCCCAGCACTCCTGCTTTTGCGAGCGGCAGAAGCCCCAGTTGTATCGCCGTGGCAAAGCAGCCCGGATTGGCTACGTATTTTGCATCCCTGATGAATTCCCTGTTGAGTTCGGGAAGCCCGTAAACAAATTTACGGTCTCCCATAGTGGAAGAATCTGTAAGCCGGAAGTCGTTCGACAGGTCAATGATCCTGACCGATGAGGCAACTTCATTGGCCTGGAGGAATTTCCTTGCCTCGCCGTGACCCGCGCAGAGGAACATCACATCCACTTCGTTGTGGTGTTCAGCTGTAAATATAAGGTGCGTATCCCCCAGCAGGTCGCCATGTACTTTGTGCAGTGGATTGCCAGCATTGCTTTTGCTCTGGACATAGGAGATCTCCGAACCAGGATGCCTGAGCAGCAACCTGATCAGTTCTCCGCCTGTGTAGCCTGCCCCGCCGATGATACCTGCCCTGATCATTTGTTTTCCTCCTGTACCATATTCCATATGATGGTTTGATTGCCGAAGATCTTGCTGAATCCCCGGACATCCTGGCCGGTGAAGCCGCTGTTCATTTCTCCGTATTTTCCGAATTTGCTGTTCATCAGGTCATAAGCCGATTCAATGCCGGTTACCTGGAAACGATATGGCATGAGGTGCACAAAAACGTCACCGGTTACGCATTGCTGTGAGTTGGTCAGGAATGCTTCCATATCGCGCATCACGGGATCCAGGATCTGGCCTTCATGCAGCCAGTTGCCATAGAACTGTGCGATCTGATCTTTCCACGACAACTGCCATTTGGTGAGTACGTGCTTTTCGAGGGCGTGGTGAGCCTTTAGTATCACCATCGGGGCCGCAGCTTCAAATCCAACCCGGCCCTTGATGCCGATAATGGTATCCCCAACATGGATGTCCCTTCCGATACCGTAAGGTCCGGTGATGGACTGGAGGTGTTTTATGGCCTCTGTGGGATGGTTAAATATTTTATCATTAACGCGCTGCAGTTCGCCTTTTTTGAAACCAAGTTTTACGGTTTCTTCCGATCCTTCTTTGGTCATGGGTGTTGGCCAGGCTGATTCGGGCAACATGCCATTTGAATGTAGCGTTTCTTTACCGCCCACACTGGTGCCCCACAAGCCTTTATTGATACTGTATTGGGCTTTTGCGAAGTTCATATCAACGCCTTTCTTCTTCAGGTATTCGATCTCATCTTCGCGGCTGAGCTTGAGGTCGCGGATAGGGGTGATGATCTCCACGGTGGGTATCATAATGTGAAAGATCATGTCAAACCTTACCTGGTCATTACCCGCGCCGGTACTGCCATGCGCCACCGCATCTGCATTAAGGGCTTTTGCGTGTTCGGCGATACTGAGGGCCTGCGACAGCCTCTCTGCACTCACGCTCAGGGGGTAGGTGTTGTTTTTCAACACATTTCCATAAACAAGATACCGGATGATACGGTCATAATAAGAAGTAACTGCATCAACCGTAGTATGTGTTTTTACACCCAGCGCATAGGCATGTTCTTCTATTTTTTTCAATTCATCTTCACTAAAACCGCCGGTGTTAACGATAATGCTGTGAACTTCATAGCCCAGGTCTTCACCCAGGTATTTCACGCAGAAGGTGGTGTCTAATCCTCCACTGAATCCAAGTACCAGTTTTTTTCCAAGTCCCGGTTTAGTTGCTGCAGTCATTATAAGTTGATATTAATCAGAATTGAAGGAGGTTGGCGAACATTGTTTTTACGGCCAGCACGGGAGTCGTTTTCATGAACGGCTGCAATAATTTCCATTGTTTGAAATTCATGAGCCTTTCGAATACTGATTTCTTCTCTTCAAAGAATTTGGTTGTCTCTTCAGGTTCGTAGTGATCCTTTGGATCGTAGAGCATTGCCGTGCACATGCAATTCTTACGATCTTTACTCATGAGTATCTCATAGTTTACACAGCTTTTGCAGCCGGCCCAGAAAGCCTCGTCCTGCGTTAATTCAGAGTAGGTCACCGGCTCGTACCCGAGTTCGCTGTTGATCTTCATTACGGCCAGTCCGGTTGTCAACCCAAATACCTTGGCATCCGGGTACTTCGTCCTGCTGAGTTGGAAGATCTTTTTCTTGATGGCTTTGGCCAAACCGCCTTTTCTGTATTTCGGGGAAACAATGAGGCCGGAGTTGGCTACGTATTCGCCTTCCCATGTTTCAATATAACAAAATCCTGCCCATTCGCCTTCTGCGCTTAGCGCAATGACGGCCTTGCCTTCGTTTATCTTTTCCCTGATATAATCAGGATTTCGTTTAGCTATGCCCGTGCCCCTTGCCTTTGCTGATTCCGCCATTTCATCACAGATCGTTTCTGCAAAATGAATATGTGAATCATCCGCCACCAGAATCTGGAATTGTTGCTGCTGTTCCATTGTTAAGTCTAAGAAAATTTTAAATTATAATATGGGTCACCCGTTGGGTAAAGAGATTAGTTCTGCCATATGGCCAGTCACTATAAAAAAGTGGTAGTATCAACGTCGTACCCAAAAGGGGAAGAGCCTGGATATAAAAACTGTCCTGGGTTGAACAGGAAAAACCCAACGCAATATGGCAGACCCGAAGGCTGCTTCAGCGATAGATATGGTCAGGTTTTTTTTCATTTTTTGGTAATATGATGCCGGACTTTATGAATCCGGGTACAAATGAACAAAATTATTTCAAAACATGGTCAATTTATTTTGACGGGGATTGTTAATTTTTCCGCACTGACAATGAGCCAATAGGCTAATGAGCTAATCGCTATATTGCCAACATAATTTCATTCTATGCGCCGAATGTTTATCCTGTTTTTATTAGTAGCGAATATCTGCCATGCCCAGATCGATCAGAAAGACGTTACCCGGGTTTTGGGAGTTTTATCTGCGGACTCCATGATGGGTAGGCGTGCGGGGACGGTGTACTCCGACGAAGCAGCGGCTTTCATAGCATCGGAGTTCAGGAAAGCGGGTGTGAAAACGCTGGCCGAAAACAAAGCATTTTTGCAGAGTTTCCAGATGATCAGTTCAACCCTTTCAGATGCCGGTATTACGGTTGACAATGTGCCTGTAGACGCTGCGGATGTGTTGGTTTTTGCCCAGGATGGCGAAATAAGCTGGAGCGCAGGGGCTGCTGAGAAAGTATGGATTGGAAAAGGCGTCAACTTTGGTCAGAAGGTATTTGGCATGACTGGCGAAAAGGGGAACAAGATCGTTTTTGCGGATACATCATACCGTCGGGTTTTAGGCAGGCTCAGAAATTTTCCCATACAGCGTTTTAGCGGTTCAGGTAATCTGGTTGTAGTGCTTACACCAACAGATCCAACGGAGTGGAAGGCAAATGTAAGAAGCAACATTGTGGCAACCGGTTTTCAGAATGTAGTAGGTATGATACCCGGAAAAAGGTCTGATGAGTACGTGGTTTTTTCTGCACACTATGATCATCTGGGTTCAGGCGAATCGCCTGCGGGAGGGCCTGTAGGAGCGGATTCTATCTTTAACGGCGCCAATGATGATGCGTCTGGGACAACGGCTGTTATTATGCTTGCGAAACATTTTTCAAAAATGAAGCAGCCTGAACGTACGCTTCTTTTTGTGGCATTTACTGCTGAGGAATCAGGTGGTTATGGATCGAAATATTTCTCACAGCAATTGCCCCCGGAGGAAGTAGTGGCCATGTTCAATATTGAGATGATCGGTACGGAAAGTAAATGGGGGAGGAACAGTGCTTATATCACCGGATATGAGAAATCGGATTTTGGAAAGCTGTTGCAGGAAAATTTAAAAGGTTCTGTATTTGCGTTTCATCCTGATCCGTATCCCTTGCAAAATCTGTTTTATCGTTCGGACAATGCCACACTTGCGCGCCTTGGTGTTCCAGCGCACACCATCTCCACTTCGAAGATGGACAGTGAGAAATTTTATCACACGGTGGATGATGAAATAGAAACGCTGGATATGGTGAATATGACCGAGATCATTAAGTCTATCGCGGTGAGTTGCAAAGGGATCGTTGACGGTACACAAACCCCTTCGAGGGTCGCCAAATAGGATCATTCCTGGCTGATGGCAGCGCTCATCTCCTTGAGCAGGGAGATGTCCTTTTCAATGGCATTGCCAACGACGATGATATCTGCTCCTGCCTTGCAGTTGAGGTAAGCTTTTTCAGGGTCGGTAATACCCCCTCCGATGATCAGCGGAATGGAGATATGGGATGAAACTGCGGAGATCATTCCCTCGCTGATAGGTCTTTTGGCACCACTTCCAGCATCCATATAGATCAGCTTCATGCCCAGCATTTCGCCGGCCATAGCAGTGCAAACCGCAATTTCTTTTTTGTCGTGCGGAATGGGAGAAGCGTTGCTGATATAGGAAACGGTGGTTGGTGCTCCGCCGTCGATCACCATGTAACCGGTGGACATGATCTCCAAGCCGCTCTGTTTTACCATAGGGGCGGATATCACGTGCTGCCCGATCAGTAATTCCGGATTTCTGCCGGATATGAGTGACAGGTAGAGCAATGCATCGGCATAAGGAGAAAGTTGGTTAGGGCTACCCGGGAAAAGGATCACGGGGATATGGGTTTCCTTCTTGATTTGCTTGACCACCACATCGAGGTGGTTGGTCACCACCAGGCTGCCGCCCACAAACAGATAGTCCACTGCGGCCTCATTCGCCAGGGCACATAGCTCGGTCAGCTGGTCGGTCTCGACTTTGTCGGGGTCCACCAAAACAGCGAAAGCTTTTCGGCCGGCTGACTTTTGGCGGGATAGATCTGGATAAATAGATGGCATCAATGGTTATTACGGCTGCAGCAAAAATGCCTAAATAAATCAAAAGACAAAAGGAAAAAGTAAAAAATGGTCCTTTTGGGAACATTTTCAGGGGGGGGGTTGACGAGCATGTGAATTGACCAAATCTTTTTTAGACCTTTTTATCCCAGATGACGGGGATAAATCGGTAAAATGTGTACCAGAAAGGGTTTCCATTCCTTATCCACATGCTGTTGATATTTAAGGTATTGGTGATAACAAAGGGAAAATTATTTTCGTCTTCCCCTATCATTTTACGGAATTATTAAATCAAAATTAACAATCTATAAATATTTGCCATGGCCAATGAAACAATCCAACAGCCTGGAGGCTTAGTATTCCGCCGCCAGTTTACCCGGGACGACATCAGCGTATTTGACATGTTTGAATACGATTACCGTACTTCCGTTATCAGAAACCCCAGTGGGGAGATCGTGTTTGAAATGAATAATGTGGAGGTCCCGAAGACCTGGAGCCAGATCGCAACGGACATCATTGCCCAAAAATATTTCCGTAAGGCGGGCGTTCCCCAGGCCGATGGATCTTTAGGTCGTGAAACTTCCACCAAGCAGGTGGCGCACCGTATGGCCAATTGTTGGAAAGTGTGGGGCGAGCGTTACGGGTATTTCGCCACAGAGAAGGATGCCCAGGTTTTTTATGATGAACTGGTGTATTGCATCCTGAATCAGGCCTGCGTTCCTAACTCACCTCAGTGGTTCAATACCGGTTTGTACGAAAGTTATGGCATCAAGGGAAAACCACAGGGGCACTATTATGTTGATCCGGTGGACGGCATGCTGAAGAAATCCACCTCTGCCTACGAGCGTCCCCAACCCCATGCCTGTTTTATCCTGAGTGTGGAAGATGATCTGGTAAATGATGGTGGTATCATGGATCTCTGGGTCCGTGAGGCCAGAATCTTTAAATATGGATCCGGAGTGGGCACTAACTTCTCCAACCTGAGGGGTGAAGGTGAAAAGCTGAGCGGTGGCGGAACTTCATCAGGGCTGATGAGTTTCCTGAAGATCGGCGATCGTGCTGCCGGTGCTATCAAGAGCGGCGGTACTACCAGGCGGGCAGCTAAGATGGTGTGTCTGGATCTGGATCATCCTGAGATCGAGAAATTCATCGACTGGAAGGTAGAAGAAGAAAAGAAGGTGGGTGCATTGATCGCAGCAGGCTATGCCAGCGATTATGAAGGTGAAGCCTACCGTACTGTATCCGGCCAGAACTCCAACAATTCAGTACGTATACCAAACGAATTTTTCGAAAAATTAGAGAAAGGCGAAGATTGGGAACTCACTGCGCGTTCAGACGGACGTGTGATGAAGAAAGTCCCTTCCAAAGCCCTTTGGGATAAGATTGCGTATGCAGCGTGGCGTTGTGCAGACCCGGGTACCCAATACGATACCACTATCAATGAGTGGCACACCAGCCCTCAAGGTGGTCGTATCCGGGCCTCCAACCCTTGTAGCGAGTATATGTTCCTGGACAATACGGCCTGTAACCTGGCTTCAGTGAACCTTCGCAAGTTCTTCAACGAATCAGACAACAGTTTCGATGTAGAAGGTTTTGAGTACACCGTACGCCTGTGGACAACGGTGCTTGAGGTATCTGTGTTGATGGCGCAGTTCCCCAGTAAGGAAGTGGCCCAGCTCAGCTATGAGTACCGTACCCTTGGTCTGGGATTTGCGAACCTTGGCAGCATGCTGATGGTGAGTGGAATTCCGTACGACAGTGAAGAAGCCCGCGGAATCGCCGGCGCGATCACTGCGATCATGACAGGTATATCCTATAAGACCTCTGCTGAAATTGCCCGTCACCTCGGCCCGTTTGTGAAGTTCGAAGAGAACAGGGAGGATATGCTGAAAGTGATGCGTAATCACCGCGCTGCTGCCTATGATGCAGAAGGGGCATATGTTGGCCTGAGCATCAAACCCCAAGGGATCAAAGCCCGGTATTGCCCTGATTACCTGCTTTCAGCAGCGTGTAAAGCATGGGATGACGCCGTTGAAATGGGAGAGAAGTATGGCTACCGCAATGCCCAGTCTACCGTAATTGCACCTACCGGTACAATCGGTCTCGTAATGGATTGCGATACAACAGGCGTTGAGCCTGATTTCGCCCTTGTTAAATTCAAAAAATTGTCAGGTGGCGGTTATTTTAAGATCATCAATGAATCTATTCCAAGCGCTTTAAGGAATCTCGGGTATAATGAGAAGGAAATGGATGCGATCATTAAATATGCAGTAGGATCTGCATCTTTCAATGGCGCTCCTTTCATTAACCACCAGACGTTGAGTGAAAAGGGATTCATTGCCGATGAGATCAGGAAACTTGATGAAGCTGTTAAAGCAGCGTTCGAGATAGGATTCGTATTCAATGTGTATTCACTGGGCGAAGAGTGCCTGCAGCGTTTTGGATTCAAACCAGAGGAATATTTCAATCCCTCCTGGAGCATGCTTGAGGCCCTTGGCTTCAAAGGTTCTGAGATCGATGCGGCAAACGATTATGTATGTGGTACCATGACCATCGAAGGTGCTCCATTCCTGAAAGACAGCCACCTGCCTGTATTTGACTGCGCCAACAAGTGTGGTAAGAAAGGGGAGCGTTACATTCATGCGCACGGACATATCCGGATGATGGGTGCAACACAGCCATTCATCAGCGGGGCCATTTCAAAAACCATCAACCTTCCAAACGAAGCAACCATAGAAGAGATCGCCGATTCTTATCTCCTCAGCTGGCAGCTTGGATTAAAAGCGTGTGCACTTTACCGTGATGGTTCCAAACTATCACAGCCGCTTAGCAACAAGAGCGATAAGAAAGCCAAGGATGAAGATGAGAAGGAGGAAGGAGTTCCAGCTGCCGAAAGTCAGATGATCGATGTGGGCAAGCTCACCATGGATGAACTTCTTGAAGAGCTCCAGAAAAGGATGACTGCTTCTCAGGATACCAAGCTGAAGCGTCAGTTATCAAAGATCGTAGAGCGTAAAACGCTGCCTGCCAAGAGGCGTGGTTTCACGCAAAAGGCGAAGATCAATGGCCAGGCCATATTCCTCAGGACGGGTGAGTATACCGATGGCACTCTCGGTGAGATCTTTATCGATCTGGCGAAAGAGGGTTCTACCCTGCGCAGCCTGATGAACTCGTTTGCTATTGCGGTATCAGTAGGCCTTCAATACGGTGTTCCACTGGAAGAATTCGTAGAGAAATTTGTGTTCACCAAGTTTGAACCTGCCGGAATGGTAGATCATCCGAACATCAAATCAACCACATCTATTGTAGATTTCGTATTCAGGTGTCTGGCTTATGAGTACCTGAACAGGACCGATCTGGTCCATGTACTTGACAAACCCGAAATTGGAAATACAGGTACGGATAGCTGGGATGAGCAGGTTGATCCAGCCAAACCAGAATTGTCTGATGTGCGGGTTATTGCTCCGGCAACTGGAAATAGTGCCATCACCGCCACCAGTTCGATGAAAGTTCAGAAGTCTACCACCGTAGTAAAAGCAGATAACAGTACCCAGGAGTTCATGAAGAGCATGCAAAGCGACGCTCCTGCCTGCAACACCTGTGGCCATATCACTGTCCGCAGTGGTACCTGCTATAAATGCCTGAACTGCGGTAACAGTATGGGTTGCAGCTAATTTTCGGCAAAGCTGACAATTAGATTGGCGAATTAGCGAGTTGATATATGGAAAGTCCTTCAGCAATGAAGGACTTTTTTAATTGGCTTAATAACTCATTGGCCCATCAACTCATTCCTTATTGAGTAGTCCATTGGTTTTGTTGAATCTTTAACTTCTTTATAAAACCTTGTTATTCAAAAAGGTAGTTCCATCAATTCGCCGATCCGCCAATCCGCCAAACCGTCAATTGAAATAAAGGCACAATAAATGCGTTATCAAGTCCAAATCATCCGAATCAGCTTAATTCTACCCTAAACACAGATCATGAAAAAAACAATTCTTGCGTTATTGTTGGTTACCCTATTGGCCACGTCCTGCAGTCGCTCTGTTTCGCCTTCTGATGCCGCATCAAAGGGGTATAAACGATGTCATGCTGTAAAATAACATCCGGCTTTATTTATTTCTTTACTTTGCCTTCTACATGTTCATCATATGAAGAAGGCTTCGCTTTGTTTGTACCTCTCGTTCATCATCCTTACCCAATGGGTACAGGCACAGAGCCATCCTGACCTTATTTCCG
The DNA here is from genome assembly GCA_040404005.1 of Chitinophagaceae bacterium. GTDB lineage: Bacteria > Bacteroidota > Bacteroidia > Chitinophagales > Chitinophagaceae > Pollutibacter. Next base: position 98,620 of record JBBAJO010000004.1, read on the forward strand.
GGCCAATGCTTGGTCAGGTTGATTACCGCACAGCTGCTGTTTGGGTGGAAGCGAAGTCAGGTAAACAACCTCTCCTGCGGTTTTGGAAGCAAAGCAACAAGAAGGAATCCTGGCTGGTAAAGGGCAGTTCCCAGCCAGAGGGTCAAAGACAAGGCTTCAATGTGATGATCTATCACATCAGTGGACTGGATGTAAATACGGTCTATGAATACCAGCTGGATAAAGGGACCCCTGAAATAAAAGCTGATGGATCATTTACCACCAAGGAACTTTGGCAATGGCGAAAACCTCCGCCGGATTTTAGTTTTATCACCGGAAGCTGTTCCTACATGAACGAACCGGGGTTCGACAGGCCTGGGCGAAGCTATGGGGGCGACACATCCATTTACAGGGCCATGGCCGGGGAAGATGCTTCGTTCATGCTTTGGCTCGGGGATAACTGGTATACCCGTGAGGTGGACTACTATAGCAATTGGGGACTATGGTATCGGGCGCATTATGATCGGAGTAGGGAGATCCTGCGCCCTTTTTTCAAAAAAATGCCACATTATGCGATCTGGGATGACCACGATTTCGGTCCTAATGATATGGGCAGGGAATATCATCTGAAAGAAGAAAGCAGGGCTGTGTTCACCAGTTTCTGGGCCAATCCGTCGTACGGCGAGCAAGGCGCTGGTATCTATACCCGGCTGAACCATAGCGACGTAGATTTTTTCCTGCTCGACGACAGGACCTGGCGCAGCTCTGACAGGTTACTGGATTCCATCGGAGGGCAGCCCAATCCCCTCAAGAAAATGTTTGGTGACCAACAGATGGAGTGGCTGAAGAACGCCCTGGCGGGCAGCCTGGCGACCTTTAAGGTGATCGTGACCGGTAGCCAGGTGCTGAACCCACAATCCCCTTTTGATTGTTTCAGAAGGTTTCCGGTTGAGTATCATCCATTTATGCAATTCCTTGCTGATCAAAAGATCAACGGGGTGGTATTTTTGACAGGCGACAGGCATCACTCAGAAATAATCAGGCTAGACGGGCTGACTCCCTATCCCCTGTATGATATTACGGTGTCCCCGCTCACTTCAGGTACCCATGTCTTCGGACCCGCAGAAAAAATAAATCCATACCGGGTTAAAGGGATCGATCAGATACAGAATTATGCACGCATCAGTATCAGCGGACCTGCAAAAGACAGGGAACTCAAAGTGAGTTTCCTTGACCTCCAAGGGAAACAAATTGGTGAATGGAAAGTAAATGAAAAAGAACTCCGTTAGCAGCAATATATGAGACTAAAGATTACATATAAAAAACCGCAGGTATTACAGGCATTGCGATATCATTTTATCAGCAGGCGGGAGATCAAACTGATGATGATCCTGGTTAATGTATTTGCCTTACTGGCCGCAGGGTTGTTTTTTTTCAAGCTCATCACGCCATTACCCTTCCTGATGAGTTCAGTACTTTGGCTATCTATGATGGCCGCCTTCTGGATATGGCTTCCGATGTTGGTTTACAGGCGATCAAGAACCTTTAAGGATTCGTTTTTTGTAAACGTTGACGAAAATCATCTGACCATCGAAACGGAGAACTCAAATAAGGTCTGGGCTTGGAGGGAATTCAGCAGTCTGATAGAAACCCCCGGTTTTTTTCACCTGTACTTCGACAGCAGATCATTTTTTCTGATCCCCAAGGATGCATTTGAAAGCTCCGACGATATCCACCAAGCCCGGCAGATGATGAGGAACAAGATCAGCAGATAGTAGCATGGATTAGTGGGCCAGCCTTTTCTGCATCTCGAAATGTGGAATCGTTACCTCCTGGAATTCTTCTCCACAGATCTTGTAACCGAGTTTCTCATAAAACCCGACTGCCGATTTACGGGCATGCATGGTGAGCGTTTTGTATCCCCTGTCGCGGGCAATGTTTTCGGCGAAATTCATCATGGCAGCACCTATTCCCTTGCCTTGCAGGCTGTTATGTACTGCCATCTGGCGAAGCCTGCACCTATCCGTGGCCACTGAGGTCAGCATACAACAGGCCAGGATCCGGTCATCGTCAAAAGCCCCTATCAGGATATCGTCCGCTTCCCGGTCGAGTTCGTCTTTACTGAACTCCAAACCCAAAGGTTTCCTGAGAATGTCAAACCTCAGGGAAACCATTTTATCATATTCCGGGCTGTTATGTTCAATGATTTTTAAAGCCATATCAACAAATACTACGATGGTTTTAAAAATACGAAAAAAAGGGGCAAAACATCAATAATCCTCTAAAGCGTTGTTTTTATATCAAAAACTCTATTTTTGCACCCAAGTATTAACCAAATATTACAAACCATGTCTGACATTGCAACAAGAGTTAAGAAGATCATTGTTGACAAATTAGGTGTTGATGAAGCTGAAGTAACTCCTGAAGCTTCTTTCACTAATGATCTCGGTGCCGATTCACTTGACACTGTGGAATTGATTATGGAGTTCGAAAAGGAGTTCAACATCTCTATACCTGACGAGCAGGCAGAAACCATTACTACTGTAGGACAGGCGGTCGCTTACCTTGAGGAGCACGCTAAATAACTCCCACGCCTATAGGTGAGATGTATATATGAATCTAAAAAGAGTTGTAGTCACAGGGATCGGCGCCTTGACGCCCTTAGGTAACACTGCTCCAGATTATTGGAATGGGTTACTGGAAGGAAAATCAGGCGCTGATTTCATTTCCCAGTTCGACGCTGAAAAGTTCAGAACGCGCTTCGCCTGTGAGGTGAAGGGTTTCGACCCTGTTGCTTATCTGGACAGAAAGGAAGCGCGAAAGATCGATCGTTTCACCCAGTTTGGACTGGTAGTGAGCGATGAAGCTGTCAAGGATGCAGGCTTTACAAAAGAGAATGTGGACCCTGATCGCATTGGTGTTATTTTCTCAAGCGGCATCGGCGGACTGATCACCTTCCAGGAAGAAGTGATCAATTTTGCCAAGGGAGACGGCACCCCACGATTCAACCCTTTCTTCATTCCTAAAATGATCCTTGATATAGCAGCGGGTCAGATCTCCATGCGCCATGGTTACCGGGGGCCGAATTTTGCCGTTGTAAGTGCATGTGCTTCGTCTACTCACGCTGTTATCGAAGCCTTTAACTGGATTCGCCTGGGTAAGGCTGATGCTATACTTGCGGGCGGTAGTGAAGCGGTGATCTCCCATTCAGGTGTTGCGGGTTTCAATGCGATGAAAGCATTAAGCGAGCGTAACGATGACCCTGCTACTGCATCCAGGCCTTTTGATAAAGACCGCGATGGTTTTGTTATGGGCGAAGGTGCCGGGATGCTTGTGCTCGAGGAACTGGAACATGCCCTCGCCCGCGGCGCTAAAATCTATTGCGAAGTGGCCGGTGGCGGTGCTACGGCAGATGCCCATCATATCACAGCGCCTCATCCTGAAGGGCTTGGTGCATTGAATGTGATGCGGCAGACACTGGCAGACGCGAACATGAAACCCGAAGACATCGATTACATCAACGTGCACGGGACCTCAACACCACTCGGTGATATCGCGGAAACCAAAGCCATTCTCAATGTTTTCGGTGATCACGCGTATAAACTGAATATCAGCTCTACCAAATCTATGACCGGTCATTTGTTGGGTGCAGCCGGTGCTATTGAAGCGCTTGCCTGTGTATTCGCTGTGGTTCACGATATCGTACCACCCACCATCAACCACTTCACAGACGATCCTGAACTCGATCCCGGATTGAACTTCACATTCCACAAACCCCAGGTTCGTCCTGTAAGAGCTGCGTTAAGCAATACTTTTGGTTTTGGTGGTCACAATGCATCTGTGATCGTTAAGAAATATGTTTGATCGCCGCGCGCGGTTTATTCATAACTTTACCATACTGCTTCAGGTTATTTCATTCAAAACCATTTTGTGCTGTTCTGGATACATTATCTCAGGATCGATAAATCCAACAGGGCCTATTACAGGCAGCTATGCAATGTTCTTGGCTTTGCTCCGGGAAGGTTGAATTTGTACACCACGGCATTAAGCCATCGTTCGATCCGGGAGCACGCAGACGAGAATAATGAACGGCTGGAGTACCTCGGTGATGCAGTGCTCAGCGGTATAGTGGCAGACTATCTTTTTAAACGCTATCCATACAAGGGAGAGGGATTTCTTACCGAGATGAGAAGTAAGATGGTCAACCGCCAGACCCTGAACGAGATCGCTATCAAAATGGGTCTGAAGAAGATCACCCTCTACAATAGGAACGACAACTCGCTGAAGATCAGCCAGATCTTCGGAAATACGCTGGAGGCCTTGGTGGGCGCCATCTACCTCGACAAAGGGTACGTAAAAACCAAGCATTGGGTGTATAAGCGAATCGTCACACCCCATATGTTCGTGGATGATCTGGAGATCCTCGAGATCAATCACAAGAATCGCCTGTATGGCTGGGCAAATAAGAATGGGAAAGTACTCGAGTTCGAAACCCTTGATGCGAAAATGGAGAATGGCCGGCGCCTGTTCAGGATCGGGGCCGTGGTTGACGGGAAAGTGATTTCAGAAGGAAAGGCCTACAATAAAAAAGACGCATCCCAGATCGCAGCGCAGTCTGCAGTGGAGAAACTGGGCATTTGATAGCCCTGCCCCAGGGTTGGGATGCGACGGAAGATGGATGGGCGACCGGTCATCAACAGGCCTGACCGTGTGGTAGCAGATCCACGGGGTATCCATCATCACTTCATTGACTGGCAAAGCTCAACCAACACCCCGCTGGCAGACTTCGGATGGATGAAACAAATGAGCTTGTTGTCGGCACCCACCTTCGGTTCGTCCATAAGCAGCCTGAATCCTTCTTTTTTTAACCGCTCCATTTCCGATTTGATGTCTTCCACTTCAAAGGCAATATGATGAAGCCCTTCGCCTTTTTTTTCGATGAACCTGGCGATCACCCCTTCCGGGTCCGTGCTCTCCAATAATTCGATCTTGGTTTCCCCTTTTTGGAAAAACGCCGTGGTCACATGCTCTGATAGTACTTTTTCCTGCTTATAGCTGGGTGCTCCGAGGAGGCTTTCGTAAATGGGCAGGGATTCTGAAAGGTTTTTTACAGCAATACCGATATGTTCTACACGTAACATAGCTTAAAGTTAGGCTAAAAGCTCCTCTACTATCCTCCGGTTAGTGTACAAATCGTAATTTTGCCAATGAACCAATCCGGTAAAGGGATGGTTTTAGAATAGTATGAAACTGGAATCGGGCATATTCATCAGCGATAAAGCAAAGGATCGGGTGATCTCCCTCATGCAGGAGCAGGGGAAAGATGAACATTTCCTCCGGGTTAGTGTGGTTAGTGGCGGATGTTCCGGGCTTAGCTATAAAATGGACTTCGACAATTCGATCAAACCCACGGACCAGGTTTTTGAAGATAAGGGGGTGAAGATCGTTGCAGATATGAAGAGCATTCTCTACCTGTTCAATACCACCCTCGAATTCACAGATGGGCTTGAAGGAAAAGGTTTTCATTTTTCCAACCCGAACGCCAACCGTACCTGCGCCTGCGGGGAAAGTTTCTCCGTATAGAATTGGCTCATTGGCTAAAAAAAAGTCCCGCATGTAGCGGGACCCAGCAGTTGGTTTTGGTTGAAACCTGTTAGTATTTGGTAAACTGCAGGTTGGCTGGATTCTTCGTTCCCCGGAATCTTATTATATAAGCTCCGGTTGGCAAATCACCGACCCCTATGACGCAGTTAGTGGCTTTAACAAAATGAGTTCTTAAAACAACACCGGTACTATTGACAATTTCTATATAGGATCTGCTGCTTCGATCCGGGAAAAAAATATGAATTTGATCATTTACCGGATTTGGGTAGAACAGGGCCCTTGGCCGGCTATAGGATTGACGGATGATATTACTGAATTTTCCTGCACCCTGGCCCTCCATGAACAACCGGTAGTAGTTATAAGGCTCGAGTGGGTGATCATCCTGCCAGCTGTGCTGTGAAAGTCCTGAACTACCCGCTCTGACCTCGCCCAGTGACGAGAAGGACCTGCCATCCCTGCTTCGCTCGATCCGGTATATGGCAGGATGATTATCCTGATCTGCCTTCCAGAAAATCTTAATCCCGCCACCTGTATTCTCTGATCGGAGGTCAATTAGCCTCAGTGGCAAGAGAATGGCCTTGGCGCTATAGCCCGTTGTGAGTCCCATTGTCCCCTGCACCGCTGTGTCAGTATACAACCAGGAAAACTGGCCATTTGCAGGGAGGGTTCGCCCGGCAAGAGCGCCCCATTTCAGTTCCCCGTTCACATTGACCAGAGTGGCAGGTAAGGGGCTCATACCAGGATACAAGTCCGTGTCAGCAGGGCGGTGACTCAGCGCAAAAAGCCAGAAACCTGGTCTGTCAGCAGAAAATGACCAGTACCCTCGTGTACTTATTGCCGTCAGTGAGGGTGAGAGGTTCACATTGCTCGGCCCCCCTTTAAAGGAGACCTGTATTTCTCTGGACTCCATATCTGCCTGTTTAACCTGCAGTGGCGCGAATAGATCTCCGGCACCGGTCGGCAAGAAATGCATGGTCGTATCTGCCATGTGAAAAAGAAGTGGACCGTCGATAAACGTTTCAGCCCACCCGGGGTCTGCAGGCCCACCTGGCGGCCCCTTAATGCGGCCACTGATCAATCGGAGGAAACGGATGGAGTCGGCGATGATCTTTCCAGCCACCAGGTGGAGACTATCCGTCACCGAGACGGATTTTGACAGGATAAGATGCCTGGGATTGTCTACTGTAAGAGAAGCAACGGTATCGGGAATGCCATCCCCTGAGAACTGGTTGACCATTCCCGAAAACACATAGTGGGCTTTGTTGCTCATACTCCTGAAAGTGGTTTGAATATTCCCGGCCGCGGACGTTCGGGTTATGCCTGAATCCGCACCCATAATGATTCGTGCCGAGTCGGCCAGGATAAATGAACCGGGACCCGAGAGAATTTGCTGACCGCAGACCAGCGTCCCCTGGCATATAAAAGTATTGGGAGTAAATGGTAAAGTGGCGTTGCGATACAGCGTCAGCGCAGTAGTTTTTGACACCAGCAGATTCCTGAAAAAGGCATTGGTGGAGAAGTTCCCCGATCCCCGAAATGAAACATTTTTTCCTGAGAATACCAGGCTTCGTCCTTTGGTGCCAACCGTGACCGGATGCAGGCTGAGTTTCCCATCTGTCACAAGATCTCCCCCAAGCAAAATATCGGCACTGAGGGTTGAGGTGAGCGAGGCGCCGACTTGTATGATCAGATCACCAAAGATGGTTAGATCGGAAGTACCGCTTCCACTGTAGGATTTTGTTCCACCTGCCGCTTTGGCGCTGAGTACAAGCGTTCCAAATCGATTTCCTGTCAATGAAACCGTGTAGCCCGCAGTACCAGGTACGTCAAACTCAAATATGCCATTTTCTGTACCGGCACCAATATGTAATTTGTCGATCAGTTCGGCATTTCCCCTCACTGTCTGGTGAATGTATTTTCCTCCATCATTGATCCTCAGTTTTCCATTCAACTGAATTGGATTACCCGATGCGGCTGCCGATGCATTGATCAATACCCCCTTGTTATTGATGACAATGGCATCGCCGGATGAGGTAAGCTTAAGAGCCGGAAACGCGGTATTAGAGGCTGGAAGGATCAGGGTGATCTGCCAGTCCGCAGGCGCTATGGTCAGCGACAGGATCTCGATGGTGGAATTTCCAGCAGGTAGCTGGACCAAATAGTTGTTCCGCAACCACTGGTGGTCCAGGATCACTTCATCCTGCGTGCCCGGCACCCCGTCCGGGTTCCAGTTCTGGGGATCTTCCCAGGCGCTGCTATTGGCTCCGCCATCCCATTTCTTTTGAGCAATACATAGGTCAACCATGAACAGCAACAACACAAACACACACCTCCACATAAACTGTTTTATGCAAATTAGCATGGAGGCAGGTCTTCATGCAAGGGGCCAGGACCCGCATTGGATGTTGTTTTTCTTTCTTTAGGGGCGTTACTAAAACATGCCCTTTAACGATAAAAACAGCATATTTTCCCTTAGTTCCTGTATTCTTGCATTTTAATTTACTTATGTGGTCGATTTGTAAAAAAGAACTCCGGCAATTTTTCAGCAGCCTCACGGGTTATCTCGCCATTCTGGTGTTTTTGGTGATGAACGGCCTGTTTCTTTTTGTTTTCCCCGACAGCAATATTTTCGATGCAGGGTATGCCAGCCTTGATCAATTCTTCAGCACTGCACCCTGGATCCTACTGCTGCTGATCCCGGCGATCACCATGCGGAGTTTTTCCGAGGAGTTTAAGGGCGGAACTTTTGAGATCCTGAAAACAAAACCCCTCACCTCATTACAGATCATTGGCGGAAAATACCTTGCCTCCCTGATCATTGCCCTGATCGCAATTATTCCTACACTAATATATGTGTACACCATATCTGCACTTTCCACCGGTGGGATAGATACCGGCGGCATCGCGGGTTCCTACCTCGGATTGTTTATGCTGGCAGCTGTATTCACAGCCATTGGGATTTGCTGCAGCAGCTTTACCAGCAATGCGGTGGTCGCTTTTCTGCTAAGTGCTTTTGCGTGTTTTGTAGTATACAGCGCTTTTGAAGCGATCAGCCGCATTCCTGTATTCAGTGCGGGGTTGGACTACTACATCGAAATGCTGGGGATCGACCATCATTATAAGAGCATTTCGAGGGGTGTGATCGACAGCAGGGATCTCGTTTATTTCTTTTCAGTGATCGTGTTCTTCCTTTTCCTGACATCCCGAAACCTTGTGAAACGCTGATTATATGATCAACAGATTGATTCGATCAACATACGGCTGGATTGGGATGCTTTTATTGCTGGTACTCATCAATTGGTTGTTTTCGTTTCTGCATTTCCGGGCAGACCTAACAGCTGAGAAACGGTATACCCTTTCTCCGTCGACAAGCAACATGTTGAAGCAACTGGACGCTGACGTATATGTGACCGTTTTGCTTCAGGGTGATTTACCTGCCGGTTTTAAAAAACTTTCAGGAAGCGCCAGTGATATGCTGGAAGAATTCAGGGCCCTTTCAAATAACAAACTTCAGTATCGGTTTGAACACCCGGGAGCTGCTTTGGCAGATAGTCTTAAAGGTGAACTGATCGACTCCCTGCGCAGGCTGGGCATCAATGCAACTAACGTAAAGGCGCAGACGAAACAGGGCGAAGGGGAGGAACAGCAGTTGGTATATCCCGGGGCCGTGGTCAGTTATAAAGACCGTACCATGGGTGTGGATTTTCTCCAGGGACAGAATTTCCAGGACGGCCTCAGTTCGCTCAATAACGCCGAAGCCCTGCTTGAATACAAATTGGCCAGCAGCATTCAAAAGATCATGCAGGATACGGTACCCCTGATCGGTTATCTCGCAGGAAATGGTCAACCGCTGGATCAACGGGTATATGACCTGATTGAGAATACGCTCAGGCCAAACTATGCTTTCCGTATTTTACCCATAGATGCTGTACCCGTTATTCCGGATCTGTTCAAAGCGATGCTGGTAGTGAAACCCATACAGCCATTCACAGATGAACAAAAGCTGAAGCTTGATCAGTACGTCATGCATGGAGGAAAACTGATCTGGATGATCGATAACCTGTATGCCAGCCTGGACAGTCTTCAGCGGTCCGAGGGCCAGTTTATCGCGTTTGATATGGGTCTCAACCTGGACGATATGTTGTTTAAGTATGGGGTGCGGATCAACCAGGATCTCGTGCAGGATCTGCAGTGCGATAAGATCCCTTCCGTGATCGGTTCTGTTGGCGGGAAGCCCCAGATACAATTACTGCCCTGGCCTTATTTTCCGATGTTGAGAAATAATTCCGGACATCCCATAGCTAAAAATTTGGATTACATACGCTCACAGTTTCCACAGTCGTTAGATACCCTAGCCACCCGTGGGATTAAAAAAACTTTCCTGTTGACCAGTTCGCCTGAGTCCAGGGTCCTGAATACACCTGCCAGGGTGGAATGGGCAAGTGTCAGGAACGAAGAGGATCTGAAGACCTTCACCCGTAGTCAGGTACCCATTGCCGTTTTACTGGAAGGAAAGTTTGAATCCCTTTATGCAAACCGGCTGACCACGGCCATGGCCGATTCCCTCGCTGCAGCCGGGCAGCGGTTCAGCGCTGCTTCACCGGCTGATAATAAAATGATCGTCATAGCCGATGGAGACCTCGCACTAAATGACGTCGATCAGAACGAAGGGCCCCTCCAAATGGGAACCAACATATACACCAAGCAGCAGTTTGCCAACAGGGAATTCCTTCTTAACTCGGTCGAATACCTGCTGGATCAGTCCGGAATCCTGGAAACCAGGGGAAAGGATTATACGCTAAGGTTGCTGGATAAGGCGAAGTATGAGGACCGCAAGGGTTTCTGGCAATTGATCAACATCCTTGCGCCTGTGCTGCTGGTAGTCATTTTTATTGCCCTTTATCAATACCTGAGGAAAATGAAATACGGCAGGTAGAAAATACCCTTAGGGTTTGTTTCATTATCTTTGAAGTTGAATTATGTCACCAGATCAGATCGCCTATATAACGTTTGGATGCCTGCTTGTACTCGCCCTGATATTCGATCTGGGTATTCTCAGTAAGAAGAATGAAGTGATCAGCATAAAAAAGGCCCTTTGGCAAACCCTTTTTTGGGTAGGTCTTTCTATGGCATTTTGTGTTTTCCTTTGGATAGAGAAGTCGCCCATGATCGCTACGAAATACTTTACGGCCTACCTCATGGAATGGTCGCTAAGCGTCGATAACATTTTCGTATTCATCCTGATCTTTACCTATTTCCAGGTGGAAGAAACAGATGCAGGCCGGGCGCTGTTGATCGGTATCCTGCTGGCTATTGTATTCCGCATTATATTCATTGCCGTAGGTATTGAACTGATCGAAAGGTTCCATTGGATCCTTTACCTGTTCGGCGCATTTCTTTTATATACAGGATATCACCTGTTTACCAAAAAAGATGAGGCAGAGTTTGATCCGGGGGAAACCAAGATCTACAAGTTCATGAAATCATACTTGCGCCTGTCGGAGGTTGAACCGAAGGGCAGATATTTTATCAATATTCACGGAAAAGTTTTTTTCACCACACTGGCAGTGGTTGTGGTCATGCTGGCAGGCGTGGATATCGCTTTCGCGCTGGATTCCATTCCAACGGTGGTGTCACTGGTGCGCGATAATCCCAAGTTGCCTTTCACGAGTGACGAGGTACTCGTTATTTACTCTTCCAACATCTTTGCGATACTGGGTTTAAGGTCACTGTTCTTCCTGCTCCGCGGCGCTGTTGATAAGTTCGACTACCTGCAGCAGGGCATCGCCATTGTGCTGATCTTTATAGGTGTCAAAATGTTGCTCGAATTCTTCCATATCCGGATACCCATCTTCGTCTCATTGGGTGTGATCGTTGCCTGTATAGCCGGCTCTGTATTTTATTCCATGCACCATGAGCAAAGGAAGATCGCGCTGAAAAAGGAAAAAGAAATTTAACAATGCCTGAATACAGTATCCGGGAAATATCATCAATCGTTCATGGTAATCTTTCCGGAGACGCTGACTTTCAGGTAGCCCATATCCTCACCGACAGCCGGAAGATCCTCGATCCGGGAAGTTCATTGTTCGTTGCCCTTAACGGTGAAAAAAGAGATGGCCACCATTTCATTCCCGAGGCCCTGCTCAGGGGTGTCCGTGGTTTTTTGGTAACACAGATCCCCCCTGGTCTTTTGCAGCAGGATTTGTCATCCGGTTCAGACCAGATCGTATTCGTGGTGGTGAAGGATACCCTTAGCGCCCTTCACCAACTCGCTGCTCATCACCGAGCGCAGTTCAACTACCCCGTTATTGGCTTAACGGGCAGCAATGGAAAGACGATCGTTAAAGAGTGGCTCAATTATCTGATGCAGGATGAGCTGAGGATCATCAGGAGCCCTAAAAGCTACAACTCACAGGTGGGCGTTCCGTTAAGTGTTTGGCAAATGCACCAGGCAACAGACGTTGCCATTTTTGAAGCAGGGATCTCCACAAAAGGGGAAATGGAAAAGCTGGAGAAGATGATCCGGCCCGATATTGGCATTTTTACCAACATCGGGGAGGCTCACAACGAGGGTTTTTCTTCCCGGAGGGAAAAGATCAGGGAAAAACTTAGTTTGTTCGTCAACAGTAAGTGGCTGATCTACTGCCGGGATTATTCTGACCTGCATGAAGAGGTGCAATTGTTCGCAAAAGTACATTCAGTGGAATTACTGGACTGGAGTAATCATGGGGAGGGCAGTTTCCAGGTGATAGATAAAGAACAGCATCATTCGTCTACGTTTATACGTATACGTTATCATCAGAAGGAGGTCTGTTTTTCAATCCCTTTTACAGCTGCCGCGCCCGTAGAGAACGCCATCACCTGCGCCGTGACCATGTTCCATCTGGGATTGGAGAATAAGCTGAAGGAGAAGATGGAAATGCTCCCTTCGCTCTCGATGAGGCTGGAAATGAAAAATGGCATCAATCGATGTACGGTCATTAACGACAGCTACAGTACAGATATCAGTTCGTTGAAACTGGCGCTTGACTTCCTTCAACAGCAGCAACAGCATAGCAGGCGAACAGTGATCCTTTCTGATATACCCCAGAGTGGAAAGCAGGAGGATGAACTGTATCGGGAAGTCATTACCATGCTCAGCCAGCACAGGATAACATCCCTGAAAGGTGTTGGCCCCGTGATCAGTTCATATGCAGGTGATTTCAGAAAAGCCGGTATAGATGCTGAGTTCTGGCTAACTACAGAAGATTTTGTACATCATTTCAATCCGCTTGCCTATAAAGACGAAACGATACTGATCAAAGGTGCCAGGTCATTCGGGTTTGAACAGGTGAACCAGTTACTCGAAATGAAAGTGCACCAGACCGTGCTTACCGTTGACCTGAAAGCGCTATCGGAAAATGTAACACTGTACAGAAAGATGCTGAACAGGGGAACAAAGATCATGGTGATGGTGAAAGCATTTTCTTATGGAAGCGGTAGCTACGAGATCGCCAACCTGATGCAGTTCCATAAAGTGGATTACCTCGCAGTGGCTTATGCAGATGAAGGTGTTGAATTGCGAAAGGCCGGGATCAGTGTCCCGATCATGGTGATGAATCCAGATCGTTCATCCTTTTCTTCCCTCGTCAATTATGACCTGCAGCCTGAGATCTTTTCATTTGACATATTGGGTCAGTTTTCAGATTTTCTGCAACAGGAAGGGATAAACGAATTTCCCGTGCACATTAAATTGGACACGGGTATGCATCGCCTGGGTTTTGAATCCGAAGAAACGGATAAGCTTGGTCAAATCCTTTTGGAAAAGCAGCGCTTGCGGGTGATCACCGTTTTTACACATCTGGCGGGAAGCGAGGACCCCGCAGACGATGATTATACCTCCCTTCAGGCAACCCGATTCCGAAAAGCCTGTGATGACCTCGAAGAAGCGCTCCGGTATCACTTCACCAGGCATATTTCCAATACGGCAGCCATTCTCAGGCATCCTTCTTTGCAGATGGATATGGTGAGGTTGGGGATCGGTTTGTACGGGGTTAACGTAGCTGCACATCATCCATTAAACCTGAAGAACGTGGCATCGCTGACCACTACCATTGCACAGATCCGCCCGGTAAAAGCCGGAGAAACAGTGGGATATAACCGGAAAGGCCGGCTTTCCAGGGATTCTTTGATCGCTACCATCAGGATAGGGTATGCCGACGGCTATCCACGTTCGCTGGGGAACGGACAGGGGAAGGTGATGATCCGAAACAGACTTTTTCCGGTTGTAGGGTCCGTTTGCATGGATATGACCATGGTGGATATTACCGACGGTCCCGAAGTCGGTTTGAACGATGAAGTGGTGATCTTTGGTCGCGGCCTGGATCTGGTTAACGTAGCGGAATGGGCCGGAACCATCACCTATGATATCATGACCGGCATTTCCCAACGCGTGCGAAGGGTTTACGTTGAAGATTAATTTTGAATAAGGTTAAGCCTTTGGACGGAGGCTTTATTGTTATATTTGTTCCTTAAATCTGAATTGTGAAATTAAGGCACGCGTTCCTCCTCACCCTCGTCATTCTGTTCCTGGATCAGGCGTTGAAGGTTTACATAAAAACCAATTACTTCCTTGGCGAAGAGCATTTGGTGACACCTGCCGTGAAGTGGTTTCGTATGCATTTCATTGAAAATGAAGGCATGGCATATGGCTGGAAACTCGGAGGCGTCTGGGGTAAGATGGCGTTGACGCTCTTCCGGCTGCTGGCCGTGATCTTTGGAACCTTTTATATTGCCCATATCGTTAGAAAGAAATACCATTACGGATTCATTGTTTGCGCCACATTGATCTATGCCGGCGCCATAGGGAACCTGATCGACAGCCTGTTTTATGGTTTGATCTTTGAGAACAGTGATCCATTTATCCAGAATGTGGCAAAATCAGCGATTGAAAAGGATTTTTCAACTGGTTATGCGGGTTTTCTGCATGGGAAAGTAGTTGATATGTTGTATTTCCCTATCATTACTGACGCTACTATTCCGACATGGGTACCGGTTTGGGGTGGGGAACCTTTTGAATTTTTCCGACCCGTTTTCAATATTGCCGATGCATCCATTTCGCTGGGCGTTATCATGATCCTGTTGTTCCAGAACAAATTTTTCCAGCCGCAAGAGGAGAACTATCCCACGGTGGAGACCAGCAGCAAGGTGGATGATGAAGTTCAGGTATCTTAAAGTTTATTTATACATTTTTTGATGAAAAAGTTCCGGACGCTAACTGCTTTATTGCCCCTTCTCGCCATCCTATCGTGTTCAAAGGAATATAGCAACGAGAATGGCAACCCCACCAATAATTGCAGGATCAGCAGCATAGCCGAAGCAGAGGATGCGCTCACCTCCTCCGGCATTTATGCACTGAATACAAAGTTCAGTGCCGGTAATGTGGCCAGTGGGGTAGAGGCGTACGACAGCACTACCCATACCGCCGACTTTACTACATCGTTTTCATACAAGGGCGACACCGTGTTCACCACGGTCAATGATTTTTTTGTTCTCGATGCATCTAAGAAAGTAAAGAAACTCTTCACCCCTCTCGACCGGAGCGATCCACTGGGGCAGATAGTGGTGTATGACTATAAATACGACGCAAGTAACTACCTGGTGGAGAAAACGATTTCTGCCGCCGGCATACCACTGGCCCTCGTTACGTTCAAGTATACATGGATAGCCGGTAATCTTACCAAAGTGACGGGCGTGGTCAATACGGGCCTTACTACGGAAAAGCTGTTGGAAGCGAATATGGAGTATGACCTCACAAAGCAGCCCCGTAACTTCATGTATATCTTCCCCGATGGTTTTGAAAATTTCTTCTACCTGAACGCGATGGATTTTGGAAAGAAGCCTACCAACCTGATCAAGAAGATCAGCGTAGTGTATTTTGACGATCAGGGGGTTTCTCAGGGCAATTTCAACACGTTTATTTCTGATGTTAAATTTAACCCCGACGGCTACGTAACAGAGTGGTACGCGGATGGAAGCAGCATCGACCCCATTGGGATTTTTCTTGGCCGGACCCTATTCGGCTACAAGTGTAATTGATATTCACGCCTTTACGAAAACCGGCAAGGCATATATAATTTCCTGCCTAAATTAACGTTATCCCTATATGGATAACCTCATTTTGAATATGCCCGCGGAACCAGCCGCAAGATTGAATTATATGTATGCGCTGGCCTCATGCGAAAATTACCATATTCCCACATTGCCCGGTGTTACCGTGCAGGATATGATCAGCAACAAGATATTCGACTGGTATAAGGGCCTGGTATCTTATCGTTCACAGGAAGAAGTAGCCTGGTTCTCCAATTACGAGTAGGCCGATCATTTATGTAATCCCACCATCTCTTCGGGCTTCACCCATGCATCAAATTCTTCAGGGGTGACATAGCCTAATTTAACAGCCATTTCCTTCAACGTAGTGCCCTCTTTGTGGGCCTTCTGCGCTATTTCCGCAGCTTTGTAATACCCGATTTTGGTATTCAGCGATGTGACCAGCATTAAAGAGTTGTTCAGGTATTTCTTAATATTCTCTTCAATAGGCTCCAGTCCAACCGCACATTTATCATTAAAACTTACGCAGCCATCTCCAATGAGCCTTGCCGAATGCAGAAAATTATAGATCATCACGGGCTTGAACACATTGAGTTCGAAATGTCCTGTTGCGCCACCGATATTAATGGCAACATCGTTACCCAATACCTGGGCAGCGATCATGGTAAGCGCTTCGCACTGCGTAGGATTCACTTTGCCAGGCATGATCGACGAACCGGGTTCGTTATCGGGAATAAAGATCTCGCCGATACCGCTCCTCGGGCCGGACGACAACATCCTGATGTCGTTCGCGATCTTCATGAGGCTTACGGCCACGGTTTTTAGTGCGCCATGTGCTTCCACAATGGCATCATGCGCCGCCAGTGCTTCAAATTTATTCTCTGCCGTAACGAAAGGAATACCGGTGAGTTGGGCTATATGTCTGGCTACATTTTCTGAGTAACCGGGCGGCGTGTTGATACCGGTTCCAACAGCCGTTCCACCCAGTGCCAGTTCGCTTAAATGTTCAAGTGTGTTTTTGATCGCTTTCAAACCATGATTCAGTTGCGACACATACCCACTGAATTCCTGTCCAACCGTGATGGGGGTAGCATCCATGAAATGGGTGCGCCCGATCTTTACAACGTGCATGAAGGCCTTGCTTTTTTCAGCCAGGGTATCCCTGAGTTTTTCAATGCCGGGTATGGTGATTTCGAGTAATATTTTATAGGCCGAAATATGCATGGCCGTGGGGAAGGTATCGTTAGACGACTGCGACTTATTCACGTCGTCGTTTGGATGCAGGAATTTTTCTTTATCAGTAAGGCTGCCTCCTTGTAGTACATGACCACGGTAGGCAATAACTTCGTTCACATTCATGTTGCTTTGCGTGCCACTTCCGGTTTGCCATACCACCAGGGGGAAAAAATCATCCAGTTTTCCTTCGAGGATCTCATCACAAACCTGACCGATCAGGTCAGATTTTTCATTTGAAAGTACACCAGCGTCCAGGTTGGTCAGCGCAGCCGCTTTTTTGAGATAAGCAAAGGCGCTAATGATCTCTTTAGGCATCCTGTTGATATCCTGCGCGATCTTGAAGTTGTCAATGCTCCGCTGGGTTTGCGCGCCGTAGTAAGCATTAGCGGGTACTGAAACTTCGCCCATCGTGTCTTTTTCGATCCTGTATTCCATAAAAAATGAGTTGAGATTTTCCGGTGGGCAAAGTTAGCATGGTAAACTCGAAATGAACATAACTTTATTGGTTTACCACTGAATTAGCCGGGTAAGGGCAACTTAGCTCTTATGGCAGTAAAACAGTGGATCTGAAAGCGAAAAATCGATACTTTCACCGCCATGAGAGCTATTCTTCTGATTTGCTGTATGGTTTTATCCGCAGAACTTTTTGCGGGTGTTGATACATTGGGGGTGCAACAAGTGCCGGATTTTACCATCGACGGCAAAGGCTCCCACGATAACTGGAAGCAGGCAGCCTGGGTGCCACTCACCAAGCTCGACAAAGGCGCGGAGTCATATCACACTCAATTCAAGGTCCTTTATTCAACCAAAGGCGTTTATGTTTTGTTTGATGGGGTCGATCATAAGATCACGTCAACCTATATGAACGATTTTGAGAATCTTTTTAATGCAGATGTGTTTGAAGTATTCTTCCATACAGAACCATCAATGCCGCTTTATTTTGAGTATGAGATCAATGCATACAATAAGGAACTGGTGCTGCTGATCCCGCATCTGGATAGGCGGGTGATGGGCTGGATACCCTGGCATTACAACGGGGAACGTAAAGTGATCAAACAAGTGTTTGTGGAGAAAGACAAAGACAACATGCAGAAATGGACGGCCGAAATTTTTGTTCCATTTGTTTTACTGTCTCCGCTCGGGAATGTTCCGCCCAAAAAAGGTACCTACTGGAATGCGAACTTCTGCCGGCTCGATTACGATGAAGGGAAAATGATCAAATGGTCGTGGTCACCCATAGAAACAAGTTTCCACGAGTACAGGAAATATAAAACGATCCGGTTTGATTAGCGTTCAATACAAACTAATCAAACCGGATCGTATTCATGGTAGCATTACCAGGTTCTTTTCTCGAAAAATTTCTCCAGCCTTTGTCTGCTGATCTGGGGCTCATTCGGATGGGTCTTTATCCAATCTAAAAACGCTGTTTTAATGTCTTCCGACCAGGCGCCGTCGATCTGGCCTGCATTGTATTTGCCTGCCTTCAGCATATCCTTTGAAAAGCGATCCCGTACTGAAATAAATTCTGCGGTTTCTATCACGGATTCTGCCATATGGGCAGGAATAAAAAGCACACCTTCTTTTTCAGAAATGACAACGTCTCCCGGCAGAACCACTGCGCCGCCGATGCGAACGGGTGTGTTGAGTCCGGCTAGCACAACACCGTCCAAAAATGAAGGATGGAAATCACGCACATAGGCATTAAATCCCGGAATGGCTTCCAGTCCCTGCAGGTCGCGTGCCGCGCCGTCGAAGATCACGCCTGTACCTGTTTTGTTGAAAATGGAGGTACCGAGATTATCCCCGATCAGGGTGCCCTGTGCAATTTTTCCAAAGGCCTCTGCCACATAGACGTCGCCTTTTTGCAACACTTCTATAGGCCATGCATTGGTATTGCCTTTACGGCCTTCTCTGGCGCCCCTTTCTTTGATCTGTTGTTCAACGTCGGGGCGGGAGGGAATAAATCTGGCCGTTACAGCGCGACCGATCACGGGAACGTGGTCGTGGACCATCTTCCAATTCCCTTCAAACTGATTCTTGTACCCTTCGTTGTTCAGGATCTGCCAGGCTTCTTCAATGCCAATCTTTCTTGCTCTTTCGATGAGGGCATCCGGCACTTTGGGTCGCCCATCCGCGAAGCGTTCCCCTTTCCATTGCGCGGTCAGGAAGATCAGCTCTTCTTTAGAAATGGTTTGCCCCATCAATTGGGTGCAAGAAAAAATAACCGACAATAATAGAAATACTGATCTCATTACACCGCATTTTGGAAAACTTCTTTGATCCTTTTAGCAACGATCTTTTCTTCACCTTCTTTAAGGCACCAAGCAGTGATCCCGATATGGTCCTTGCTTCCGGTTACTTCAATGGATGGTTCCCCTTTGCGCAGTTCCTCACGCAATTCATCGCCGTTTTTCTTAACGATAGACTTGTCCCATGTGATCCCTAAAGTGGGAGTAACATTGGCCAGTTTAGGCGTGGTAACAGTGGTCTTAAAACCATTGACCGATTCTGCTGCCGCTTTTATTATGCCAATTCTTTGTTCGTATACTTTCGCGAGGGCATCGTGGTCGATGCTCACAAACTCTTCCAGGGCCACCAGCATGCCCAGTATTTCTTCTTTATTCACTTTCATACCGCGGCCTATGGTTTCACCACGTGGCGGCATGGAAAGTCGGGCTGCAGCGATAAATGATTTCTTACCCATCAGCAGGCCTGCTGACTGAGGTCCCCTCATGGCTTTTCCGCCTGAGATCACGACCACGTCAAAGCCCATGTCGTTGAACCTCCAAAGGTTTGTTACAGGAGGAACGTCGGCTGCAATATCGATGGTGGTAGGGATGCCGTATTGTTTACCCAGTGCTACCCACTCTTCGTGCATGATCTTTCCGCCATCGGCTTGCGCGTGAAGGAAATGCATGGCGGCCGTGTTGCTGTTGATCGCTTTTTTTAGTTCTTCAACGGTTTCGATCATGATGATCTTTACGCCGGTATTTGTCAGGGCCTGGTTATAACCGATCGCATGCGATTTTTGGCAGAGGACTTCTGTTTTCATTCCAGTACCTGCGAGGTGGGGAAGGGCTTTGATCTTTGCGGGATCATTGCCTGTCAGAATACCTGCCATGCCCAGGGTCATGGCAGCAAAAGCGCCACTGGTTACTACAGCTGCTTCAGCATGGGTGATCTTTGCGATGCGTTCGCCCACTTTATCCTGGAGCTCGTCCAACATGCAGAATTGTAGAGACGCTGAGCGAATCGCTTCCACGGTAGCCGGGCGCATAAGCGTTGCCGTCATAGCGGTATAAGTGCCTGCTGCGTTAATGAATGTTCTTACGCCAAGCTCTTTAAACAAGTCTCTTTTTGGCGCCTGTACGGGAGCTGCGCTGGCTTCGGAAATTTCGCCAAGAAAAGTTGCTCCTGCAACCGGCGTAACGGATAAATATTTTATGAGGTCTCTGCGTTTCACGTTCGATGGTTTTATTGTTTAAAAAAGTGATGATCAGGGCTTGGTGGTATAGGCGATGCAATCCATTTCAACAAGGGAATTGCCTGGTACGCCGCCATAGGTAGCCACGGTGGTTCTGACAGGAGGATTTTTCCCGAACCTGCCGAGGTATACTTCATTCATGCCTTTATAGTCGTTCAAATCTGCCAGATAAACATTTACCTTTAAGACTTTTTCCATGGAGGAACCCGCTGCGATCAGTTCTTTTTCCAGTTCTTTCAAAACATGGTCTGCATGGGCTTTGATGTCACCTTCGAAATGCGCGCCCTTACCGGCTACAAAAACCAGACCGCCATATTTGGTTGATCCGGAGAATAAGGGAATATCCGGATTGCCCACGATATTAAAGCATTCTTTTTCTGCAGGTTTTTCTTCTGCGGGAGTAGCAGCCTGCGCAAGTGCGGTGATGCCTGTCATGCCCAATAATGTTCCGAATAGTTTCCTGAAAGCTGATCTTCTTCCCTGAGTTTGCATAATTGATTTTTATTTAAGTTCTACGATCATTTCTATTTCGATAGCAATATTATTGGGGAGCGCGTTGGTGCCTACGGACGTTCTCACATGTTTTCCGTTATCACCGAATACATCCACCATGAGGTCTGAGCAACCATTCATCACCAATGGCTGTTGGGTGAACGTAGGATCACAATTGACGAGCCCCATGATCTTCACCACGCGTTTTACTTTATTAAGATCTCCTACATAGGCTTTGAGGGTGGACAGTAATGATATCGCCGTGGTACGTGCTGCCTCCTTTCCCTGCTCCAGGGTAAGGTCTACACCCACCTTCCCTGTAATTAGTCCGCCTTCTGGTTTATCGGGTCCATGACCTGAAAGAAAAAGCAATTTGCCGGACTCCACGATCTTCACGTAGTTGGCAATAGGGGAGGAGGGCTTGATGAGTTTGATGTTTAACGACTTCAGCCTTTCTTCCGGATCAACGTCCTGCTTTGGCATAGCCCTGAAGTCTATACAAACGGGCATGGGAACTGTGATGTCTTTCTTGGTGTCCGTGAGTTTTCCGGTTTGATCATCGAAAGCGAAGACCTGGATCTTATGCTCGTCCTGGCTCGCCACAAAAACGAAATGTCCATGGGGGGTGAAGCTGAAGTTCCTGGGTTTTTTTGCCACTGGCTGATGCCCGGTTTTCTTAATCGTTCCGTCTTTCTGCACCGCAAAAATGGTGAGGTCATTATTGGTAACCCGATTAGAGCTGATCAACCATTTTCCATTGGGGGAAAGATGGATGTCTGCGCTGCCGCGGTCTTTTGAAGAACTGGTGGTGTCGGCCACAACTGATTGTATCAGGTTGAATTTGCCGTCAGCGACATTGAATACGTCCACCACGCCTTTCATTTCCATGATCAGGTAAGCCTTGTTACCTGCGGCGTTGAATACCATATGCCTGGGTCCGTTGCCCGGGGTAACGGGGATGGCTTTGAAATTTTCTTCCACAGTGCCATCAGACTTGATCAGGTGCTGATAGATCTTATCTGTTCCGAGATCGGTCACGTAGAGATATTTCTGATCGGGCGATAACTGCGCCATGTGCGCATGGGGTTTGTCTTGCCGCGCCTTGTTAACGCTGGAGCCCTGGTATTTGATGTGTTGGGCGATGGGTTGAAGACTTCCGTTATTCGTTTTAAAAACACTCAGGCTGCCCGATGAATAGTTTGCGGCGTAGACGGTCTGCGAAGATTCACGGATGGTGACAAAACAGGGACCGTCGCCAATGGTGGATTCATCGTTCAGTTTTTCGTAACGTCCGGTCTTGCCCAGCCTATACGCTGACAATGTTGATTTACCCCCTCCCGCTTCTGTTACTGCATAAAGCAGGGACCTGTCTTTGGTGGTAGCGAGATAGGAGCCATTGGGGTTATCGAGCGCGTATAATCGTTTGGAAGAACCCGTGACTGGATCCACTTCAAAAATTTCAACACCCGGATTGCCATTGGCAGTATAGGAGCCTACGGCCATCTGGTAGACAGTTGAATCAGAGAATAGTGTACCTGAAAAAAGGGCAAAGAAAGTAAGGATGGTCGATAACATCTTGGTTGGTTCGTTTTAGGGTTAAAAAATACAATTTTTTTGCTATATAATCTCCGGATCAGGGAGCTAGTTTCATATAATGATTAAAATGATGCTTATTTTTAAGCAGCTCAAAAATGTAGTACAACATGAAAAGATCATTCTTCCTTTTTCTCTCATTAGTTCTGTTCGCTGTTCTGTCTGCCCAGACAACCCAGGTCAAATACGACCTGTTGATAAAAGGCGGCAAACTGATCGATCCTAAGAATAACATCAACGCGGAGACGGATGTGGCTATAAAAGACGGGAAAATTGCCAGCGTGGGCAAGGATATTCCTGCTCGTGAAGCAAAACAGGTGATCAATGCTAAAGGGTTGCTGGTCACCCCCGGTCTGATCGATATCCACGGGCACGTTTTTCATGGCACGCAGCCCGACCATTACCTGAGCGACGGTTTCAGCGCGCTTCCGCCGGACGGCTTTACGTTCAGGGCTGGTGTGACCACCATTGTTGATTGTGGCAGCGCTGGATGGAAGAATTTTTCAACGTTCAAGAAGAATGTGATTGACCAGTCAAAAACACGGGTGTTGTCTTTTCTGAATATCGTAGGCGAAGGAATGCGTGGCGGGAATTATGAGCAGGATATCAACGACATGAATTCCCAGCTCGCGGCGAACACCGCCATGCAGAATAAAGAATGGGTGGTTGGCTTTAAACTGGCTCATTTCAATGGTTTTAACTGGACGCCCACAGAACGTGTGGTAGAAGCGGGGAAGTTGGCCAATATGCCCGTGATCATTGATTTTGGAGGTTCGAAACCCAATCTGTCCATCGAAGAACTCTTTATGAATAAACTTCGTCCGGGCGATATCTACACGCATGCCTATGCTGAACTGGGAGGAGCGAGAGAGACCATTGTAGATGAAAAAACAAGCATGCTGAAACCTTTTGTACTGAAGGCGCAGCAGCGCGGGATCATTTTTGACGTAGGCTATGGCGGAGCGAGTTTCAATTTCACCCAGGCGATCCCCGCATTGAAGCAGGGGCTTTATCCCAATACCATCAGTACGGACCTGCATACGGGTAGCATGAATACATCCATGAAAAGTCAGTTGGATGTGATGTCGAAGTTCATGCTGATGGGCATGCCTCTTTATGACGTGATCAAAGCAAGTACCTGGACTCCCGCACAAGTGATCAAGCGGGAAAGTCTTGGTCACCTGAGTGTTGGCGCAGAGGCTGATATCACATTGTTGAATATCCGGAAAGGCGACTTTGGCTTTTTTGATAAAACGGGATACAAGGTGATGGGCAAAGAAAAATTTGAATGTGAAATGACCATCCGGGCAGGTGCCATTGTGTACGACATCAATGGCCTCGCTTATCCGGTTAAATGAGTATTCACTGGACCCGGTGATGATTCCGGTCAATTTTTATTTTAATGTCCTGTTTCTTGCGGCAGTTACTTCGTCCACCGTTACCGAGTCGGCTTGGTTTGAAAAATTTGTTCGGATGTAAGTGAGCAGGTCGGCCAGTTGTTTATCATTCAGGAAATTGAATGCCGGCATCACCCCATGATAGTTTTTTCCGGCCACGGTAATGGGTTGATCCATACCGTATAATAGAACACCGATCAGTGTATCTTTTTTAGCCGTGACCCATTCTGATTCGGCCAGGGGCGGGAAGCGGTTGCCATCACCTTGTCCATTTCTTTGGTGGCAGGATCTGCAGTAGGTTTGGTAGGTCATTTGACCGGCGAAAGCGGGCCTGATCAGATCGAGATTATCGTTATCCGCATTGGGTACTTTGACATAGGTGCGTTGTTCACGTTTTTTCATGGGGGCCAACTGTTTGGTGCCAAAGAGTTTTTTATCACCTTTATACATCACCCGCCAGATCTTTCCTTTTTTTGAATCAGATATGTAAAGCGATCCGTCGGGTCCCTGGGCAAGGCCCATGGGTCTGTGATGTGCGTCCGATGTATTTACTACGGTGTCGATACCTGTGAATCCGTCTGCAAATACTTCATAAGTTCCAATGGGTTTCCCGTTCTCGAATGGAACGAAGGCAACGATGTAACCTGCCTGTGGGTAAGGCGCGCGATTGGTAGAGCCATGGAAAGCAACAAAAGCTCCTTTTTTATATTTGTCGGGGAACTGATTGCCGGTGTAAAACAGCAGGTCGTTAGGGGCCCAGTGGCCGCCGAATCCCATGAGGGGTTTGGTGATAGAATCCGACTTCAGTTCTTTCTTTCCATCGCCGCCATATTCCGGATTGAGCATCACTTTCTTTTTCATCTGGTCATAATAATAATATGGCCAGCCGGCATCGGCACCGGGTTTCAATTTGTAAAATGCTTCGGAGGGCAGGTTCGCACTTTCCCAGGGGTCGTAGAATTGCGGCCATGTTTGGCCCATACCATCACGGCCATGCCCAACCGCATATAAGGTATTGTCTGTTTTGTTCCACGACATGGCCACTACACTTCGTAATCCGGTTGCGACTTTAATACCGTCGCGCGATCTGAATTGATTGAGTTTATCTGCCTTGAATTTCCAGATGCCGCCATTTGAATCGAGTAGGGGGCAGGGATACATGCCGGGGGAAGAGGGAACGCGGTTCATTTCCTGGCATGCATCAGAAGGGCCGCCAAAGGGCACATAGATATTTCCCTGGTTGTCGAAAGCCAGGGGTTTGCCATCGTGTTCGCGGCGCCGGCCACTGTCGACCACGATGATCTCCGCTGCGGAGCTGGGTACCATTTCGCCTTTTGTGAGTTTATAGCGATAGACGATATTCTGGGATGCGGTGTACAGGTAGCCGTTATGAATGCGCATGCCTGTGGCGTAGGGACCTTCGTTCTCAAAAGGTCCGAAGTTTTTGATGGAGTCGGCCTTTCCATCGCCGTTGGTGTCGCGCAGCACAAAGTTCGCTCCGCCAGTCATGGGCCTGTTGCCTTTAACGAATATGTCGCCGATCTCGTTGACGGCGAGGTGCCTGGCGCGTGCGGGAAGGCTATCGACTACTACAACGGCTTCAAAACCTCCGGGGAGAAATAGGCCGCCGTTGTCAGGGTCTCCCTGGGGGAGTTTAATGATGGAGGTAAAGAAAACCGTGGTTGCCAGGATGATCAGCAGGAGGGCTACTCTCATAATCAAAAGCTACGTTTAATGTTCGGCTGGGTCAGGAAATCAATTCAGGTTATCGTATGACAAGAATAAATATACAATTTATCAAAAAAGTTGTGTTAGAAATTTCACCTTTACCCGAATAATCAATATATGAGGATTACTATACTATTCATGTTGATGTTTTCGGGGAAAGTTGTTTGCAGTCAGGCTGCCGGCTCCGGCACTGCTGCGACAGGCATTTTGGAAGACGTATTCATCTATGAAACGGCTCCGTTTCCTTCCTGCCATGCCGCAACCCTTGAAGAAACGCCCACGGGGTTGGTGGCTGCGTGGTTTGGAGGTACGAATGAGGGGAACAGCGATGTATGTATCTATATGAGCAGGATGGAAAAGGGGAGTTGGTCGGTTCCGGTGATGATCGCGGATGGGCGGATCAACGACAGCACGCGGTATGCCTGTTATAATCCGGTGCTGTACCAGGTGCCCGGGAAGGAGCTGATCTTGTTTTATAAGATCGGGCCAAATGTGGTGGGCTGGACGGGCTGGATGAAGCGTTCTTATGATCAGGGGCTGACCTGGTCGCACGCGGAGCGAATACCTGAAGGTTATCTCGGTCCGATTAAGAATAAACCGGTTTTAAGGGATGGCCTGCTGGTGTGCCCATCGAGTACGGAGAAGTTTGGTTGGAGGGTGCATTTTGAATTTACAAATGATGGGGGCAGGAGCTGGAGCAAGACGGGCCCGCTGAATAATGGTAATACTTTGACCGGGATCCAGCCATCGATCCTTTTTCATCCGGGAAAGACCTTGCAGGCGCTTTGCCGCAGCCAGGATGGGAGTTTGAATGAAACCTGGAGTTATGATAATGGCAGAAGCTGGACGGATTTGAAAGCTACGGGTCTGCCAAACAATAATTCAGGGATCGATGCCATTACCTTGAAAGGCGGGATGCATATGATGGTTTTTAATCATGTGAAGTCGGACAAAGGAGTCTGGGGTCCGCGTTCACCGTTGAATTTGGCCATTTCTGAGGACGGGCAGAGCTGGTACTCGTCGGTTGAATTGGCCCGTGAAGAAGGGGCAGAATTCTCTTATCCATATTTATTTCAGACCAGGGACGGGCTGGTTCACCTGGTATATACCTGGAAAAGGCAGCGGATCCGGCATGTGGTGATCGATCCTGCAAAGGTCCGGAGAGGCAGTAAAATCGGGCCTTGACTCATCGTTTTAGCATCCCAATATTTGATCGTTTTAGCACCTGTCATCTTACCGCTTAAATTTTTTTTTTATTCAAGGCAGCGAACAGGGGCATTCAATGCTCTTTGCATTGAATATATATCTTATATTGTCCCCCGATTCTACCTTTTTGAGAGCTGTGATTGAATTTTCATATTTAAACCAAACACGACAATTATGTTAAGATCGATGCTAACTGCAATCCTTGTACTGGGTGTGGGATTAATGTCCTTCTCCCAGACCCGTCAACTGACGGGGAAGGTATTAGGCCCTGATAACCAGGGTGTTCCTTCCGTTTCAGTAAAAGTTAAAGGAGGTTCTGCTGCCACTTCCACAAACGCGGACGGGGTTTTCTCCCTGAACGTGCCAACAGGTGGTTTTACCCTGGAAGTTTCATCTGTGGGTTTTGCCTCACGTGAATTTCCAGTCAGTGCCAACCAATCAAATGTGATGATAAACGTCACATCAGACGCCACACAAATGCAAGACATTGTGGTCACTGGTCTGGGTATCTCCAAAGCTTCCCGTAAAGTGGGTTACTCCGTGACTAAGGTGGACGGTTCCCAGTTGACGCAAGCCCGTGAAACAAACGTGGCCAATTCATTGACCGGTCGCGTAGCAGGTCTGAAAGTATCCGGAACCAGCTCTGGTCCCCAGGGTACCGTTAAGATGTTGTTGCGTGGTGTGCCAAGCATCACCGGCGCGGGTACGCCTTTGTTTGTGATCAATGGTATTCCGATGGACAATACCCAGCGTGGCGCTGCCAACGAGTGGGGTGGTGGTGATGCCGGTGACGGTATTGGTAACATCAACCCGGATGACATTGAATCCATGACCGTATTGAAAGGTCAGGCGGCTTCGGCCCTGTATGGTGCGCGTGCATCCAATGGTGTAATCCTGATCCAAACCAAATCAGGCCGTAAGAATGAATTCAGTGTAGAATACAACATGAACTACATGGTGGAGAATGCGGTTGACTTTACTGATTTCCAGTATGTATATGGACAAGGTCTTAACGGTGCGAAGCCTGCCGATGTGGCTGCAGCCCGTACTACGGGTCGCAGGAGCTGGGGTGCCAAACTTGACGGCAGTCAGGTTGTAGGCATTGACGGTAATAGTTACCCTTACTCGGCCCAGAGGAATAACATCAAGAATTTCTATGTCCCTGGTCCCTCACTGACCAACACAGTTGCGATTTCCAGCGGTGGATCGAATGGTTCTTTCAGGTTGTCATTCGCCAACCTGGGAAGCGATGCTATCCTGCGTAACAGTGGTTTGAACAGGAATACATTTACGTTGAACGCAGATCAGAACCTGACCAAGAAACTGAATCTGAAAGTGTATGCACAGTACATTGACCAGCGTAACAACAACGTCCCTTATTTGTCTGATGGTCCGTTGAACGCCAACAATGGTTTGTTCCTCGCCAACAACATCGATATCAAAAGACTGAATCCTGGATATGACCCTGTTACCGGCAGGGAGATCGTATTCAGTGATGATGAGTTTGTGACCAACCCATGGTTTGTAGTGAACCAACTGGTTAACGACCAGAACAGGAAAAGGCTGATCACAGCTGCTACCCTTAAATATAATATCACCGACTGGTTGTATGTTCAGGGCCGTGCAGGTTTTGACCAGATGAATGATGCGACCTTAAGCGTTACCCCTTGGGGAACGGGTTACAGCAATGGCGGCAGGGGTGGTTTAAATGGTCAGGGCAAGTCTGAGCGGTCTGAGTACAATATGGACGTTCTCCTGGGAGCTACCCGTAAACTGACTTCTGATCTTACCCTTGACGTAGCTGTAGGTGCGAACACCAGGGTTAACCGTTCAGAGGGTGTAAGCATTAGTGGTAGTCCGTTCATTGTACCTTATATCTATAATGTCAACAACACCGTAAACCGTGGCCAGGGTTACAGTTACGCCAAAACACAGGTGAATTCGGCTTATGGTACGGTAGATCTGGCCTATAAGAATTTCCTGACTTTGGGTGCAACTGCGCGTTACGATGCCTATTCCACCCTGCCTGAAGGAAACAATTCTATCGTTGTTCCTTCCGTGTCAGCAGCATTTATCTTCTCTGAGCTGATTGATGTACCATCTTTGAGCTTTGGTAAACTGCGTGCGTCATGGGCAAAAACATCTAACGAGTTCATTCAGCCATACCAGACTCAGGTATATTACAACACCGGCAACTCATACCTGGGCCAGCCCGTGGGTTCATTCCCCTTCAACCAGCCGAGTGGTTTGTTGAAGCCTTTCACGACTACAGAATTTGAAATTGGAACTGACCTGAGGTTCTTCAACAACAGGTTGAATTTCGATATCGCCTGGTACACCAAGAAGAGCCAGAATGAGATCATGAACGCTTCTTATAGTGTTTCTTCGGGAATTACTTCTGGCTTTATTCCAAACGGTTCAATCAAGAATTCAGGTTTGGAAATATTGGTTAGCGGTACACCGGTCAGGACCAAAGATTTCAGCTGGGTAACTACCGTAAACTTCACTACACAGCAAACTGAAGTGTTGAAAACGGACGCGGGCAATAACACGATCTTCCTGGGTTCTAACAGGGCTACCCTGGGTAATGCACGGACTGCCTATGTGGTTGGTTTGGCTGGTCCCCAGATCATGGCTTTTGAGCAAAGGACTAACGATAAAGGTGAGAAGATCGTTGACGCCAACGGCTTACCTGTTCGTGCGGCAACCTTTACCCCACAAGGTTCTGTTCTGCCTACCGTTTTTGGCGGTTGGAATAACGAATTCAACTACAAGAATTTCAGTTTTTCATTCCTGATCGACTATAACTTTGGTAACTCTATTCTTTCAGCTACCAGCTATTATTCAACCCTCAGGGGTCTGAATCAAAAGACACTGGTTGGTCGTGAAGGTGGTATCACGGGCGGTGTGTTAGCGAGCGGTGCTCCAAGTACTGTTGCGGCAAGTGCTCAAGCCTATTATGGAGCGCAGGCTAACAACATTACCGCCTCCCACGTACTGGATGGTGATTTCATCAAACTTCGCCAGATGTCAATAGGTTACAATCTTCCTGCTTCTGCACTGAAGCCGTTGAAGTTTGTGGCTGGTGTTAGCATCGCTCTGGTGGGCAGAAACCTCTTGGTTCTGCACAAGAAGTCTGATAACATTGATCCTGAAGCAACTTTTGGCTCTAATGTTCAATACTTTGGTATTGAAGGTACCAGCCTTCCCACCACAAGGTCTTATGGTGTGAACGTGAATATTAGGTTCAAGAATTAATCCGGGAAAAACTTAAGTAATAAAAACATTATAGATATGAAATTGATCAAATATTTACTAATCGGCGGTATGTTCATCTCCACGCAGATGAGTTGTACCAAAGGTTTCAAAGAACTGAATACAAATCCGGCAGCGATTCCCCCGGAAAGTTTCGATTTGAATTTCCTGCTGACCAATGCGCAGAACAGGTATAAGGCTTCCATTTCAGGGTATAATGGACCGATTCTTTTCCAGAGCGGCTGGGTGCAACTTCTTGCCTCTACCACTACTGAGGGAGCCATTTACTATGGCCATATGGATAAGTACCTGTTGACCGCAAATACGCAGAGCTATTCAAATGGCAGTTGGAACGACGGCTATGCTGCGGGAGCCAATGCCCAAAACATCATCAATGGGTTTGGTGCCGACGCAAACAGGGGAAATTCTGTGGGTGCGGCTATGGTCATTAAAGCCATGGCAGTAGCCTACCTCGCTGATATTTATGGCGATGTGCCTTACACAGAGGCGTTCAAGAACCTGGAAGGTATACAGAGGCCTGTTTATGATAAGCAGGATGTGGCGATGAAAGCCATACTGGCCGATCTGGAGAAGGCGGCTGGGTTATTCAGTTCATCCAAAGCGCCATTGACTTCTGATGTGCTGTATAATGGTGATGTGACTAAATGGAAGAAGTTGGCTTACTCTGCGATGCTTCGCATTGCTATGCGGTATACCAAGAGGGATGCTGCGTTTGCCAAGGCATGGGCTGAGAAAGCCATTGCGGGTGGTGTGTTCACCTCCGAAGCTGATGATGCGGTGATGCGCAGCGACCAGGCCAATGGTTACAGCAGCAGCAATGCCAGCGCGCTTCGCGTTCCTGCAGATCTGTTTGAAGTGAGGTGGTCCAAGACCTATATCGATTTTCTCAGGTCTACCAGTGACCCTCGTATCAGCTCTATCGCTGAAGTTCCCCTTCCCGGTCGTTCTGGCAACACAAGTCCTGATCCAGGTAACAATAATGTCGCTGATCAATTAGGTCTTCCTAACGGGTATGACATGAATGGTGGTGCCCTCGATATTACCACGGCTCCGGGTTATCCTGGTCCTACGGGAACTGGCGCTGACGCTGTTAAAATTGGTCGCTATTCAAGGCCAAGGGGTCACTATCGTGATTTGAATGCGCCGGTATTCATGATCACTTTTGCTGAGGTGGCGCTGATGCAGGCCGAAGCGAAAGTAAGGGGCTGGAACGCAGGTACTCCTACGGCTGCTCAACTCTATGCCAGTGCGCTTACTGCAGGTATGACTTCGTTGGCCAGATTTGGAGCGGGAGCTGCTGTATCATCTGGTGCCATTGCTACCTATGTTGCGGCCAATCCGCTGAACGTGTCCACTACGGCTGCGTCACTGAAGATGATCAATGAGCAATACTGGGCTACTACAGGTTCTTTGATGAGCTTTTCAGAGGCTTGGAGCAACTGGCGCCGGTCAGGTTTTCCTGTACTTACCCCTGTTGTTGTTGCCGGTAACGTCGGAAACAATCAAATTCCAAGAAGGCAAGTGTATAATAGCAACGAAGCTGGCTTGAACCCTACAGCCATCAACGCTGCTATCAGCACTGGACTGACTCCAGGCGTAGATGCATTTAGCTCACGCGTATGGTGGGATCAATAAATTGGATGGAAACATCTATAAAAAAACCTCCTGTAAAACAGGAGGTTTTTTTATGTATTAAAATGGAGTGATTTTTTAACCGGGGGTAGGTGGCCGGCCAACTGCTTTCTTTGCAAATCGGTTTTATTTTCCGTATCTACATATCCCTTGATGAGCGAAAATTCGCCTTCCTTTTTTCAAGGAAAGCCGTGACCCCTTCTTTCATTTCTGCACTGCCCGCACAGCTTGCGAACAATCGGATTTCTTCATCATAACCATGCAGGGAATGGTTGTAGCCGGCATTGATCGCCGCAATGGACTGGGCTACGGCGTGCGGAGATTTTGACAGGATCGTAAGCAATAATTTCTCCGTCTCAGCCATAAGCTGCTCAGGCTCGGTGACATGATTGACCAGGCCGATCTGATGGGCCTGGGTGGCATCGATCAGATTGCCCGAGAGGATCAGCTCCATGGCCTTTCCTTTCCCCACGAGTTGGGCCAGTCTTTGCGTGCCGCCATACCCGGGAATGATACCGAGGTTCACTTCCGGCTGCCCGAATTTTGCGGCAGTTGAGGCGAGACGAATATGGCAGGCCATGGCCAATTCACAACCCCCACCCAGTGCGAATCCATTTACAGCAGCAATGACCGGCTTGGGACAGTTTTCAATACGCGCAAATATGTCCTGCCCCCTTTTGGCCAATGAGGCTGCAGCTTCATTACTCATGCTCAGGAATTCTGTGATGTCAGCACCTGCAACAAATGCTTTGGGACCAGCGCCGGTGATGATCACACCGTGGATATCCTTATTTCGGTAGATCTCGTCTAATTGATCATTCAGTTCTGCCAGTACGGTCTTATTGAGGGCATTGAGCTTGTCCGGCCTGTTCACCGTAATGGTGAGTATGCCGTGGCTAAGGGCGGTAAGTAGTGTTTCCACGATTATGATTTGTTTTGAACTTTATTTTCGGTCCAGGTCCTGATATAATCCGCGATCTCATGCGTATGGGTACCCGGGGCAAACAGCTTGCCCACGCCCATTGCCTGGAGTTGTTGCATGTCTTCTTCGGGGATGATGCCACCACCTGTCAACAGCACATCGTCCATACCCTGTTCTTTCATCAGTCCGATCAGTTTAGGGAAAACGGTCATGTGTGCGCCGGATAAGATGCTGATACCGATGGCATCCACATCTTCCTGCATGGCGGCCTGTACCACCATCTCAGGTGTTTGCCTGAGGCCCGTGTAGATCACTTCCATGCCTGCGTCCCTCAGGGCCGTTGCGATGACCTTAGCGCCCCTGTCGTGCCCATCCAGTCCTACCTTTGCAACGAGTACCCGAACGGGTCTGGTTAAGCCTGTATTGCTCATACAATGAATTTAGATATTATCCTCCAGTTGCTGCAGCACCTGTTCGATCCTTGCCATGGTTTCTTTTTTACCCAGCACCACGGCGATGGCGAAAACGGGCGGCCCAAATTTTCCGCCCACCAGCATGATCCGCAAGGGGGCCAACAGTTCGCCGCTTTTGATATGCATGTCGGCGGCAAGATCTTTAAAGAGCTGTTCCATGGCGGTAAACTCCCAGTTCTCCAGGTTGGCCAGCTTTTCCGTAAGGGCATTGAAAAATGCTGTTTTATCGGCGTTCCATTTTGGCTTGATGGATTCGAGGTCATATTGAACCGGCCGCTGGAAGAAGAATCCGCCCTGTTCAACAAAATCAGGCAGTAGGGTGCACCGCTCTTTCACCATCCCGATCACTTCAAGCAGGGTATCATCAGTGGTTGAAATGCCTGCTTTGTCGAAATACTTTTTTACATCGGGCAGCAGTCTTTCGTTGCTGCTTTTTTTGATCCATTCGTGATTGAACCATTTTGCTTTTTCAAAGTCGAATTTGGCGCCGCCCTTGTGCACGCGCTCTATACTGAATTGCTCCACCAGTTCATCCAGCGAAAACAATTCCTGTTCGGTGCCGGCATTCCAACCCAGCATGGCGAGCAAATTGATGAATGCTTCGGGAAGAAATCCACGCTCCCTGAAACCCTCTGTGAGGTCGCCGGTTTTGGGATCGGTCCAATTCATGGCAAATACCGGGAAGCCCAGTGTATCGCCATCCCTTTTCGAGAGTTTACCATGGCCATCGGGTTTGAGGATCAGTGGCAGGTGCGCCCATTGTGGCATTTCTTTTTCCCAACCGAGGTATTTCCACAACAGGATATGAGCAGGCGCAGAGGGAAGCCACTCCTCCCCGCGGAATGCGTGCGTGATCTTCATCAGGTGATCGTCCACTACTACGGCAAGGTGGTAAGTGGGCATACCGTCTGCTTTGAGCAATACTTTATCGTCTGATTGCCCCGTATTGAAATGCACTTCGCCCCGGATCAGGTCGGTAAAACTGATCTCCTGGTTCTCCGGCATCTTGATCCTGATCACATAGGGCACACCTTCTGAGATAAGCTGCTTCGCTTTTTCGGGATCAGTCAGTGAATTCTTCATGTGCATCCTGATCTTGCTGTCGTACTGCGGCGAGGGGTTATCCTCTGATTTATAGCGGGCCCGCATCTCGTCCAATTCGTCAGGGGTATCGAAAGCATAATAGGCGTGTCCGGATGCCACCAACTGCTCGGCGTAGGCGAGGTAGGATGATTTTCTTTCGCTCTGCCTGTATGGCGCGTATGGGCCGCCCTGTTGCGGACTTTCGTCAGGAATCAGGCCGCACCAGGTCAGGCACTCTACGATATATTCCTCTGCTCCGGGTACAAAACGGTTTTGGTCGGTGTCCTCGATACGGAGTACGAAATCACCGCCGTATTTCTTTGCAAAAAGGTAGTTATACAACACTGTTCTTACACCGCCGAGATGTAAGCCGCCTGTGGGGCTGGGTGCAAATCGTACCCTGACTTTTTCCATGCCCCGAAGATACGAATTAGACAGGGGGATCAATTCTCCGAAGGCTTATCATAATTTTGAGGGATGTTCTATCCCGTCAGCATACCCTGGTGGATCAGGAAGGTGTACCCGCATTGCACCTGGCAGATGCCAGGTGATAGCCGTAAAGTGTACCTGAGTTTTGATGACGGTCC
The DNA here is from genome assembly GCA_040404005.1 of Chitinophagaceae bacterium. Classification (GTDB taxonomy): domain Bacteria; phylum Bacteroidota; class Bacteroidia; order Chitinophagales; family Chitinophagaceae; genus Pollutibacter. The sequence continues at coordinate 133,401 of JBBAJO010000004.1, forward strand.
GCATCCTGTTGCGACGCCCTATGTACTGGACCTGTTGAAGGCGTATGATGCCAGGGCCACTTTCTTTTGCATTGGAAAGAATGTTGCGGCTCATGGAGATGTTTATCAAAGAATTTTGAATGAAGGTCACCGCGTGGGAAATCATACGTTCAGCCATACTAACGGATGGGAAACCAGCGATGGCGACTATTTGGATGATATTGGCGCGGCGGCGAAATTGATCGACAGTGACCTTTTCCGGCCGCCTTACGGTAGAATTCGACTTTCCCAGTTGCGAAAGATCCGGGAAAAGCTGCATATGAAACCTGTCATGTGGAGTGTTTTGAGTGGCGACTTTGACCCGGGTATCAGCAATGAAAAATGCGCGGATAATGTCCTCCGCTATATAAAGCCGGGGTCTGTGGTGGTGTTCCACGACAGCCAGAAAGCCCATGATAAGGTAAAGTATGTCTTGCCGTTAGTACTGGATGCGATCCGAGAGAGAGGGTGGGTAACCGAAGTGCTCTAACCGGCAAAAAAAGCAAGGGTGAGTAACCGAAGTGCTCTATCCGGAAAAAAGAGCGAGGGTGAGTAACCGAAGTGCTGTACGGAAGATGGCCCACAGAAGAGGCGAGTAATAAAGACTTTTGAAAGGAAGGTTTGTTTTAAAAGTAAGAGTGAGTACCCGATGGCCCTGCATTCTTTTGAAAAATGTCACCCCCCCCCGTAATCAGCGGCCAAACTGCATTTAGAGAGGGCTAAAAAAAAATTGGGCCTGGGTAGACACCCTGGCCCGTTTTTAATCCGTACCCTATGAAAACTGGGCCTAAGTTACTAATCTTTTTATACTGTGCAACAATTTTTTAACGCAGTTTTATCACTTTGGAGACCCCATTTACGGTGATCGTAGCCTCATCATTACAAGTTCCATTTCCAAAATCGAGGGTGGCAACGGTGTCGTTCACCCTAACCAGAAGAATACCTTTTGATATCCAGCGACATATGAAGGCCTTGATCAGGGGTTCTTTGGTTTCAGAAGCCCATTTCCTACCCTTGGAGTTTTCTCCTTTGCGACTTCCGGTGAATTGGTAGACATCGTCAACCGGCCAGAGTGGGGTGCCATTTCCTTCGATTTGCTTCATGACGGAAACACCGCTCCAGGTTCTCCAATTGCCTGTTGACACCTGGGTAACCTTAGATTCCACGGTGCGGGTGAACCTGCGTTGGTTTGAGCCGGGCTCTGTGGTGTTTTGAACTACATATCGGCCTGCGATCTTCAGGTCATTGATCTGGTAGCCATCAAATTCGGTAACCGCTTTACTTCCAGGGACATGCAACGGTCCGGAATATACGGTGATGATTTTCCCTTTCCGGGTAATGCCATTTATTTCGCATCCTGTGCCAAAATCCAGCACCACTTTTTTCGGAAACACGCCCCTTTCCCTCGGTGTCACCGAAACGGTAAAACATCTTACGCTGGGTTGACCGGGAGTAGCCAGACCGGGGAAAAGGCCAAACCCCGTTCCTCCGTAAATGCCGATCTCGTCACCGGCAGTGGCCAGATCTATACCGGCCGCATTATCGAAAACATCCTCAAAAGTTTCATTAAGTTGAATTTCATCAGTAATAGCTTCGGATACCAGCAGGGGATCTTCTGATGCGGTAGGCACTTCTTTCTTGCAGGCTGTGGTGAACAGGATACCTGATACCAGCAATGCCGCAGTAATTCGGTAGATCAGTTGGTGAGGTTTCATAACAGGTGATTAATGTTTTAATTTTTTAGTGTATTGATTAAAGGGTACACAAGTCTGACTGTGAACAATGCTCAGGGTTTAACGTTACAACAGAATTATTATGATATTTAGACCATGATTGTATCGCAACTGATTGATACCCATTGCCATCTTTATTCCGAGGAATTTTTAGACGACAGGCATCAGATGATCACAAGGGCCGTGGAGGAGGGGATTAGCCGGTTTTATCTGCCCAACATCGACGTGTCATCTATGGATGCGATGATAGAATTGGAGAAAGAGTATCCAGGCCGGTGCTTTGCCATGATGGGACTTCACCCTTGCTATGTAAAAGAGGATGCGGAGATGCAATTGGAGGTGGTGAGGGACTGGCTTTCTGTCAGGCGTTTTGCGGCGGTGGGGGAGATCGGCCTTGATTTTTACTGGGATCTCAATTTCTCGGAACAGCAGTATCATGTATTTAGATCCCAGCTGGCCTGGTCGCTCGCCTATCGTTTGCCGGTAGTTATTCATTCCCGCAACTCCCTTCGAGAGTGTATCGATACCGTAAAAGAGGTTGGAAATGGTGCTGTCAGGGGTGTATTCCATTGCTTTGGAGGCACGGTGGATGAAGCCAGGGAGATCATGGATATGGGCATGTACCTCGGAATAGGGGGTGTGGTGACATACAAAAAAAGCGGGCTGGATCAGGTCATCGCCGAAGTTGGGCTAAGCAGGGTGGTGCTGGAAACCGATGCTCCATACCTTGCGCCAGTTCCTTTCAGGGGAAAGCGAAATGAAAGCAGTTATTTAAAATTTATTGCCCAGACCATCGCCGACATTACAGGATTGCAGAAAGACGAAGTAGCGAGGATCACAACGGCGAATGCATTGAATATTTTCGAACCGTAGGTTGTTCTATTATTTCTTGTGCGTGTCAAGATTTTGGGAAACCAGGTAGGGGCTTCATTCTCACATTCATTTCCCACATTCACCACATTCATCACATTACTTGGATTTCAACAGCGCCTGTGTAGTAGTGTAATATTTGACGATCATATTCGGCGCTTCCCATGCCGGTAGTTTGCCTGCTTTCAAGAACCCAAGATATTTCTCTGTGACCCGGGCAAAATGGGCCTCGTGGCCCTCGCGGTAGGAGTCAGGGATGACAACTTCCCAGCCCTTATCATTTGCAACCAGTGTAACACCGGGGTATTTCTGTTCCAGCTGTTTAAAAGCGGTTTCAACTGCTTCGGCCGTCAAACCGGTTTTCTTTTCAATGTAGAGTTTGGGCTGGAATTTCTGTTCCCGGCCTTGCCTGATCACGAGGTCTGTCAGCGTACCACGCATGATGGAGAAATGGGTGTCCCCGCCACCGGCCTCGGCCTTATAGTTCCAGATCACCGACACTTTAGCGTGTACGCCTTTGATGGTGTAGTTGATCTCGCCATTGGAGCTGACTTGCAGAATGCCCTTCGCATCAACATATTTTTTCAGGTAGTCGGGGTAATCAACCGCTGCCGTACTCGTTGTAAATTCAGGCAGGGTAACTGCCGTGTTCCAGCGCTTTGCCTGGTTGATAACAATGTCTTTCTTGCGAATTACCTGATCGGGAAATGCTTCCCACTGCACCAGATCAACCAGGTGGGTGGTAACATCCACAATACCCTCGCCCTCCTGCTCCACGTCGTAGAACCATGCAGGTCTTTGTAATGGCGAGCCTGATACTTCTTTATAAAAATGGTGTACGCTTTCTTTGGTGATCGCGGGATTATCACTGCTGCCTTTGATCAATTTTCCAAAGATCTGGGGGGTTAGTGAAAGGTCCTTCTGGATCATGGTGGTGATCTCATACCGTTCCGTCATGATATCGTACAGCAACAGTTTTTTCTTTTGGGCCACTTTAAAAGCCTCTTCTAAAAGTGGCAGGGAGGACGCGTTGATGACCATCGGCTTGTCGGCGTACACATGGAATCCTGCTTTGATGCTGCTCAGGATATATTCAGTTTTCTTCTTGTTGTTACCCGCGAGCATTACGATGTTGCCTTGTTTGTCAGACAGCATCCGGCTGAAGAAATCCTCGCCCTCATACAGGTGCTCTTTCCAGGAAGTGGGTGCTGCCGGCCTGGTATTATAACTGTTGATGCGGTTAAGGTGGAGTTTTACATCATTCCCTTTAGGCGCATATACGTGCACGTTACCATCTACTTCGGGGTACATGCTTTTCTGAATCAGGGCGGCGTGGAAATGTCCGGGATCAAGGGTGATCAGTCGCCATGGTTTTGACGTATCGGAACACAGCAAAGCAGGGTTGTTCGCCCTGCCTTCTGCGCTGAGTTCGCTGCCGATGTTCATGAGAGCGGTCAGTATCAATAAACGGATCATCATTAAAAAATATACGGATATCTCTGGGGCCTTGATAAGAGGGCATTGGCCTCATCATCGTTCACAAATCTTTCCTTGATCGGATTCCAGTTCAATTTGCGGTTCAGCTTCATGGCAGCGTGGTGCAGTAGGCAGGCGCTGCATGAGCGATGCCCCACTTCAACCGGTGCGATGGGCGTGTTTCGCGTTTTTATGCATTCCAGCCAGTTGCCATGGTGTTCGGCACTGACGATGAGATTGATCTCATTGGGTCCGATCTTAGAAGTAATGATCCCGGGATCGCTGGCGGTGAGCGCCTTGGTGGGCGTTTTGCTGACCGGATCGGATGCTGTTGCGGCGTAGTTTCCGCGGGTTACAAAAATCCAGCCTTTGGTGCCTTCGAACTTCACACCGTTCGGATTGGAATCACTCACTTCCATTTCTACGCCATTGGCATATTTGGCGAATGTTTTGAAAGTTCCGTGAACATCCCACAATCCGGATTTTGGGAATACGGCACTGCCCCAGATCTCGATCGGTCCGGAGTATTCCATATTCATACCCCAATGGGCGATATCAATATGATGTGAGCCCCATCCGGTGATCATACCTGCGCCAAACTGTTCGCAGCGCAACCAGCCCGGGCGGCTGTAATCATTCTGGGGATGTACTCTTTTTTCCGTGTAATATTTATACGGCGTCTGACCGAGCCAGGCGTCATAATTCAGGCCGGATGGAATAGGCATTTCCGGTTCCACGTCTCCCCCGGGGTCCACGGGTAAACCGATGACCACTCTTTTCAGGTCGCCGATCCTTCCATTGCGTACCAACTCTGCCGCATACCTGAACTGCGTGGATGATCTTTGCTGGCTTCCGATCTGTAAGATCCTTCCGGTGCGGTGAACGGCGTTGCTCAGGGCTCTGCCATCTTCGATAGTCAGCGAAGTAGGCTTTTGTAGGTACACGTCTTTGCCGGCTTCTACGGCATGGATCCCAATGATGGAGTGCTGGTGATCGGGGGTACTGATCAGTACGCCATCAATGTCTTTATTGGCCAGCAGGTCCTTATAATTTTCGTAGGGGGTAACACCCTTATAGTCGGTCGCGTTTTTCTTGCTGTAATAGCCATTCACGTAGGTCACCGCTTCGCCGAGTCTTTTTTTATCGAGGTCGCACACCGCGATGATCCTGGCGTTATCATATTTGAGGGTTTCGGCCATATCATGGTCGCGCGAGATCCTTCCTGTTCCAATGGCTCCTATGTTGAGGCGGTTACTAGGCGCATGCTTACCAAAAACAGATGCGGGAACGATGCTTGGAAAACCAAAAGATGCCACTCCGGTAGCTACTCCGGTTTTAACGGCTGAGGAAACAAATTTTCTGCGATTCATTTTCATGTTGATTTTTTAAATGATCAGTATTGTAAGGGAGTGTCTCTCTGTGTGGCGTAGGCTTTTTTATAGTCACGCTTCTGCGTGAGCGATGCGATATAGGTCATGCCCTGGAAGATATGATTTACAAAAACAGGATTGGTATAATTAGCGATATCATGCCCCAGCTGGGAAACCCAAATATGCCCGCCGTCGAAGTGATGATACCATACGGCCGGGTATAACTCATTGTATGGGCCGGTATGTTTTTGAATAAGGCTGTCTTGCTTTTTATTCAGCGTTCTGATATCATGCGCCATGACCACTTCGATCCCCGGGTACATTTCTTTCGCGAAATAGCATTCGTCCTTCAGTTCCCATACGATCGGAACTCCCTTTACGGAAGGATGATTCGGTTTGATGTTTCGCACCGTAAAGACCTGGTTATTGGCATGCCATACAAAAGTTCCACCCAGCATATTCTTAAACCAGGTCCAATTCCGTTCCGTGCCCATGACGGAGTGGAGTCCAACGAAACCGCCACCGGATTCAATAAAGCGCCGGAAAGCTACTCGTTGTTCTTCGGTGTTGAACACATCGTTGTTGGTACTGGTAAACACCAGCAGTGTATATTTTGACAGCCCGGCCTCGGTAAAAACAGCCGGATCATCGGTTACATCCACTTTGAAACCGTGCTGTTTACCCAGTTGCCGGACAGCAGCGGCGGATGCAGCGATGTTATCATGGACGAACAGTTTTTTGCCGTCTTTCGACAGGCTGTCGCTTTTGGTGTACACGAGCACCTGGATTTTTTTCCAGTTGACCTGGCTCATGGCAGAAGACAGGCAAAATAAACATGTAATGGCAACGATCAGGATTTTTTTTTCTGAAATGGGCATGTGATAAAGTTGGATCATAAACAATGGATGCCTTAAATATCCATCTTTTTATTAATAAATGCATTTCAATCGTTTTCCGAAATGTAATTCGAAAAGTTGCTTTTCTCAACCTATATTTCACGCAGAAAATTTTATTATGGATGGATCTTTTTCTTTGCAGGGTAAAGTTGTTGTAGTCACTGGTGCTACAGGAGTGCTGGGAGAGGCATTTATTGAAAGTATAGCTGCGGCCGGGGGAAAGGTTGTCCTTATTGGCAGGAACCGGGAGGTTGCTGAGCAAAGAGCCGCAGCGGTGATAGCGGGGGGTGGAGACGCCCTGGCGGTGGTAGCTGACGTGCTGGATAAACAGCAGTTGGAAGCCGGACTGAAACAGATCATGGATAAATACGGGCGGATAGATGCGCTCGTTAATGGCGCGGGCGGTAATATCAAGGAAGCTGTGATCGATCCTTCGGCAGATATTTTTTCGATCGACATCGATGCTACAAGGAAAGTATTTGAACTTAATTTATTTGGCAGCGTGTTACCGGTGCAGGTATTTGGGCATGCGATTGTACGATCCGGTGGCGGAAGCATTATCAATATTTCTTCCATGGCCTCGGAGCAGGTGATCACCAAGGTGCTGGGTTATTCCATGGCTAAAGCTGCCATAGACAATTACACGAGGTGGATGAGTGTGGAGCTCGCAAATCGCTATGGTGAAAAGATCAGGATGAATGCCATAGCGCCTGGATTTTTTATCACCGATCAAAACCGCGCTTTATTAACCAATGCAGATGGCTCTATGACCCCACGGGGCCAGTCTGTGATCAACAATACCCCATATAAGCGTTTCGGCAAGCCCAATGAGCTCTGCGGTGCATTGGTATGGCTGCTGAGCGACGCGTCATCTTTTGTAAGCGGACAAACAATTTATGTAGACGGAGGATTCAGCGTATTTTCCGGCGTATAAAAATCTATTGTTATGAAACTGAAACAGACCTGGAGATGGTTTGGACCCAATGATCCTGTTACCCTTGAAGATGTACTTCAAACTGGAGCAGAAGGTATTGTGACGGCCTTACACCACATACCTCACGGTGAATTGTGGAGCGTAGAGGAGATCATGAAAAGAAAAGATTTCATCATGGCCCGGGGACTTACGTGGGACGTGGTGGAAAGTGTAACCATACATGAAGACATCAAAACAAGGACGGGCAGATACCAGCATTGGATCGATCTGTACAAGCAGACTTTGCGAAATCTTGCTGCCTGCGGTATCAAGATCGTCACCTATAATTTTATGCCGGTGAACGATTGGACGCGGACCAATCTGGACCATCCCATGAAGGATGGGTCGAAAGCATTGTATTTCAACTGGTATGATATGGCCCTGTTCGATATTTATTTGTTGGAGAGAGCAGGCGCAGAAAAAGACTATCCTGCAGCCGTTCTGGAAGCAGCAGAACAAAGATTCAAACTGTCTACTTCTGAGTCCAGGGAACACCTTGCGAATGTGGTGATGTTCGGTATCCCGGGCGAAAAGAAATCAACGCTGGCAGACATGAGGGCCAGACTTGAAGTGTATAGAGACATTGACCGGCACGCCTTGCGTGACAACCTGGTTTATTTTTTGTCGCAGATCACACCCGTAGCTGATGAAGTGGGAATAAAGCTGGCGATACATCCTGATGATCCTCCCTATGATATTTTGGGGTTGCCCCGGATCGTGAGAAATATGGACGATTATCAGTTCATCATTTCTTCTGTGCCTGCCGCAAGTAATGGAGCTTGTTTTTGTACCGGATCCTTAGGTGCTTCATTTGATAATGATCTGCCGGACATGGCGAAGAAGATCGGGGACAAGATCCATTTCGTACACTTGAGAAATGTGAAGAAAGATGCAGCCGGGAATTTTTATGAAGATGACCATTTGGGTGGAGATGTGGATATGTACGCTGTAATGAAGGAGATCCTGACCATCCAGCAGACTAAGGATGCGTCGATTCCATTCAGACCAGACCATGGACATCAGATGCTTGACGATTTAGCAAAGACAACGAATCCCGGCTATTCCTGTATTGGGCGTTTACGCGGGCTTGCTGAATTGCGCGGACTCGAGTTGGGAATTCTTCGGGCGAATGGATGGAGCAATTTATAAGACATTAACTTCAATCGTTTTCCTTATAAATCATACCAACTTTAATTTAGATTTAACTATTATCAGTTTTTATTAACCACTCAACTGCTGCGAATGTCTAAAAAAATCCCTCATGCCCTTCTATTGAGGTGCGCACTGATGCTGGCGGTGTTATTTTCAAACACTGCCCTGATAGCATTAGATGCCCCTAATGAAACAAAACCTGCGGGCGATCTGATAAAAGCGCCAATCGATGTCACGGGCGTTGTTACAGATTCCAAGAATGAGCCTTTATCGGGCGCAACTGTCCAGGTAAGAGGAACAAAGAAAGTTGTTCTGACAGATGCCAATGGCCAGTTCATCCTGAAAGGCGTGGAAGCCAATGCTACGCTGATTGTCAGTTATGCCGGCTATACAGCCCAGGAAGTATCTCTTAAAAATGTCGACGGTCCCGTTAAAGTATCTTTTTCAGAGCAGCAGAACCAATTGGGTGAAGTTGTTGTGGTAGGATATGGTACGCAGAAGAAGAAAGACCTTACCGGTGCGGTTGCCCAGGTAAAAGCTACACAGTTTGAGAACGAAAATCCCCGTTCTGTGCAGGACATGCTGCGTGGTAATGCGCCTGGTCTGGATGTTGGCTTGAATGCGTCAGCAAAAGGTGGCGGGTCGCTACTTGTCAGAGGCCGGGGTTCTCTGATCGCATCTACCTCTCCCTTGCTGGTCGTAGACGGGGTGATCTACCAGGGAAGTCTGGACGACGTTAATCCGAACGATATCGCCACCATTGACATCCTAAAGGACGCCAGTTCCGCGGCGGTGTTTGGAGCGCGCTCTGCCAATGGTGTTATCCTGATCACTACCAAAAAGGGTAAGTCGGGCAAGCCTACCGTTTCTGTGAATGCGAACTATAACATGAACCGGATCGCTCAATATCCCAGATTGTTAAGCCCGGAGGAATTTACTGATTGGAGAACGGATGTGCTGTGGAGCATGAGGGGGTTTGATTCAACGTCAAGGCCTAATATTAAATATCAGTTTACCAATCCCAACGAACTCCCCTCTAACATCAGTATTGACGAGTGGAAGAACCTGACCGGAGCAACCGGTGATCCCACGGATATCTGGCTGAACCGCCTTCGTTTCAATGCCGTGGAGGTGAAGAACTACAAGAATGGCACCCCTACCGATTGGGAGAACGAGATGTATAACCGCAACTCAAAAGGTCAGGACTATACGGTGGCCATTTCGGGTCGTAAGGAAGAGTTCAACTATTATACTTCTTTCGGCTATCTTGAAAATGAGGGCCTGGCAGTAGGAGAGAAATATAAAACCTTCCGTTCCAGGATGAACCTGGAAGGTACGGTGGCAAAGTTCCTCACCGTGGGTGTCAATATGCAGTTTGCAGACAGGAATGAAAGTCCCTATTCGGTGAACCTGGGTGATATGATCAGAACAACACCTTACGGGCAGTTGCTCACTGATGATGGAACCAAACTCCGGACCAGTACCAACGATGACCCTGGAAATAACGCCAATCCATTCCTTGATATTGAATATCGTGATCGGTTGCAGAAAAATACACAGCTCTTTGGATCGATCTATATTAAGGGTAAGCTCCCTTATGGATTTTACTATCAGTCAAACTTCACACCGAGGCTTGAGTGGTTCAAGAATTATAACCACCTGTCATCCCAGCACCCGCTGCAGGGCGTACGGGGTGGTGTGTCTGTACGTGAGGAAAGCTTTACTTACCAGTGGCAATTGGATAATGTTATCGGTTGGAATAAATCTTACGGAAAGCACAATTTCGATGCCACTTTCCTGGTCAATGCGGAGAAGTTTCAAAGCTATTACACCCGGGTGAATGCAGAGAACTTTTCTCCCAATGACAACCTGGGTTATAATGCCATACAGGCAGCCAGAACAGTGGTTGTTACCAACGATGACCAATATGCAACTGGCGATGCCCTGATGGGCAGGCTGAATTATAATTACGCCGACAAGTACTATTTAACAGTTACTGCGCGCAGGGACGGGTACTCAGCTTTTGGTCTGGCTAACCCCAGGGCTTTCTTCCCCTCCGCCGCCATTGCCTGGACCTTCACAGAAGAGAAGTTCATGAAAGGAATCACCGGATGGCTGGACTATGGTAAGTTCAGGGTGTCCTACGGTGAGAATGGTAATCGGGAAATCGGTCGTTATGCCGCGCTGGCAGGACTTAGCGCCGGCAGTTACGAGTACATCACTCCCGGTGGAGCACGTTACGCTGTTGGCCGTGTGCAAGCGGCGAATATGGCCAACCCCACGTTGAAATGGGAGCGTAACAGTTCCATCAACATAGGTTTGGACTTCTCAACCCTCAAGGGTAACCTGACGGGTTCAATCGATTACTACCAGCGAAACACAAGGGATCTGCTCCTGAACAGGTCGCTTCCAAATGTAACCGGTTTTGCCAGTGTGATCGCCAACCTTGGCCAGGTGAACAACACCGGTTTCGAGGTGATGCTGAACAGCACAAACATGAGGCGTAATAACTTTATCTGGAGAACAAACGTATCATTCTGGACAAACAGAAATGAGATCGTGAAACTGTATGGCCCTGTTCCGGTTAAGGATTCAACAGGTAAGGTGATAGGATCTGTAGAGAAAGATGATATCGCGAACGGCTGGTTCATCGGCAGGCAGATCGCCGACATATTTGACTATAACGTGACTGGTGTATGGCAGACAGCTGATGATGTGGAAGCACGTAAGTATGGTTTTACACCGGGTGACTTCAGGTTGCAGGATACCAATGGTGATGGGAAATATACCATTGACGACAGGCAGTTCGTGGGCCAGACCACGCCCAAGTTCTCTTTCAACATCAGGAACGAATTCACGATCTATAAAAACTGGGACTTTTCATTTGCGCTTTATGGAAGGGTTGGCCAGTTGAGCCAGTATAACGAAGCAAAGAACGTGGATCTGTTCTACGACAGATCACAGTTTTACAAGCGCCCTTACTGGACCCCAACCAATCCGATCAACGACTATGCGAAGATGATGTCTGCAGCAGGTGGTACCGTAGCATTCAACGTGTGGAGAAATTCTTCTTTCGTGCGCCTGAATAATGTCAGCTTGGCCTACACTGTTCCAAGAGAGTTGCTCAGCAAGTATAAGATCGGTAGCCTCAAATTATATGTGAACGTACAGAATGCATTTGTGGTGTCCAGCTGGGATTATTTTGATCCGGAGAATAAAGGCCTTACGCCATATATCATCAATCTTGGCCTAAACCTTACCTTATAAAATTGTGATCATCTCCAAAAAAGCTAATATGAATAAGTATATCAAAAAAAATATAAGCGGGGTCATGATCGTAGCCATATTGACCCTGTTCATTTCTTGTAAGAAAAGCTGGCTGGAACCCAAGCCTTTGTCGTTCTTCTCTCCTGAGAATACACTGATCAACGAAGCGGGTTTCAAGGCAGCACTGGCATCTTGCGCCAATAACCTGCGACCTGAATTTTACGAAGATGGCGCCCCCATCATTACGGAGAATATTTTCTCAGAGATGGCTGTTGAAGGTACCACCGATAAATTCGGACCCGCAGTGAATATGAACCTATTGATCACCCCGGATGCGAACCTGAATAGCTCCGATTTCAACAGGATCGGCTGGTATTGGGATCGGTGGTGGTTGCAGATCAGGTTGGCCAACACCGTTATTTCAAGATTGCCTGAGGCTGAGTTTGCTGCGGCGGCAAAGGATGTTATCAAGGGCAAGGCTTTCTTTTACAGGTCGATGGGTTACTACAGGCTGCTGCATCAATTTGGAGATATTCCAACTTCTTTCAAAGAGTTGCGCGAGCCTAAGCTTGATTTCGAAACTGTTCAAAGGGAAGTGATCCTTCAAAGGATTAAGAGAGAACTGGACACAGCAGCAGCTATAGTGCCCTGGATACAGGATAAGGGTGATGTGAATAAAGCGTCGGTATTGCATTTACTGACCAAGGTCAATCTTGCCCTCGGGAACTTTGACGAGGCCATCGCAAATTCAACACAGATCATCAGCAACGGTACCTTTAGGCTGATGGTCAACAGGTTCGGCGCTGAGGCCTCAGATGCCAGGAGAAATGTGATCTGGGACCTGCACAGGCCAGCCAACAAAGCGATCTCTGCAAATACGGAAGCTCTGTTTATTGTGACTGACCGCTTTGGCGACCAGAATCAGGTGGTTAATGGTACTACATCCATGAGGCAGGCGGTGCCATTTTTCACAGCACCCACCATCCTCACACCAGATGGCAGGGTAGGTATGTCGCCCAACTTCGGCGTTGAGTTTGATATGACCACGCTTTATGGAAGGGGTATCGGAAGATGCAGGGGTACAGGTTATGCCACCCGCATGATCTGGACTGATCGCAACGACCTTCGAGGCGATACTACCTCGGGTAACTGGATGACCATGGGTCAGGTGGTGTATAATAACCCGGCGATCAGAACCACTTCTGCGTTCTATGGCAGAAGACTCCAATTATTCAATGCCAATGGCACCCTTACTGTTTCATCCGGCGACACCATCCGTACCTGGTTCGACTGGCCGCATTACAAGCTCTATATCCCTGACCAGATCCGTACGCCATGGCAGGGTGGTAACTCAGACTGGTATGTATTCCGTCTCGCTGAAACCTATCTGCTGAGGGCAGAAGCGTACTGGTGGAAAGGCGATAATGCTAAGGCGGCCGACGATGTAAATGCTGTTAGGACGAGGGCAAGGTGTGCTCCATTGACTCCTGCACAGGTGGATATCGGTACCATTCTTGATGAGCGCGGAAGGGAGCTTTATTACGAAGAGCCAAGGAAAACTGAGTTGACAAGGATGTCTTTCATCTTTGCTAAAACAGGTAAGCCTTTCAATGGCAAGACCTATAATGTGAATTCTTTTTCAACCTCTAATTTTTGGTACGACAGGCTGATGGATAAGAATGAATTCTACGGACGTAATGTGAAGAACGTTCGTGGTGATGCCTATACTATCAGTCCTTACCACGTATTATGGCCCGTTCCAAGAAATGCGATTTTGGCCAACACGAATGGCCAGATCAACCAGAACCTTGGGTATTCAGGCAGCGAGACCAACAAACCTCCACTGACAACCATCCCCGAGTAGCTTGATTTCGAATGATCCTTATATGAGTGCCCCGGTATTTTACCGGGGCACTTTCTTAAAGCAAACTCTATGAGGTATTTTTTCCTGACTTCTATACTGTTTGTGGGTAACTTCTTTCAGCCAATCGAAATCCAAATATCTTTTCAACGAAAACGGCGGGATGTGGATCCGCAGCAATGGCAAAGATCTCTTGTGCTACCCATATGGGATGCATTACCCTCCTCCAGGGATCGAAGCGGCCTATAAGAGAAGCGGATAAGGCTTCGACCGATTTGTTTGCATTTCGTCAGAATTCAGCACTACCGGGATCGTCGGTTGGGAAAATGATCACTTGAGTTCCTTCAGCGTGCAATCAAACTGTATCGATTCCGGGGGAAGTTTGAGGTCTTCGTTCCGGATCCTTTTCATCAGCAGTTCTGCAGAGCGGCTGCCGATATGCGCACACTGTTCTTCCAGGGAGGCCAGGGGTGGTGAGTCCAGGTACTTCAACATAGGAAGATTGCCAAAACCCACAAACTCTATTTTTCTGTAAGATGTTTTCTTGAGTGTCTTTATGTACTGCATGGCATCCATGGCGATATAATCTTTGAATGCGATCACGGCAGTCGGGATGTCGCGCAGACTAATCAGTTTGTCGACCGCCCTGATGGTACTGGTGGTGGACAGGTCAGAGGAGTAAAGCAGGCTTTTGTCGAATGCAATATTGTTGGCTTTCAGTCCATCAACATAGCCATTGTATCTTTCCTTGGTGGTAAGCAGACTGGACGGTCCGAGGATAAGCGCGATCCTCTTGTGCCCTTTTTTTACCAGGAAGTTGACGGCATCAAGTGTTCCCTTGTACACGTTGCTGGTTACATTGAAGCAAGGGAAATCGGCCGGTCTTCTTACAAAATAAACGACCGGGATCCCCGATTCCTCGATGCGTTTAAAATGGTCAAAGTTGGTGGTGTTTTTTGTGATCGATACGATGAGTCCATCTACGCGGTACTTGCTCATCATTTCCGTGATCTCGACCTCACGTTGCAAGTCTTCGTAGTGCTGGCTGATGATCGCTTTGTATGAATTGGCCATGGCGTATTCTTCTATCCCGCTGACGGCCAGGGTATAAAACTGATCGAGCAGATTGGGAATGATGACGCCGATGCTGAAGCTTTTCTTGTTCTTAAAGGAGATCGCGGTCTGGTCCGGAGTGAAATTGAGCTTTTTAGCCAGTTCCTTGACCCGCTGCCTTGTTATCTCGCTGATAGAAGGGTAATCGTTTAATGCTTTAGACACCGTTGAAGGTGACATGTTCAGCATTTTCGCGAGGTCCTTTAATTTGTGTTTTGGGCTCATGGTCTAAGGAGGCAAAAATTAAGTAATAATTTTTACTTTATATGTAGTCCGAAGCGCATTCAATACCCGAAGCTTCTGTTAGAATTGATATTTAAGTCCGAATACTGTGCCGTAGTCCCATTTGCGTTCATTTCCGGAAGGTGGGCGATTGTCGTAGTTATGGTAGACCTGCAGACTAAATGCAAGATCCTCGATGATCTCCCAGGATATCCTTGTTTCACCGTCCCATCGGACCCTGCCTGCGTCGGTAAGACTAAAATAAGCACTCTGGGTAGTGATAACGGAAATATTGGGTTTACTGAATTTGAAGTATTCAAGGTAGAGCTGAAAAGGGATCTCTACCTGTGTAGGAAACTCTATTCCTTCTGTACTTTTCTCCTGGTTCACTACCACTCCCGAAAGGGTGCGGATTTGAAAATTGTTGTTGTTTAGCAGGTTCACAGCTAATCCAACCCCTTCCTGGAATCGTCGGGCAAGACCCAATTCGAAATTTCGCTGGTATTTCAATGTTCCTCCTAAAGAGAACCAGGGATTGAGAATATAAAAACTATTCAGTGAAAAGCTTTCCCTATCCCGTACCCATGTGCTGTCAGTTTGAGAAATGAACATATTTCCGGTAACGTCCGTATTCATTCTTTGCAATTGAATATGCATTACGCCATCAAGGTTGAATCGACCTGCTTTGCTGGAGCGGGCATAGTTAAATCCGGAGGAAATATACCCATTGATGGTTCTGAGTGATTTGCTGTTGAGTGAGGTCAGGGTTGAGATATTGTGTATGGGAATGGTCGCTATACTATCTTTCATGTCCACTTTCACTGTGCCGGGTACATCCGTTCGTCTTAAATACCCGTAGTATATTTTTCTGTCACTGGTTTCAATTCGGTAGGCATGGCTAACCGCCCGGATCATTTTTATTTTGTCGTATTTGATCTTTACAATGCTGATATTGTCGATGTCAAATTCAATACGGCCCGACTTCAGGGCCTTTAACTCACCGGATAAAATGGTGCCATCTTTCATGAATATACTGTCTTTCACCTGACCATGAGACGTTTGGGCATGGGACATGCAAATCACGGTTAACAACAGTAATTTAAAAAACACAATTGAACCTGGGAACTGAGTTACTGCATAAGGCCATTGTTTCATACTGGCAAGCTATTGATCTTCATTAGGTTTATTTTAGCAAGACGGCCATGCTGTTGAAAGGCTAAAATAAAACAATTGGCATTTAGATCAGCACTATTGCTCCGGTTTGATGTTCAGTATTAGAAACTAAGCCATAAATAGCTCAATTGTGGCGCAACTAAAGTTTTAAACTGTGTTGTTTGAAGAGTTGGTATGCGGTCTGGTAGTTTGAAATTACTTTTTTCTCGAATTGTGGGCTTACAGGCATCGGGAACTGGCTGTTGCTTCGGCTATTGTAAAGGTATTGTTCCACTTTTTCCAGTGGCGAAAGTATGGTAAGGGTGTCACCAGCCAGGTAACCGAGTTTTTGATAGGTACCAATAAAAATCCGGTCATGGTAGTTGTCAGACAAAACATCCTTCCCAAAAAGGGTACTCGTATAGCTCCAGTGAAGGAGGCTAAACAGAGTAGGATATAGGTCGATCTGGCTACACATCTTTTCGATATGTTGACGGTTATGCTGCCGCGCATCAAAAATGAGAGCGGGAATATGATACTTCGAAATATCTATTTCGTTCTTACCCGCGCTGCTTGCGCAATGGTCCGCAATGAAAATAAACACGGTATTATTATACCAGGGTTTTGTACTTGCTTTTTTTAGAAGTTCCCCTATGGCGTAGTCGGTGTATTTAACTGCGCCGTTTCGGCCACTGCCTGATGGAATATCAATTCGCCCGGCCGGGTAAGTGTAGGGCCGATGATTGGAAGTGGTCATAACAAAATCGTAAAAAAGCTGGTGTGTTTTGAATTTAGCATCTGCATCTCTAATCACCTCGTTATATAGATCTTCATCACTGATACCCCAAGCATTTTCAAACTCCACCAGGCTGTCTGGAATGATTTCTCTTGAAGCCTCCAGTTTCTCAGTCCTGCCAATTGCTCTTCCCCGATCGTGAATATTGTAGCCGTTATTCCCGAAGAAATGATTCATGTTGTCAAAGTATCCGTCTCCACCATAAAAGAATGAAGTATTATAATGCTGCTGCCTGAAGATTGAACCAATGGTTGCGAGGTGTTCGTTATCAGGCCTCCTTACAATACTGCTTCCGGGTGTTGGGGGTATCGCCAAAGACAGGGCCTCCATGCCTCGAACTGTTCTGGTGCCTGTAGCATAGAGGTTTGAAAAACTGATGCTTTCATTCCAAAGGGAGTCCAATGTAGGGGTGAGGTGGTCCTTGTTGCCAAAATGCTCCATGAAATCTGCGCTGAGGCTTTCGATAGTAATCATGATCACATTCGGCCTGGTCATGTCGCCATGGTTGTTAATGTATCTGATGATTCCGCTGTCGCTATGAAACCTCACATTCGGTTCTTGGAGGTCTTTTCGAACTTCTGACAATGCGTCCTGCTGTTTCACTCTCTTATAAAAATCGTCGTAGTTCAGCTCATTGTTTTTAAATGCGGAAAAAAAAGAATAGATACCTGCCTTGGAAAGTTCGTTTTGATAACGGTTATCGCTTGCTTCAGGAAGGTTATTGCTGATACTGAAAGTGTACACGGCGGTAGTAATACATGTGGATATGAAAACACCCAGCCTTATGCTGATCGGCGCCGATCCGGAAAAACTTTTTTCAAAATACCCCATGCGCTTAAAGAAATATGTAATGGAGATCGTGATCGAGAACATCGCGGCAACGAGGATGGGGATGGGATAAGACTCGTTGATATTTTTTATAACTTCATAAGTATAAACAAGGTAGTCAACGGCAATAAAATTAAATCGGCTTTCAAACTCGCCCCAGAAAGTAAATTCAGCAAAGAATGAGAACATGGAAATCAGTATGGCAAGGGTGAATGAGGAATAGGTGATCCATTTGTTCAACTTAGATGCATGCCATGTAATAGGTAGAAGAATCAGGTAGATGGAATAGGGGAGTACAAAGAAGAGGGAGACCCCAAAGTCGTACAGCAATCCGAATCCATAGATCTTTAAGAGGGATATTGCTGTGAAATCTGTTTTAGTTGATGCCCAAATCAATAAAGATGTTCTGACGAGGAAAGAAGCCAATAGAAACAAGATGACAAAATGGTAAAAAACGCTATAGGTTTTTTTGAAGGATGCGAATCTCATAGGATGATAAGGTACGAAGTTCTGTTGTTATTGATATGTTATAGTACCATTCGTCCATCGCTGAGCACAAGGCGATGTTGAACGCAGGAAGGGATTTCGGCTTCATAATGGCTCACGTATATCAGTGTTTTTCCGAGGTGAAGGCAAATGTTGTTGATCAGGTCCAGAAATTGCAAAGTGGCTTCGCTGTCCAACCCCTGGCAAGGCTCGTCTAATAGCAGCAGAGGCGGATTTTTCACGAGGGCCCGTGTCAACAAAACGCGGCGTTGCTCTCCATCGGATAGGGTATCATATAGTCGGTTGGCAAGCCTCGACACCTGCATGCATTCCATCCATGCCTCGGTGATCTGTCGTTGAATTGGATTCAGTTGGCGGAATAGTCCGATGGTATCGAACAAGCCGGAGGCAACGATGTTAAAGCAGCTGCTGGATGCATCGAAATAGTGATGGAGTTCCGGCGAGATAAATCCTGTTTTCTGTTTGATATCCCAGATGCTTTCGCCGCTGCCTTTTCGTTTATCGAACAAATAAATTTCGTTGGCAAAGGCCTGCGGATTATCACCGTTAATCAAAGAGATCAAGGTTGATTTTCCTGATCCGTTATGTCCTGCTACATTCCAGCAGGCTCCTTTTTTTACTTCCCAGTTGATCTTGTCCAGGATTTTTTTTCCATGATAAGAAATGGTGGTATCAACCATTTTGATGGCCGTAGAAAACGGGGGATACGGATAAGCGGCCGGCATATTAATCATGCGAGCAAGATCTACGCCCGGTGATGTTGTTGGTGCAGGCAGGGGGGCAGTTCCTTTTGGGGAAAGGGCAATTATTTTTCCATGGTCAAGCAGTGCGGTATGGGTAACCACCGGCGGAATTTCGGAAGGTCCGGTTACCAGAACGATTTGGATACCATCGCGCACCAGGCCTTCCAGTATCTCATTTAATATGATTCGGGCCGCTTTGTCCAGTCCTGTATATGGATTGTCCAGCAGGATCCATTCAGGGTGTTGTAGGATGGCCCGGGCCAGCTGAAATCTTTTATGTTCTCCATTGGAGAGTTGCAGTAAAGGGGTATGGCGAACATGGGTAAGTCCAAAGGCGGCCAGTACTTTCTCCGTCTCGTTTTCACTGGCGCTGGATTTCTTCAACTCATCTTCCAACTTCCGTGCATCTTCCGAATCGAAGGAATTGAACCGTTGCTGGTAGTAGAATGAGCTGATATTGGACAGGCTGGTGAACTGGTGTTGTCGGCTGATGACTGCAATTCTGGGTTTTCGTTGAGTATTCATGGGAAATTGCAGAATACCTGAGCAAAAGATCTGCGAAGCCAGGGCTTTGATCAATGTCGTTTTACCACTGCCGGTTGGGCCTGTCACGGCCAGGCATTCTCCTTTTTGCAGGGAGAAGCTGATATTGTCCAGTACAATCTTTCCGCCCAGGCGAACGGTCAGGTCCCTGACTACGAGAACAATTTGTTGCATGGTTGATTTGGCCATTTATCATGGGTTGCAAAAATACCATCGCTATATACTTCAATCCGGGGTGTTTCTTTCGCCCTGGTTTCATTTGTAGGTTCCATATGGGCTGTCTGGTTGATCCATGGCAGGCCGCTCCTGCATGCTGTTTCTATGAGGCACTGAAGAGATGGGGGGGCCAGGTTAAAAATCGTAGCGAACATAAGAGCTACGGTAATTCAGTTTACCATTTTTATCAAAGATCCAGGTTTCCTGGTATCCTGAAGAATCCACTTTTCCATTTTTACGAACACCGTTTTCCTTGATCCACAGCAAAACCATATCGAGGTTCTGCGAATCGCTTCTAAGAGAAACATAATTGCGAAACTCTTCATTCAGGGATTTAAAGCCACCGCGGAACTGCTTTACGGTTTGGACGAAATCTTTTGAACTGAGTTTGAGCTTCCTGTTGTCGAACAGCACATTTTCTATGGAGTCCGCCAGATAGGGGAGCATGGCCTCGTAATTAGAGTCGCTTAGCATGATCTTATACAACTCCTGTACTTTTACGATGTTTTGCGGGTCACCGATCTTCCAATCGGAAGGATAGGTGGATGGGTAAAGAAAATTGACCGGGGCCGATTCTTTGGGAGCGACAACGGAGTCTGTTGTTTCAGTTGCAGCGGGATTATCTGACTTGCAGGACGTGGCAAAGGTTACAAAAGCAAACAAAACAAAAAGCTTGTTCATAATCAGGGATTGATATGTAAGTTAGGAGCTAATCTACGCAAATCAAGCAAGCTGGGGAGTTTTCTGTGTCAAAAAAAACAGGTGATCAGGTGGCTTCGAGCCAAAGAATTGATTTTGGGTTATTTTCAACATGAAATACATTGGATATCCGAATTACAGCGCAGTATGAAACCTAATGGCATTGTGTGCTTTTCGTCATTATTATATAAATCAATGAGGCCATCATTATGGCTATTCGCCACCATGGTCGTGCTTTTATACGAAAAAGCCCATGCCCAGAAAGACTTCCAGTTTTGGGCAGCGTATAGTCATCAGGCGAGGCTTTCAAAAAAGTGGGGTTATGCTTTTGATCTCAACTACCGAAGCCGTGGCGTGTTTCCATTGTCATCTACTTTATCTGCAGCAAGGATGGGCATTAATTACCATCTTAACCCCAATATCCGAATGACGGCGGGGTACGCCTGGTTCGGCACCTATGTAACAGATCGGTACCAACGTTGGTTAGCGGAAAACCGTTTATATGAACAGATCCAGTTCAATAAGAAAAAGGCAGGCTTACAGTATGTCAATCGGATCAGGCTCGAGCAGCGATTCAGGAAGGGTTTTGTAAACAATATCAATGATGAAACCAATGTAGCTTTTACGTTCAGGGCCAGGTATCTTTTTCAAATGCAGGGGCCTTTGAAAAAGAAAGCAGGTACGGAAGAAGTCATACTAAGCTGGCAAGCAGCGGATGAAATATTTTTCCATTGGGGCGAGAACCTTCATGGCAACAACTTTGACCAGAACCGAACACTGGCAGGAATTGTTATTTCCCCCAGTCGGAAAATTGATATTGCCGTATTGTATCAGTTTATCTTACAGCAGCAGCCCATTCTCCAAACCACACAGTCTATTCATTCCATGCGGTTGATTTTATTTCATAACCTTGATTTCCGTAAAGAATAGTGAACTGAAATGGTCATTGGTGAAAGTTACCAATAAGTGACCTCCCCCCAGCTGGTAACTCGTTTGAAGACATTATTTTTTATTCATATTTCCTAATTGTTAATTCGGCAGCCTGGGTTACATACTTTGTACAGACTTACGAAAATGGCACAAACCATAATCCTTCGTTAACATTTTGGTTATTCAGACGGTTGACTTTCGAATTGAAAACGTCGATGTATGAATATATTTAGTGGACTCCACAATGCGTGCGTAACACAAGTTGTATGCAAACAACTGTTCAGTTTGTTTTCTATTTTATGTATCGTTTTGTGCCTGCCATCTGAAACTAAGGCGCAGGACACCCTCAATAAAGCGGGATATATTATCAGCCATGAGCTTTCAAAGGATGCCAATGCCGAGAATATCAGAAACACACTAACCCCCTTGCTGATCAATAGATTTGGTGGTGGCACGGCATCACTTGTGCAAAGGGTGGCCGGCGTTTCCGTTTCAAGTGGCTACGCATCAGTCAGGGGATTAAGCCCCCGCTATACTACTTTTTTATATGATAACCTGGGCGCCGGGGTAACGGAACAAAACATTAAAACCTTTTCACTTCAGTTTATTCCGGGAGGAGTGTTAAATGAATTGGTGATCCATAAATCGGGCATTGCTACTAATCCCGGTGAATACGCCGGAGCAGTTATCACCAGCCAATCCAAAACAGTACCTAAACAGGACTTTGACGTCATATCTTTTGGAATGGCCTATCGCGTGAACACAACTTTTAAGGATTTTTACGTGGACCCCGACTACAACCTGACCTTCGGCAGTTATCTGGGTTTTGGAGGTAAAAAGAGAAGTTTCCTGGATGATGTGTCCAGTTATCAGGATATACAGGCGATGGACCGCAACGAGTCTGCGGAGGAGGCCAAGAAGTTGCGCAATAACTATTATGTGGAGAAGAGGAAAGCACTGCCTGATTTTTCTCTGGGCTATTCCATGGGTCGCAATTTTAAATTGAAGAAAGAGGGAAGCACGCTGTCTACCATCAACCTGATTTCATATGGCAGGGCTTATTCCAACACTTTCTGGAACAGGTATGCCTATGCAAATTATGAGAAGGGTGACAATGATATAGTGGAATCCGCCACGAATGTGAGGGCAATCACTGATGCCGTGCATGTATTGCCGTCCCAACTGGCACTTATGAGTAACTGGGAATATAAATTAGATAAACGAAACACGATAAAATTTACCAACCTCTTCTCACAAATTGGTGCAGAAGTTGCCCTGCTCCGCTATAATGTCAATTATGAAAGGAAGCGTGAGACCATCGGTTCTTCTGTAGGGCTGGAAGCACGTTCCAACTATCTCGGACGTTTAAATGGCGAACATCTCCTGGGGGAGAAAAGCCGGATCGACTGGGCTCTCGGCTACAATTTCGGATTCCAGGAATTGCCGGATCTTCGTCGTTTTGGTGGAAACAGAAGCTATGCTGATTCGGGAGCGCAGTTCCTGTACGTTATTCCTGAAGGGAGCAAGGCAGACAATGGGGCTCGATTCGGATCCAAGCAAAAGGATAACACGGTTACCGGCCGGCTGGATTACACATGGGGTAATACAGAGACGCTGATGCTTCGGACTGGCGTGCTTGGTGAATTCGCCAAACGTAATTTCCAATCCAGACTGCTCACCTTTGCCAAAGATGGTCTTACTAACCCTGAATTGCTTTTTGTTCCTTTCAACAAGGAGACCATCACCACCATATTTGAACCAAAAAATTTCGGCCCAGAGGGATACTTCCTCGTAGATGGCACAGAAGCCGGGGATAATTACAATAGCAAGTACAACCTCGTCAGTGGGTATGCAGATGCCACAAAAACTATTTTTAAAAATTTATTGGTCAATGTCGGTTTCCGTTTGGAAGATTTCAAACAGAACCTAAAGACGGATACATCAATTGATAACAATTCTACCGACTTCATGCCCTATATCAACCTGAGACTGGGACTTGATGAAAACATGGATATCAGATTCGGATACAATAAAAGTGTGAACAGACCTGCTTTCCGTGAACTCGCACCGTTCAGCTTTTATGACTATGATTTTCGTGCTGATATACAAGGAAATCCGGGATTAAAGAATGCCACCATCAATAATCTGGATATGAAATGGGAATTTTTCATGGGGGAGGCCGACTATCTCAGCTTCGGAGGTTTTTACAAACGATTCAAAAATCCCATCGAACTATACTATGTCATTCGTTCTGAGCTTCCCTTATTTACTTTCCAGAATTCCGAGAAAGCCACAGTGGCCGGATTGGAATTTGAATTGAAAAAGACGTTGAGCAAGGAGCGCGGAACAGTGTTGCATGATATGGCTATCTATTTGAATGCCGCTTATATCCGAAGCAATATTGAGCTGGGTGAAAACAGTGTGGAAGTGGTAAAGAACAGACCTCTGCAGGGACAGTCGCCCTACGTGATCAACTTAGCATATATCTATGCCAATGCGGCGAAGGGAGTTAAGTTTGAATTGATATATAATGTTAGCGGCAAGAGTCTTTATTCAACAGGAGATGGCCAGGAAACCTACCCCTGGTATGCCATGCCAAGACATATGCTGGATTTGAATTTCAACAAGGCCATTTCGAAACGCGTATCCTTATCACTAGGAGTGTCCAACCTGTTAGATGCTCCTTTGGAGATCAGGGAAGACGCTAATCTGGATGGGAATGTATCAGACCTGGGCACGGCAGATAATGTAATTCAGAAAGGTTATCAGGGCCAACGCATTTCTGCGGGTTTAAGTTGGAGAATACGTTAATCATTCCAATACAACAATCATAAAATCTTAGTATATGAAATCAGGAAAATTCTTCTTCATAGTTTCTGTCTTTTTTGGCATAGCATCTTGTCATAAGGTGCAAATCATCAGACCGCCTGAAGGTGGTGGTGGAAGCGCAACGTTCTCCGGAAAAGGCGAATTCAAAAGTAACCTGCTTGTTGAGAATCGTATTCCTACCTCTAACACGAATCCATCAGAAGATGAGACCCTGTTAGTAGGCAATGATGCAAGTCAATATTTCTCCAGTACAGATTTCGGAAAACCGTCTAACCCCAGCAAACTTCCTTTCCTAAAATCAAACGCGGTTGCAGGCCTTACCCTGCAATCACTGCCTTCTGATATGAAAATAGTTTCCTATCCCGGTGCATTTGGCACTACTGCGGATCCTGATTGGAATATTGCGTCAAACTGGTTTAAGATAAACCCATACGACATGGAGTATCAGGGTCAATCGACGGCAGAAGTGCTTCAGGGGGAAATCAATTCAAACCGCACCCTAACGGCCAATAAAACCTATTTGCTGCGTGGTCAGGTTTTTGTGAATAGCGGTGCTACGCTAACCATAGAGCCGGGTACGATCATTTTTGGAGATGGAAAACCAAGCGATGGAATTTTATGTATCAACCGAGGCGGGAAGCTGATTGCAAGAGGTACGGCGGACAGGCCTATCGTGTTTACATCTTCAAAAGCAGGGAAGCAGCGCCAGCGGGGCGATTGGGGCGGCATCGTTATCTGTGGAAGAGCCCCAAACAATAAAGGTACAGACGTGCTGGTGGAAGGCATACAGACTGGAAGTTCAGGCGATGGTGGAAAGTACGGTGGTAATGTTCCGGCAGATAATTCAGGAGAGATAAGCTATGTGAGGGTGGAATTTGCCGGCATCGCGGTTACTCCGGGTAACGAGGTGAACGGTATTACTTTCGGCAGCGTTGGCTCGGGCACAAAACTAGACCACGTGATCGTTTCTGTTGGGGGAGACGATGGACTGGAATGGTTCGGTGGCTCCGTCAATGCACGTTTTATTGGGCTGTATGATATTCTGGATGATGATCTAGATATGGACGCAGGATACACTGGCAATATTCAGTTTGTGTATTCTCTGCGTAACCCATATGCGGCAGATGAAAGTTTGACCGGTTCTTTAGAGATTACGAGTAGTAAAACTGCCGGATCTGTTCCAGGAACGGCACCGGTGATCGCCAATATGACATCGGTGGGTCCCATCTATTTGGTGGGTGAAGGGGGCTTCAACCCTAACCATGAAGGCGGTGCCAGGGTTTCCGCAGACGCGAGACCCAAAATTATTAATAATGTGGTCATTGGGTGGCCAAGAGGTTTGATGAATTATTGATGAATTCATGGCGCATTCACTTTTTCTTACCGATAAAAAAGTTTTATGGAAATCGCATATCTGATACTGGTGATTATTCTTCTTGGCCTGGCTGTTGTTGATCTCATCGTAGGTGTTTCTAACGATGCATCTAACTTCCTGACTTCTGCGGTTGGAGCCAAAGCAGGCACTTTTAAACAAATACTGATTGTTGCTGCCATTGGGGTAATGGTAGGCGCACTTTCGGCTGGTGGCATGATGGAGATTGCAAGAAAGGGGGTTTTTAACCCCGCCCTTTTTTCTTTTCACGATATTATTTTTATCTACATCGTCGTCATGCTGGCCGATATTTTCCTTTTAGATACATTCAATACGCTAAAACTTCCCACTTCCACCACCATTGCCATTGTTTTTAACCTGCTTGGCGCCTCCATTACCACATCCATGCTAAAAGTGGTTAAAGAAGGTAAATCGTTTCAAGAATGGGGGCAATACATCAATACCACAAAGGCCATCGAAATGGTAATCGCCATTTTTGTTTCGGTGGTCATTGGCTTTATAGTAGGTTGGATTGTTCAATACCTGATGCGAGCCTGGGTTTCTTTCGACT
>JBBAJO010000005.1:0-39917 GCA_040404005.1 Chitinophagaceae bacterium
GGAGGCCAGTGAAAATGATACGCACCGCTCTATCGATATGATCAATAAAAACGTGGTGATCAACGATTGGCATTATGTGTCCCAGGCGTTGACGCCCCTGATGTTTGCCACTAAAGGATTTGATGTCATGTTATGCCCGTGGAATAGACCCGATGTGGTGAAATTGCAAGTGCAGGATTATTTCACATACCAGAAGGCGCTGAAGCCTGCAGTAGCAAAAAAATACAGGGGATTCATTCAAACGGTTTGGACAAGCCCCGAGAGCTTCATCGATGCATTCTATGGCCGCGGTCCTGCCCCGACTGGTCGTGGCGGCAATACGGTAGAGGCATTCAAAACACTGTTTACCATGCTGGAGCAGGGTAATTGAAATAGCCTCAATATTCTTTTTTCTACTCTGGCTACAACTTCGTGTTCAGGAGAAAATTCTTGTTCACCAAAGGAGATCATAAGATGGAAACGAAGTAGATCAATTGAAGGTGATAGGCTTACCCATGTGCTATCTAAATACTACATACAACACCATCAAGATAACCAGCAATATGAATGATAGCACCCGATAATCAGCCAATCCCGGCCAGCCTTTGGCCTGAAGCGGTTCTCTCCAATGCTGCCAATAAAGCTGGCTGCTTTCTGCCGTATGTTGAACGGGAAAAACATAGGACATAACAACTTGGAGCATCACGCAGGCAGTAAATAAATAAAACGCCATCATCATAAAAGGAATGTTTCCCATGACTGAGCCAGGCATCGTTTTATTGACAATAAATACGATGGCCCCCAGCAAGGAACCGATCCATAATGTGTATTGGGCAGATTTTGCGGAAGCTTTGCTCCAAAACACACCCAATAAAAAAACCGTAGTGATGGGCGGCGCCATATGGGCTATCACATCCTGGACACCATTAAATAAACTTTCGTATTGATTGATCAATGGAAGCAGGGAAATAGAAACGACCAAGGCCACTGCGCCTGATATTCGTCCCATGGACACTAATTTCGCATCGCTGGCTTCCGGGTACTTACGCTTATACAGGTCATAACTAAAAAGCGTTGCGATTGAGTTCAAAGCTCCCGAGATCTGGCTCATCAACCCTGAGATCAACGCCGCCGCCAATATACCAGCTAATCCTTTCGGGACCAGTTGGGTGATCATTAACGTATAGATCCCTTTCGTACTCCCATCAGCCGAATTGGTAATGCTGCTCACATCAAACAAACCCTTTTTCATCAGTACAAAGGCCATCAAGCCCGGCAGCACAAAAATGAACACCGGCAAAATTTTAATGAACCCGCAAAACAAGGCCCCCGCCTTTGCATGATTCTCATCCTTTGCACCCAATACCCGCTGCACAATGGTTTGGTCCGCGCACCAATACCAAATGCCTATTACCGGATACCCAACCAACACACCGAGCCACGACAAGCCGCTGGGATCACCCAGAGGGCGAAGCATGGAAATCTTATCGCTGTTACCCGTTGACTCAAGCGTTTCCGTAATGCCGGTCCAGCCCCCGCTTTTCTGAAAACAAATCGCGGTGATGATGAACGCACCCCCCAATAAAACTACCGTCTGTACAGACTCGGTGATCATCACAGCTCTTAGGCCACCGAGGATGGTATACATTCCGGTAATCACGGCAATAACAATAACACTTGTATAAAGATTTACACCAAACAAAGTTCGTAATACGATGCCCCCGGCTAAAAATGAAAAAGCAATATGTATAACGATCGCCGACAGAATGGATATGACCGTCAGCCAGTCCCGGCAGGCCGTATTATAACGTCTCTCCAGGAAATCAGGGAGTGTTGACACGCCGGATTTGATATAAAACGGAATAAAAAACAATACCAGGATGATCAATGTAATACCTGCCATCCACTCGAAGTTGCCATTCACCAGACCGGTATCAAAGCCCGACTGGGCGAGACTCACCAGGTGAAGGCAGCTGATGTTGGTGGCAAACAGGGCCAGACCGATCATGGGCCAGCGCACCGATTTGCCCGCCATGAAATACTCACTGGACTCATTGCCAGACACTTGTTTTTTCTTTTTTAATCCGGCCCATAACCCCAGTGCCAGAATGCCTAAAATATAGGCAATGCAAATGGCCATATCAATCGATCCAATCATTCTACTCAGCAAGTTTTAAATCACAACTACTTCCCGCTTCCTGGGGCACCCGATAAACACCGTCCTCAATGTGTACCGGGTAAACAAATTTTGACTGTAAATGGGGTATATGTTCTAAGAAGACAACCTCGTGCCCCATAGAAATATGGTTGAATAGTACGAGATGCTGATGCAATTGTCCCATATCTCCCACATGTGGAACCACCGGGATTCCAAATTTCTTACTTAATAAACTGATGGTGATGAACTCACTGACACCCCCCACCCTTACCGCATCTACCTGAATAAAGCCCGCAGAGCCCGTCTGCAAATAGTTCTTAAATACGATCCTGTTAGGAACATGCTCCCCCAGGGCTAACTTTATTGGAGAGATCGCATCGGCGAGCGTTTTATGCGCCAGCACATCATCGGGATGGGTCGGCTCCTCGACCCAGTATGGATTCATAGCTTGCAATTCCTTGCAGATGCTGATGGCTTGTGGCAACGTCCACTGCTGATTGGCATCCAGCATCACTTTCACATCCCAGCCTGCTTCTTCACGAACGATGTTTGCGCGCAAAATATCGCGACGCGGATCTGCAGACCCTACTTTTAACTTCATAGCCGTAAATCCTTCTGCAAGGGCTTTGCGACAATTCTCCCTAACCTTATCATCCGAATAATGAAACCATCCTACCGACGTATCGTATCCAGGATAACCGCTGTCAAGGACAGCCATACGTTCCTGCTTTGTTGACCATTGCGTCTGTAACAATTGAAGTGCAGCTTCTTTGGTCAACTCATCTTCCAGATATGAGAGGTCAAGTGTATTGACAATTTGTTCGGGTGTAAGATCGATCAACAATTTCCAAAGGGGCACGCCGCGCTTCTTTGCCCAAAGATCGTAACAGGCGTTGGTCACCGATGCCAATCCTAAATGCACCACCCCCTTATGCGGCCCCAGCCATCTGAATTGTTGTTCATTCGATAGTTGATTAAACAATATCCCGAATGAATCCATCACCTCCTCAATATCTTTTCCAACCAATTGCTTTGCGTAAAAATCAGCAGCCTGGCAGACCAGGTCATTGCCTTCGCCTAATGTAAAAGCAAAGCCCGTACCTATTATGCCGCTATCGTCAATTAAGTTCGTGACCGCATAGGAGTAGATGGGGTCCTGATGTATGGCATCACTGCCCGCGCCTTTTTCCAACTGAAAACGAGTATCCTGAACGTTAATTTTTCTAATCATGAGCCATGTTTATTCATTTCCGGGTTCCACTTTCGTTATGGTGCTCCCCTTCTGAACCACTCGGTAACCCAGTTCTGCACCTCCTGATACCGGCATGATACAACCCGTTATAAACCTCGCCATGTCAGAAACTAAAAAAACACAAACATCGGCCACTACGTCACCCTTCGGACAATATCCAATGGGATGAATGGCATCGAGATACAAGGCCATGCTTTCCCTGGTCCCATTAGGCTGGTCTTGATTCCATTTTTCCAGCATAGGTGTCCACACAGCAGATGGCGAAACAGCATTTACACGAATGTTATATTTGGCGTAATCAAGCGCCATGGATTTGGTCAGTGCGTTTACTGCACCTTTTGTTCCTGTGTAAGCCGCGTGCCATTCCTGGCCAATTTCGCCAACCATACTGCTGGTATTTAAAATACATCCGCCCGATTGCTTCAAATGTTCAATACCATACCGCGTTGTATAATAGATCGATTTTATATTTACGTTCATGAGCTTATCCCATTCTTCTTCAGTGGTTTCATGCAACGGGCATGAGGGATCAGCAATACCCGCATTATTATGAATGACGTCAATACGCCCATACTCGTCAACTGCTTTTTCCATGGCCTGCCTTACTGAATCCCCGGAGGATACATCGCACACTACTCCAAGGTGGTCCGACCCAAGTTCGCTTATGACATCTTCAATTTCTTCCTTATCAAGCGCTGCAACAACCACCTTTGCGCCCTGGGTGGCATACGCTTTCGCACAATCATAACCAATACCCCGCGAACCTCCGGTCAGGAAAACCACCTTGTTACTAAGCAATGTCATATATCATTTATTACTGAATACCCGGTCATTATTTACCGCACAACTATTCCCTTCTTAACAATAAAATCAAACACCAATGTTGCCAGATAAGCATATCCATCTTTATTCGGATGAACTCCGTCACTGGTGGTCATCAGATCAACCTTACCCCTAAACGGCTTAGTCAGGTCCAGAAAATAGACGTGTTCCTTATTTGCAATCTTCCTGGCTCTTTTTCGCAACTCCCATATCCGGGGCCTTCTTAATGAAAGGTCTTTTACTCTTTCCGGCGACAAACCCTCCGTTTGAATAACCATATCCAAGGGGCTGCAAATAACAAACCTGCAATTGGGATTTATTTTTCTTATCGTGTCAATATAATCAAAATAGTCTTTTTCAAAGTCGGCAATATGTTCCCAATTATAGCGGGGTGCGCCCACCGTTTCGTTGGTTCCAACTTCAATAACTACAACATCAGGCCGGGCCAATATCAATGAATCCAATACCTTCCAAATATTGGGTGTCCCGAACCGGATCACCGTAGCGCCACCTATACCAAAATTTTTAACTTCATAACCCGTATATCCGCCCCCTTTTAACATGGCAGATAACACAGCCGGGTAAGATTCTAACTGTGGGTTCTGAACCCTGGCCCCAAAAGTTATGCTATTCCCTATGCAGGCTATCTTAATTGTAGAAGCCTGTGCGCGGCTTTCATAAAATTGAAAAAAACACAGGTAAATGATACACGCATGGTAGATTATCTTACCTATTACTTCAATCGACCCTTTGTTATTCATATGTTAGTTAGTAAACTGCAAGTTGTTTAATAACAGGCTGGCCTATTGATTTCGAAACCATTAATCTTAGTTTATCTCCGGAAACCGGCGCGGGTAACCGGGTAATAAACTTGTAACCAATAGAAGTACCTGAAGCAATGGTTTCCCATTTACGATTTCTGTATAGTTGTACAGAAAACTCCCGTATCCTTTGCCCTTTCTCAACTTCCTCGGCAATGACGATCCGATCAAACCCCTTAGCCTTGGGTAAGACAAGCAGGATCTCTTTACCCTCACCTTTCGCTACTGCTACAGGGTTACTGAAATGGTTTTTGACAGCAGCACCAAACGCCTTCAATGTGTCAACATCCTGTTGGGGAATCAACCCGTCGGGATCTGGCGTTAATCCCAATATTAATGAAGCATTGTGGCCTACAGACTCGTAATACATATTCACCAATTTCCCAACCGGGAAAATATGGGACTCATCGCCGGGCTCCCAAAACCACTCATGACGTCCTTTATAGCCCCTTAGCGGCGCATCTGCCATGGCAGGCATATAATACTTTCCATCCGGGTCGCCCTCTTTCAATAACTGAAAATCGTTTTTAAAAATAATCTCCTGATTCGCTGAATGTGAAAAAGGAAAATTGAAGGTTCCCCAACTTGGATAGGGTACCGTACCACTTTCGCTGCCTCCCCAACGGATATCGGCACGTTGGGTGTTATGGTAAAAAATGCAATTGCTTTGATATTTTTGAAAGACACTCAAAACATCCGGGCCACCTTTTTCTGGTCCATGAGCGCCGCCGTCGAACCAAACAATGGCCAAATCACCGTACCGCGACATTAACTCTTCCACCATGCCTTCGCAAACCTTATTGTAATGCTTTTGCCTGTTCTCAGCAAACTTTCCGCTGCCGTTGACCATAAAATCGAAAACGCCATAAAAAGAATTCCATCGAATGCCAATATAAATGCCCGGTTGAACGCCGTACTTTCGGCAGGATTCAACAAAATCCTTAACAATATCCCCTTTCCCGTCGCGCCATTTCACGGCTTTAAGGCAATAGGGATTTACATCGCTCTGGTAAAGGGCGAAACCGGTTTCATGGGTGGCGGTAAGTATGGCAATTTTAATTCCGGCATCCTTGGCTGCTTTTATCCATTGGTCGGTGTTTAGCTTTTGAGGATTAAAAATATTAAAATCAGCAATGGGCGTAATCCGGTTTTGCTGCTGATCGTAATTTTTCCCGTCGAATACATGCAGGTCGTAACTAAAAAGAGCGACCAGCTCCGCGTTCTGCCAATTCAATTGGGCCTTTGTCGGAATTGGAACTTCCGCTTGCCCCAAACTTTTTAATGCATGTGCTAAAAAAAATATCACTACTAATGATTTCAATTGCATAGCTCTTCTTTTAATGGAAAACATTGGTTTAGGGATGATAATGATCATTGCTCAACATCCATATCAACTCCCATTTCCCTTTTGGTTAGGCTTTCGTCCCCAATCAGGCAGATCAATACTCAGATCATCGTGGGTCTCATTCATCTCTTTCTTCAGCAAACCACGCAACTCTTCTATTTTTCCGGAAAACGATTTATTCCCCGATAAGTCGTGCATTTCCCAGGGATCATTTCGAAGATTAAATAATTGAGTGGTGGAAACGCCATTGACGTTGTACAGGATCAGTTTATAACCATCACTCGTTTTAATACTCCGGCTCCAGTGCCCGTAGACATTATATATGGAATTGCGCACGGATCGCTCCCTGTCGTATAAAACCGGCAACAAACTTTTTGCCTCCACTGTAGGCGGCTGTTTAATATTGAGATAATCATACAATGTGGGCGAGATATCACTGAGATAAGCAAATGCTTCGGTTCGCACATTCTTCGGCAAGCCGGGTCCGGAGATAATCATCGGTACACGAATGCTGTGTTCGTACAAGTTCTGCTTTCCCACCAATCCGTGTTGGCCAACTGCCAATCCATTGTCGCCCGCAAAAACGATGATGGTGTTATCCCTTAAACCTGCTTTATCCAGCGCCTGAAGTATCCGCCCTACCTGTGCATCCATTTCACTGATCATACCATAGTACAATGCGATCTCCCGCTTCACATCCGCTTCCGTCCGGGGATGGCCGATAAGCTTTTCGTCACGCACGTTCAGGTCGCCATTATCAAAGGGATGCAGGGGCAAAAAATTCGGCGGCAGCTTCATTTTCTCCGCTTCATACATACCCGCATATTTTTTGGGGGGCGTTCGCGGATCGTGCGGAGAGGTAAAAGCTACATAGCAGTAAAAAGGTTTTGTCTTTGCCTCGGTACTTGACAGGAATCGGATGGCGGCATCTGCATACAATTCGGTACTGAACGTATCACTGTTCCAGTTCTTCGATTTATGATATTCCCCGGTTGAATCATAATGAAAAACAGACGGATGTTCCTGTCCCCCGGCACCGGGAAAATGCATGCCCCCGAAAAATATATTATCCCCGCTTTTGAACAGCCGATTATGGGACTTCTTATCACTATGCCATTTGCCCGTGTGAAAAGTGGTATAGCCCTTGTGTTGCAACACCTCAGGCAAACTGATAATGCTGTCCGGGATCACAGCGCCGTCACCGGGTAATCGATTCAAATAACGACCCGTCAGCATCATAGCGCGACTCGGAACGCAAACCGCACCCTGGTGGCCGCCCATGACATGGGCCTGCATGAATGCAACGCCCTGTTTGGCTAAATTGTCGAGGTTCGGCGTTCTAATCGCTTTATTACCCAAGATCCGAATGGTTTGATAACTCTGATCGTCGCTATACAAAACCAGTACATTCTTTGGCTTTTGATCATCCTGCTGAGCATTAGCAGAAAATAATGCCAGGCAGGAAAAGAGAATGCTGAATGCTTTCGGAGTTACAAAATGTAATTTCATATTCAATATCATAGGGATGTAATGCTTACTTCTCAATCAACAATCCCTCGGCGCTGTTCATCCCTTGTAAATACTTATCCACCCATGCCATCCAGTATTTACTGACTTCTCTTTGGCGAATGGGATCTGAGGCATTGTGCGCCGGTAAGGGCCATGCTATGAATCGTGTGGTGACTCCATTGTCCATAAGCGCATGATAAAGTTTATACGATTGGGTAACGGTAACCCTTGGATCCTCTGTATTGGCCAGGATCAACGTGGGAGCTTTGGTTTTATGCGCGTAAGTGATGGGCGACTGGTCTATGTACTTTTGCATGTTCCCTTTGTATGGCGAACCCAGGATCCTGCCCCTCGCCACATTGCCATCACTCAAATTGTACTGGTCATTCAGGTCCGTCACCGCGGCTCCTGCTATAACCGCTTTCCATACATCATAATTACCTGCGAGCCAAGCGGCCATGTATCCGCCGTACGACCAACCCGATACGGCCATCTTAGTTGAATCGATCATACCTGTGCTGATCAGCTTTGCAACGCCGGCCATCACGTCTCTTCCGGGACCTGCTCCGGCATCCTTCGAAATCGCAGTTTTATATTTCGAGCCAAGATTATCACTGCCCCTGTAATTGGGTTCGAAAACGAAATATCCTTTGTTGGCAAACAACTGAGAGCGCGGAGCGAAATTCTCAATAGAGGCAGCATTGGGTCCGCCGTGAATAATGAGCACCAGCGGATACTTTTTGCCTGCTGAATACCCAGTTGGATAAGTCAGCGAACCGGAATGTTTGAAACCTTCAAGTTCCCATCGCAGGGTTTCTGTTTTTCCTAAAGGCATGGATCGAATGGCCTCATTAAAATTGGTCAGTCGTTTCGGAACTGCACTGGCATTGGCCATGTAGTACAATTCCACCGGTTTATCCGGATCTGTAGCTGTAAAAGCGATCGCGCCATCCTTACCCACATTCATATCCACCCAGAACGACCAATTTGGACTAAGGGTACCGAGATTCAACTTCTTTGCAACCCCATCAATGGGTTGTAACCAGAGAGAAGTTCGATGATCATCATGGCCTCCTATCAACAACGTTTTACCGTCGGGCATCCAGATGGCCCTATAGATATCCCTGTCGAGTGCCAATGTTGCATTCTTTCCGTTACCTCCGGTGGAAGGTGTCACCCAGATATCGTTAATATTCCCGGATTCCCCATCACGCGTATACCAATAAGTCAGCCTGGATCCGTCTTGCGAAAAAGTTGGATAACCTTCCAACTGATCCCTTTCCGTTAATGCCTTTATGGAACCATCGATTACATTCAGCAGCTGCGTTGAACGATACGCATTATCGCCGGAATACGATGAGCTCACTTTTACAAAGGCGATACTCTTGCTATCAGTTGACCACGACAATGGCGATGACGGCGGCCCGGGCGGGATGGTTATGGGTAATGACCACAACCCGGAAGTCATCCGCTTTCCCTCGCCTCCGGATGATGGAATGATCCAGATATGTGCCGGCTGCCTTGCTGCGGAAAGGAACATATCATTATTGCGGATCTCAAAGGCATCGTAGCCTTTGCGAACCATCTCTTTATTAGGCCCATCATCTGAAGTAACATAAGCAATATTTGTTCCGTCGGGGCTCCAGGCATAGTGCTGCACGCCATTAGGCGCATTGATCAGTTGTCGCCCCTCACCCCCAAGCATATTGATGACAAACAACTGGTTGCCATTCAGTGTTGTCCTGGCCAAAAAGGAAATCTGCCCTCCATTGGGCGACCACCGGGGCTGGGTAACGCCTAGTCGATCAAATGTAAGAGGACGACTGTTACCGGTTGCGACATCTACCAACACCAGCTCGCTTTTGTACGTGTTGGATATCGTATCTGCGCGGGAAAGGACAATCAAAATACTTTTCCCATCGGGAGATATCTGGGGATCAGAAATACCTACCAGTTTAACCAGGTCGTTGACTTCAAATTTTTTCTGGGCAAATGGGGTAAGCGCTGTAATTGACAGAATGATGGAAAATACAACGCTTTTAAAATGATTTGACATAGCAAAGGTTTTGGGGAAGTATTCTTTAAATATAGCAAAAACGAAAATGAAGCAAAGCCAATAATTAATTCATAAAAAAGGCTATATTAGGTACACTCTGATTTCCATTCCTTTTTACACCGATTAAATCCTCGGGATCTATTCTTAAATCAATCGTATGAAGCATTGCCCAAGTTCTATTTCCATCTCTATCATTCTGGCATTTTCCAGCATATCATCCAATCCAACCATGTAGTATGCGCTCTTCAACAATGTTGCTTACACTTGTAATACTCATATCTACTGGTCAAGCCCAGGGCTGGGTGGATACACTGGCTAAGATCGACGGAGTCATCAATAAGTATTACCAACCATCGGCCCCAGGCGGCCAGTTATCCATTTCCCGAAACGGCCAAACCATTTATTCCCGTGCTTGGGGCCTTGCAGATCTGGAGAGGCAGGTTCCCCTGACCCATCATTCAAAGATCGAAGCCGGCTCTGTTTCAAAACAATTCACGGCAGCCGCCATCCTCTTGCTCGAGCAACAGGGAAAACTTTCGTTGAACGATGACATCAGACAATACGTTCCGGAATTGAAGTTCTATGGTGATACGATCAGGATCGCTCAAATGATGCGACATAGCAGCGGACTCCGGGACTGGGGAAGCCTTGCCGGGCTTACAGGCTGGCCCCGGTCATCAAAATTTTATCGCAATGAAGATGCTTTGGAGATCATAGCAAGACAAAAACGCCTGAACAACAAACCGGGCGATGAATTCATCTACAGCAATTCAGGTTATAATCTGATGGCCATCATTGTGCAACGCGTCAGCGGCATTTCGCTGGCGGAGTTCTGCCGCCGATTCATTTTTGAACCTGCGGGAATGACCAATACGGAATGGAGAGATGATCCAAGCCGGGTTGTGCCAAACCGGGCATTGGCTTACTCCCTGTTGGGCACAACCTTTAGAATCGATATGCCAAACGAATATGTTTACGGCAACGGTGGTTTGCTGACCACCACGGATGACCTTTTGAAATGGAGTACATTTTACTCTTCGGGGAAACTCGGCAATCCATCGCTTTATGTAAATCAAACAACCGCTGCATTTTTTAACAATGGGGCAGCGAATAACTATGGAGCAGGTCTCTTCCTGCAACCCATTCAAGGATGGCGTGCCATAAGCCACGGTGGCGCCACTGCAGGGTACCGTGCATACCTTGTTTACTATCCTGACTTGGCTCTTACCGTTGCCATGTTATTGAATACACCAAAAGATTTCAGTGCAACTGTAAATGCAATACTAAGTGTATTTGCGCCTGAAAAGCCTTCCACACCAACGGTCATCCACACCGATCTGCAGTCTGCCATAGATCAATACACCGGGATCTTCAGAAATGAAAAAGATGGATCTGCCATTGAACTGACCGCAAAAGATAAACAGCTAATGGCGGATAAAGTGACTACAAGGCGTATTTCGGCAAATGAATTTTACCTCGACAACGAGCGCATGGTAATGAATGGAAGCAAGGGCTTCTTCATCATTACAGAGAATAGTGACACGGTGAATTTTAATCGGGTAGAGCTACCCTTACCCACTGCTTCCTTTGGCGAATACGCAGGCCAGTATTTTTCAGAAGAAACCAATTCAACCCTCACCGTAAAAGCAAGTGACAGCGGAATTATGATAACTTTAAAACCCGGGGAAACATATCCGGCTTACCCGGCTTATAAAGACGGCTTCAGGCTGCCTGAGTTCGGCGGGGCTATGTATTTCGCCCGATCAAAAAAGAAATCACAGGTAACTTCTTTGTATATCAGTATTTCAAGAGCAAGGAATGTGGAATTTGTAAAACTGACATCCCAAACGAATTAACTTAGCAGTTTAAAAACCAACTTATGTCGATCTGGTTCAGAAAAGATCTTGTTTTAAAAGAGATGGTTCATATAACCAAGAATACCATGAGCGAACACCTCGGCATGGAGGTGATTGAGATCGGCGAAAACTTTTTGAAAGGTACGATGCCCGTTGACCATCGTACCCATCAGCCTGCGGGGCTGTTGCACGGCGGAGCATCAGTGGCACTGGCCGAAACACTGGGTAGTTTTGGAGCGGCATTGACTATTGACCCTGAGAAATTTGTCTGTGTTGGGCTTGAGATCAATGCAAACCATATTCGCAGCACTCGCAAGGGGGTGGTGACCGGAATCGCCTCACCCATCCATCTGGGCACTACAACGCAAGTATGGGATATCCGGATATACGATGAACACGAAAGGCTGTTGTGTATCAGCAGGCTTACTGTGGCTATCCTTCACAAGAAAGAACATCATTAAAGGGCCCCAAAGACCGTCCAAAATGAGATTCAATTATGTTGGATATGCCCAACAATAAAAAAGGTGGTCCAACCGGACCACCTTTTCAAATATTGCTCAACCAAATTATGCGAGATCAAACCTATCAAGGTTCATCACCTTAGCCCAGGCAGCAACGAAGTCTTTCACAAATTTCTCGTTCGAATCTTCAC
Source organism: Chitinophagaceae bacterium (assembly GCA_040404005.1). Classification (GTDB taxonomy): domain Bacteria; phylum Bacteroidota; class Bacteroidia; order Chitinophagales; family Chitinophagaceae; genus Pollutibacter. The sequence continues at coordinate 12,451 of JBBAJO010000005.1, forward strand.
ATGCATACACTTCAGCAATAGCGCGGAGCTCAGAGTTGGATCCAAAGATGAGATCAGCGCGGGTACCTGTCCACTTCACTGCACCGGTTTTGCGATCACGGCCCTCGAATACATCCTGTGCATGTGAAACTGCGGACCAGGTAGTACCAAAGTCGATCAGGTTCACAAAGAAATCATTGCTCAGCACTTCCGGACGATCGGTGAACACACCATGATTAGACAGATCAAAGTTTGTTTTCAGCACGCGCATGCCTCCTACCAGTACCGTCAATTCCGGAGCAGTCAGTTTAAGCAACTGGGCCTTATCGATCAGCATTTCTTCTGCGGTAGTCGCATATTTCGCCTTTACATAATTGCGGAATCCGTCTGCAACGGGCTCAAGCACCGCGAAGGATTCAACATCTGTTTCTTCCTGTGATGCATCGTTACGTCCAGCTGTAAAAGGAACGATTACATCAACACCCGCATCTTTCGCAGCTTTCTCCACACCTGCACAGCCTGCAAGTACGATGAGATCAGCGAGTGATACTTTCTTATTCCCTGTTTGCGCAGCATTGAAATCGGCCTGGATCTTCTCCAATGCGTGAAGCACATTGGCGAGTTGAGCGGGGTTGTTCACCTGCCAGTATTTTTGGGGAGCCAGACGAACACGCGCGCCGTTGGCACCGCCACGCTTATCAGATCCACGGAACGTAGATGCAGAAGCCCATGCAGCAGATACCAATTGAGATACAGTAAGTCCAGATCCGAGGATGGTAGCCTTCAGCGAAGCAACATCCTGCGCATCGATCAGTTCATGCGTCACCTCAGGAATAGGATCCTGCCAGATCAATACTTCTGCAGGAACTTCAGGTCCGAGGTAACGGGCACGAGGTCCCATATCACGATGGGTCAGCTTGAACCAGGCACGCGCGAACGCATCTGCAAACTGATCAGGATTCTCAAAGAAACGCCTTGACACTTTCGCATAAGCCGGATCTTCGCGAAGTGCGATGTCCGTAGTCAGCATGGTAGGTGCATGGCTCTTTGTAGGATTATGTGCATCAGGAACTGTACCAGCTCCGCCGCCGTTCTTGGGCTTCCACTGGTGCGCGCCAGCTGGGCTCTTAGCCAGTTCCCACTCAAATCCGAAGAGATTCTCAAAGTAATTATTGCTCCACTTCGTAGGCGTGGTGGTCCATGCACCTTCGAGACCGCTGGTGATGGTATATTCGCCATTGCCGGTGCCTAAAGAATTCTTCCAGCCCATACTCTGTTCCTCGATTCCGGCAGCAGCTGGTTCACGACTAACATATATAGAGGGATCTCCAGCGCCGTGTGTTTTTCCGAACGAATGTCCACCTGCGATCAGGGCCACGGTTTCTTCATCGTTCATCGCCATACGACCAAAGGTTTCCCTGATGTCGCGCGCTGAAGCGATCGGGTCAGGATTGCCGTTAGGACCTTCCGGGTTTACATAGATCAGACCCATCTGTACAGCGCCAAGTGGGTTCTCCAGTTCGCGATCGCCGGTATACCGCTTATCGCCTAACCACTCGGTTTCAGAACCCCAGTATACATCTTCTTCTGGTTCCCACACATCTGCCCTTCCCCCTGCAAAACCAAAGGTTTTAAAGCCCATGGATTCGAGGGCACAGTTGCCCGCGAGGATCATCAGATCCGCCCAGGAAAGCTTCTTGCCATATTTCTTTTTCACGGGCCACAGCAAGAGGCGCGCTTTATCGAGGTTGCCATTGTCGGGCCAACTGTTCAGCGGCGCAAAACGCTGGGTGCCATTGCCACCACCGCCCCTGCCGTCATGGATACGGTATGTGCCCGCGCTATGCCAGGCCATACGAATGAAGAACGGACCATAATGCCCGTAATCTGCCGGCCACCAGTCTTGCGATGTAGTCATCAGCTCATAAATGTCTTTTTTCACTTCGACCAGATCAAGACTATTGAATTCCCTGGCGTAGTCGAACTGCTCGCCCATTGGATTCGACAGCGTGGAATGCTGGCGCAGGATGTTCAGCTTTAGCTGATTTGGCCACCAGTCGCGGTTAGATGTTCCACCGCCCGCTGTTTTGTTCATGATACCACTGCTGAAAGGGCACTTGCTTTCACCGTTGACATTGTACGATGTTGTGCCAGGAGATACGTTGTTTCCCATGTTTTATAACTTTACAAATAGTAAAAAAGTATACCGAAGTGAGGATTTTGCCAGACTGTTCAGCTTGGCTGATATCCGGTACGCAATGTTACTGATAAATGGTGAATTTGTAAAAGGTTAACCGTTTCAGGTTATAACCAGGCAGGCAATACCACCTCTTCTGTAGAAACAAGCCTCCAACCTGCAGGTGTACAGTGCCGCGAAAGAAAACTACAATCCCGCCACCGGCGAAGTATCAAAAGGCAGTTATCATTATGTGGTGTATATCCCCTGGGCCACCGCGGCCAGTACGGGTTTGCCAACTAAGCCTGAAGTACCTGGGATAACCTGGATCATGGATCCCGGCACACACAGGGCGCACATGATGATTGATCATGATTGATCCTCCGTCGAAAGACTAAGGTGCGATTGTGGGGATAAAATGAATGTGATGAATATGGTTTAATGGGTAGGAAGCCTCAGCGACTTCGGCGCGCCGGCAAACTGGATATATCGGATGCTGTCCTGGTACAGGATCTGATAAGTATCCCTGTAATACCGCAATTTGACCAATTCAGATTTGCTCTCAAACAATACGGGCATGGTTTCGCCTTCCATCACCTTTAAGGCTTCCATCACTGCCGGCTTTTCTGTTGCCCCAAAAAATAATTCGGCGCGGTCCCCTGCTTCCGATAGCACCAGGAATATGGCGTTCGTTGAGTCCACTACTCCGGAAGCCGGATTATAGGCAAAAAACGGCGAGCCGATTTCAAAAGGCCGGATGCAGCTGTCGATGACCACGGACCACACATAACCGGCCGAGCCGATACAACCCTGGGCACTTCTATCGGCCCCTACCAAAACTTTCTTTTCGGGAGGCGTTTTTTCATCTGCCCCGGATCCACAAGCCTGCAAAAGCAATAACAACCCAACAAGTATTCTCATAATTTATGGTTTAAAACATCAACGCGATACATCAAATCTTCCTCAAAATCCTGCCGATCTTTCACGTGCAGTAATAGATCATTACCGCACGTTTCGAATAAAAGCTGAAGTTAACATTCTCCTGCTATACATCTTCGAAAACCATAACTTCAGCACACAAAATGTTGCCATGATTTTCAGAAGACCCCCGCTTGTTGTATTGCTGTTGCTTTTTGCACAGATCAGTTTTGCACAACCCCCGCACCAGCCCGTAGAGATCATCGTCACACCAGACCACGCCAATTGGGAATACAGGTCAGGAGAACCTGCCACTTTCTCCATTCAGGTGATGAACTACCATGTGCCCATGAAGGATGTAAAGATCATTTATCAGGTGGGTCCTGAAAGGATGAAGCCTTATAAAACCGATACCATTGTTTTGAAAGATGGCCCGTTCACCACCAAGGCATTTACCATGAAGGAACCAGGGTTCCTCCGTTGTGTAGTGAGTACAACCATCGATGGAAAAACATATCGCAACCTGGCTACGGCGGGATATGAGATCGGTAACATAAAACCAACCGTGGCCATGCCTGCAGATTTTGAATCCTTCTGGAAAGGCGCTGCTGATGACCTGACAAAGATACCGCTGGACGCTAAGATGAGCCTGATGCCCGAACGTTCCTCTGCATCAACAGACGTTTACCAGGTGAACTTTCAGGGTCTCGAATACTCCAGGATATACGGCATTTTATGTATTCCCAAAAAATCGGGCAAATACCCCGCGGTGCTGCAAGTGCCCGGTGCCGGTATCAGGCCTTATGGACCGGATCTTGAACTGGCAGACAAGGGGATCATCGTACTCACCATCGGCATCCATGGCATTCCGGTTACCCTCGACCCCGGCGTATATACCAGCCTGAGTTCAGGAGCACTTAGCGGCTACATGACTTTTAATATGGACGATCGTGACCGATATTATTACAAGCGGGTATATACCAATTGCATCAGGGCCAATGACATGATCTTCAGCTTACCCCAGTTCGATGGCAGTACCCTTGCCGTAATGGGCGGAAGCCAGGGCGGCGCGTTGAGCATCGTTACAGCGGGGCTCGACAAACGGGTGAAGTACCTTGCGGCGCAGTACCCTGCGATCAGCGATCTGACCGGATATACAAAAGGCCGCGCAGGCGGATGGCCCCATATGCTACATGAATCCCGCACCCAGTGGCATACCAACGAAAAAGTGATCAGTACCCTGGCCTATTACGACGTGGTCAATTTTGCAAAAATGGTAAAAGCAGAAGGACATTACAGCTGGGGCTTCAACGATGAGACCTGTCCGCCTACCTCCATCTATGCCGCATACAATACGATCAATGCTCCCAAACAAGCAGCTCTTTACTTAAATGCCGGTCACTTTCAATACCCTGAACAAAGGGCCGCGATCTATAGCTGGGTGTCGGAGAAACTCAAAAGATGAATGGGATGAATGTGGGGAACGTTATTTCTTAAACAACATAAACAACGAGCCAACCAGGGTCAGCGCTATGACCAGCTTACGGTAGTGGGAATCCTTAATGCGCCCTACAATTTTTATCCCCAGCCAGAAGCCCAGCGCCAGTGCCGGCAGCAGGAAAAGATCGGTTTTAAAACTCTGTAAGTCTATATTCTTCCAGTAAAATATTTGGAAGGGCATTTTGAATAAGTTGATCACCAGGAAGACCCAGGCCGCCGTGCCGATGAATTCATTCTTAGGCAAACGCATGGCTAAAAAATAAAGATTGGCAAAAACTCCTGCCAGATTCCCGATCATGGTGGTGAAACCGGCCGCGAGGCCTGTCCCGGTTGCAAAAAGACGATTTTGGGGAATGAAGGTGGATGCTTTTATTTCCATCCATAACACGATCACGATGGTGATGATGATGGTAAACACCATGATCTGGCGAAACAGCACTTCATTCATATCCTTACCCGCCAATACACCCGCTATGATGCCTACCGCCATCCAGGGGATCAGTTTCCAAAAATGCTTCCACTGCGCATGCCGGTTATAATATGAAACGGCCGCTATATCAGCCATGGATAACAGAGGCAGCACTATACCCGTAGACATTTTACCTCCGAAGATCAGCGCCATGATGATGATGGCCAACATATCCACCCCTTTCAATCCCGCCTTACCCATTCCAATGCAAAATGCAGCCAGCGCAATCATCGCCCACTGCGAAAAAGAATATAAAGCCAGGATGTCCATGAGGCAATAATAATTAATGTTGCCGGGTTTCTCCAGGAAGCTGCTCAGTTTCAACTTATTTTCCGGAACTTAGTCGGTATCAACATGCACAAACAATGAACCGATCTACATTCATCAGGAACGTATCGCTATCGACCGCAGGATTCTTTATATCGAAAGACATGTTCGCCGACAAAAAAGGTCCTCTCTACGGACACAATGGAATGCTCTATTCCATGGACACCAAATGGAGCAAAGCCGACCAGAATAAGACTCCGGTGAACGACTGCCATGAAATGGTGCAAGACAAAAAAGGCAGGATCTTCCTGCTCACCAACGAAACAAAGAACAATGTCCTTATCTATAGCACGTCAGGAAAACTCCTCTCCACGTGGGGGCACGACTTCCCGGGCGCTCATGGATTATCCATCGCAGACGAGAACGGCACCGAATTCCTTTTTGTGACAGATACCAACAAAAACCAGGTGTATAAAACTACCCTCGATGGGGAACTCCTCCTCACCATCGACGCACCCCTTGAAGCAGGCATCTATAAAGAGAAGAAACAGTTTGTACCTACGGAAGTCGCCATCGACAACACTACCGGTGATTTCTTCATTGCAGACGGATACGGCGCGCAGTATGTGCTGCACTACGACAGCAAAGGAAAGCTGAAAGGATATTTCGGCGGTCGCGGCGAAGGTGATACACACCTCGATAACGCACACGGGATCTGTATCGACAGAAGGAACGGCACCCCCACCCTCCTGGTGACCGACCGCACCCGCAACTGCTTCAAACGCTTCAGCATGGATGGCAAACTGGTTGACATCATCCGTGTCCCCGGAGCCTGCGTTTGCAGACCCGTAATCAGAAACGAAAACCTGTACGCCGCAGTACTCCGGTCTCCCGAGATCAGCAAAGAAGGAACGGGATTTGTAACCATCCTCGACAAAAACAATAAAGTGGTCTCCAACCTGGGCGGCACCGAACCCGTTTATGTAGATGGCAAACTGAATACCCTCGGCCAGGCTGAAAAGCTCTTTGTACATCCGCATGACGTATGCGTTGACCGAAACGAAAACATCTATGTAGCCCAGTGGGCCTCCGGAAAGGTTTATCCATACAAATTCACCCGCCGCAGCTAATCATAAACGACCTATTTCAGAAAAAACAATCAAATAAAATAAGGTTGCTGATTTTGCCATATTAAAACCGCTTTCATGAGAAAAAATTCAGGCCTGTTGCTCAGGCTTTTAGCCCTTGTTCTGCCTATCGCATTGGTCATTTCCTTTTCCATACAACCCAAAGACGAGTTCTTCGATGCTGTTGACCCAAAAGTTTCCAACCTCAAACTCCCACCGGGCTTCAGGGGAGAGCGCCTTTATGGCCCATCCGAGCATGAAGAAGGCTCCTGGGTGGCCATGACCTTCGACGACAAGGGCAGGATCATTGCCTCCGATCAATACGGGTACCTTTACCGACTCACTGTACCAACCATCGGGGATACCGTGACCAAAACAACTGTTGAAAAACTGGAGGTCCTCAAAGACCCCGCCTTTATGAGCGACACCACAACAGGAAAAGTTTCCATGGGCTATGCGCATGGCCTGCTCTATGCTTTCAATAGCCTGTATGTAATGATCAACCATCGCGGCAATTCAAAACTGAAAAAAACCAGTGGACTCTATCGCCTGCAGGATACCGACGGAGACGACCAGTTCGATAAAATAACCATGCTCAAATTGTTGGATGGTGAAGGCGAACACGGTCCGCATAGCATAGTGCTCTCCCCGGATAAGCAATCCCTGTTTGTGGTTGCCGGTAACTTTACCAAGATTCCGAAGATGGATTCTTATCGGAATATTCCCGACGGAAAATTTGATAACCTCTTCCCACTGATCAAAGATCCCAATGGCCATGATAATACCGTTGAATCACATGGTGGATGGGTTGCCCAGGTGGATCCCACCGGCAGTAAATGGGACCTGATCGCTTCAGGTTTCCGCAATTCATTTGACCTGGCTTTCAACAATGCAGGTGAACTGTTCACCTATGACTCCGACATGGAGTGGGATTTTGGTACGCCCTGGTACCGCCCAACAAGAATTCTGCATGTAACCAGCGGTGGTGAATATGGCTGGAGGCCCGGCACACACAAGTGGAATGCCAACTACCCCGATAATCTTCCTGCTGCCGCGAATGTAGGACAAGGATCACCCACCAATTTTGTATCAGGAGCCAATGCTCGCTTCCCCGAGAAATACAGAAATGCTTTATTCGCCTTCGACTGGAGCTTTGGGATCATTTATGCCATCTATCCTAAATCAAATGGCGCCTCCTATACCGCCACAGGCGAAGAATTCATTTCCGGCTCTCCCCTGCCGTTGACTGATGGCGTGATCGGACCAGATGGCGCCTTGTATTTTCTCACGGGAGGCCGAAGACTGGAATCTGACATGTACCGCGTATACTATGCAGGAAACGAAGCCAAAAACACTGCCCCCGAAAGAGTCGAATTGAATGAGGCACAAAAAATCCGTAAAAAGCTGGAGGCATTCCATGGGAAACCAACTGCAGGTGCCGTGAATGAAGCGTGGCCTTACTTGAAAGATAAGGACCGTTTCATCCGGTATGCCGCGCGCATTGCCATTGAAGCGCAACCGCTTAATGAGTGGACAGACAAAACGCTCATGGAGAAAGATCCCGTTGTATTGACCAATGCCGGTATCGGTTTGGCCAGGCGTGGGGATGTCAACATAAAAAAACAACTGCTGGCTGCGCTCACTCGCGTGAATGTGTCTACGCTGAAAGAAGATCAACAACTGGACCTCATACGAGCCATTGAACTGGTGTTTACCAGGATGGGGCCACCCGATGCGGCAGAAAAGGACATGGTGGCCAAATTGCTGGACCCCATTTTCCCCGCCGCCACCAATGACCTCAACAAGGAACTCAGCAAATTGCTGGTGTATGTAGATGCACCAAAAGCAGTTGAAAAAACCATGGCCCTTTTGACTGCTGCGAAAGATGAAATGGGCAGTCAAAAAACAATTTCTGAATCATCAGACCTGATCCTTCGAAACCCGCAATACGGAATGGATATAGCAGGAATGCTATCCAAAATGCCGCCGCTGACCCAGACCTGGTATGCCAACGTTTTGAGCCAGGCCAAAACTGGCTGGACTACCGAGCTGAGGAATAAATATTTCCAATGGTATTATTCAGCATTCGGCTATAAAGGTGGTGTTTGTTATATCGGCTTCATCGACAAGGCCCGCAAGAATGCATTGGAAAACGTACCTAAAGAAAGTTTTGCCCAGTACAATAAAATGTCTGGCGATTCCATTGTCAACCTCGCAAGAAAAGGTTTGGATATAGGCCCGATCAGGCCAAAAGGGCCAGGCCGTAACTGGAAGGTTGAGGAGGCACTGGCCGTTGCGGATAGCGCCATCGGCACAAGAAATTTCGAGCAGGGCAAGGCCATGTTCGCTGCATCCCTCTGCCGCACTTGTCATCAAATGAGAGGTGAAGGTGGCGTTGCAGGACCTGATCTTACCCAGCTGGGAAATCGCTTCTCCAGCAAAGACATGCTCGAAGCCATTATTTCTCCTAATAAAACCATTTCGGACCAATATGGCTCAACCGTTTTCTACCTGAAAACCGGAGGATCCATACTTGGCAGATTGATACGGCAGGACAATGCCAAGTACTATATTGCACAAAATCCTTTTGACATGCAGACCGTCAGGGAAATCCCAAAGAAGGATGTTGCAAGAACCCGCGTTTCGGAGGTTTCGCCCATGCTTGGCGGCATGATCAACGGCCTTAACCCAGATGAACTCAGGGACCTGATGGCATACCTGAAATCCGGCGGAAATTCAGCTCATCCTGTGTATACTGCATCAAAATAAGCATATCGGATGGGGCAAACGTGGAGTGATAAAGTTGGAAACGTATCCCAGGTAGGCGGTATTGAAACTTCCGTACTTGACAACGGTATCAGCAGGGGTATGCGCATTGCCTGGATCAACACCGGGTCCGGACTTCGTTTCAAGCTATTGTTGGATCGTGCGATGGACATTGCCGATGCATCATTCAATCAATATAACCTGGCCTGGCTTAGCCACGGCGGCTTCCCGCCCCCACAACGTTTTTCAGACAAAGGCCTGGATTGGCTCAGGACTTTTGGAGGCGGGCTCGTGACTACATGCGGACTCTCCCATGTAGGCGGCCCGGAAAAAGATGGACATGGTGAAAGAGGTATCCATGGCAACATCAGCAATATTCCCGCGGAAATCGTGTCAGTCGTCCAGCCTGATCCGGCGATGGGTAATATGACCATGAGCATCACGGGCATCGTAAGGGAATCCAGTATTTTCGGTCCTGCCCTTGAACTCAGGAGAACGATCTCTGCAACACTGGGAGAACCGGGTTTTCATATTCATGATGAGGTTATCAATAAGGGCAACACCCCTGCTCCGCATATGATCCTCTATCATTGTAATTTCGGATGGCCACTGGCAGAACAGGGAAGCCAGATGATCTGGAAGGGCAAGATGACTACGCGCGATGGACATGATTTTCTGGATACAGAAGCGTTTAAGACTTGTTGTGATACACGCCCCAATCATAATGGAAATGGTGAAGAAGTAGCCTTTGTTGACATCGATTCAGACCATGAAGGAAATTCCATATGCGGCATCCATAACCCGTTGATCGAACTGGCAGTTGCCTTGCAATTTAAAAAACGATCACTACCCTGGATGACCAATTGGCAACATTGGGGGAAAGGGGAATACGTGACTGGCCTGGAGCCGGGGACGCATCCACCCATCGGACAATCCAAAGCAAGGGAAAATCAAACACTGATTTTCATAGCCCCTGGTGACAGCGTTCAATATGATCTCTCGTTTCAAGCCATCAGTGGAAATGAAAACATCAAAAAAATACTTTATTGATTATTCAATCCTAACATAAGCAGATATGGGCCAACAGAGCATTGCACAGAAAGCATTAGAACAAGGAAAAGGAATTCTTCGTTTAGCACCTACGTGGGTACCCCGGTCGTTTTGTGTACCTGGCCGAAGGATCAAATTGCACCCCGATGATTATTATGTCTTGGGCGGAGCAAGGGGTGGCATCGATGAGCGCTGGCTTTCATCTACCACTCCCGCTAAAAACGGACCCCTGACCGGTGAAAATGAAGGCCTTAGCCCTATAGTTTTTGTAGATGGCCAAACCACCCACCAGATCCTGCTTAAAGATGCGGTAGACGAACTAAAAGGTGAACTTATTGGAGACAGGCTCTGGAACGAATACCAAAGCTGGCCTATGTACTCCAAATTTTTTGACAACATGGGACCACTCCCCCACCATGTTCATCATAATGATGAGAAAGCTGCGCTGATCGGACAAAAAGGAAAGCCAGAAGCCTACTATTTCCCTCCCCAACTGAATAACCATGGCGGTGATTTCCCTTACACATTCATTGGCATTGCCCCGGGTACGCCAAAAGAAGTGATCAGGGAATGTCTGGTGAATTTCACGAAGGGCGACAACAAGCTGACAAATTATTCTCAGGCCTATAAGTTGGAACCAGGCACTGGTTGGGATGTGCCCCCGGGATTATTGCATGCACCTGGTAGCATGTGTACCTATGAGCCCCAGAAGGCATCTGACGTATTTGCCATGTACCAATCACTGGTCAATGAAGCCATCATCCCCGAAGAATTGCTCTGGAATGGTACCCCCAAAGAAAGCATCGGTGATTATGACGCACTGATGGATGTATTAGACTGGGAACTGAATGTTGATCCCAATACCATGGCCAACCGTTTCATGGCGCCAAAACCTGTACGCAATGTGGAAGAAATGAAAGCCAGTGGCTATGTTGAAAATTGGATTTGCTACAAGTCGGACGCTTTCAGCGCCAAGGAGCTTACTGTATTCCCCGGACAAACCGTCACTATTAAAGACAGCGCAGCATATGGCATCATTGTTATGCAGGGTCGCGGAACGTTCGGTGTATGGGAAATTGAAAGCCCTGCACTCATACGCTATGGACAATTGACCAACGACGAATTTTTCATCAGCGAAAAAGCAGCCGTGGAAGGTGTCAACATAGTCAATACATCCACCACGGATCCCATCGTGATCCTTAAACATTTTGGCCCCAGCAACCCCGATATGGTTGTATAACCCTATTTCATCTTAAAAAGAATGACCATCAAAAATACATTCACCTTCGCGGGATTCGCACTGGTTGCAGGAATGATCGGAGTGTTCTCCTTCATGACGCCTGCCACCACTAAACTCAGTATCAGTAAAGGTTCGCACATCATCCTAATTGGCAACAACCTCGGTTCCAGGATGATGGAGTTTGACCATTTTGAAACCGAGATGCATCTTCGCTATCCAGACAGCATGCTGTATGTCCGCAACATGTGCGATGGAGGAAATACACCCGGATTTCGTCCTCACTCCGGAAGAAAAACGCCCTGGGCCTTTCCCGGCGCAGACCAATTCCAAACTGAGCTTGCTAAGTCCGGGGGCTTTGAAGGTTTTGTGGAATATCCCGATGAGTGGATGATCAAACACAAAGCTGATATGATCATAGCCTTCTTTGGTTTCAATGAATCATTTGAAGGAACCGCAGGCCTGGCTAATTACAAGGCGGAACTGGATGCATTCATCAAGCATACCCTGTCGCAAAAGTACAATGGAACGTCAGCCCCACAACTGGCATTGGTATCTCCAATCGCATTCGAAAACCTTTCAGGGAAATATGACCTTCCTAACGGGAAAACAGAGAACGCCAACCTGCTGCTGTACACCCAGGCCATGAAAGAAATTGCCGCAAAAAACAAGGTTCATTTTGTTGATGCATTCGCTCCCAGTAAAATTTGGCTGGATGATCCTGCCACTGAAGCAACCATAGACGGATCCCAATTGACTGGTGAGAGCTATGCCAAATTCGGGCCTTTTTTAGCCGATGAAGTATTTGGAAAAAACGGTATTGCATCTCCTGGCAACAGGGCTGACGTGTTTGCTGCCGTGAATGAGAAAAACTGGATGTGGCATAACGATTACAAAATACCCAATGGTGTTCATGTGTTTGGAAGAAGATATGACCCTTTTGGACCCGACAACTATCCAGCAGAGCAGAAAAAAGTCAGGGAGATGACCCTGATCCGCGATACAGCTATTTGGATGGCTGCCAAAGGAATAAAAATGGATGTTGCAGTAGCTGATGCAAAAACCTCTTTACTTCCACCTGTGCAAACGAATTACAAGCCCAAAGACCCCAATGCTACCGTTCGTTATTTGTATGGACAGGAGGCGTTGGACAAGTTTACCGTTGCGCCAGGGTATAAGATAGACCTGTTTGCTTCAGAAGTGGAGTTTACAGACCTGGCCAATCCCGTTCAAATTTCTTTTGACAATAAAGGTCGCCTATGGGTGGCCGTTATGCCCACCTATCCGCACTGGAAACCAGGCGATCCGAAGCCCAACGATAAGCTGATCATCCTGGAAGACACCAATAATGATGGAAAGGCGGATAAGCAAACCACTTTTGCAGATGGCTTGCAGCTACCCCTAGGTTTTGAACTGGCTCCCGAAGGTGTTTATCTTTCCCAGGGAACCAACTTGATGCTGCTGAAGGATACCAATGGTGATGACAAGGCTGATACCCGTGAAATTCTTCTGAGCGGTTTTGACGACCATGATACCCATCACGCCCATCATGCCTATACGACCGATGCATCAGGCGCCATCTACATGGGCCAGGGCGTATTTCTTGCCAATGATATTGAAACATCTTATGGCCCTGTTCGCGGGACCAATGGCGGATTTTTCCGTTACGACCCGAAAAAGAAAAAACTGGATCGCATCGCACAACTGTCTATCCCCAATCCATGGGGCATTGCCTTTGATGAATGGGGACAACCTTTCTATATGGAAACATCAGGCCCCGATGTCACCTGGATGACCCCGGGTACTGTGAAGCCACGCTATGGGGAAGCCACTCCAAAATCAGAAACGATCATTGAAGAAAAGCATCGTGTACGGCCAACGTCCGGATTAGAATTTGTATCAAGCCGGCATTTCCCCAACGAAGTGCAGGGAGACATGCTGCTCAACAATACCATTGGTTTTCTGGGCACCAAGCAACACAAGATGTTTGATGCAGGAACTGGTTATTCTACCCAACACAGGCAAGACCTGGTGAGATCAAGCGACATCAACTATCGCCCGGTAGATCTTGAGTTTGCGCCTGATGGATCGCTGTATATCGCCGATTGGCATAATGTACTGATCGGTCATATGCAGCACAATATCCGTGACCCTTTGCGGGATCATACCCATGGACGTATCTATCGGGTAACCTACCCATCGCGCCCTTTGGTGACACCTTCGAAAGTAGACGGTGCATCCATTCCCGAATTACTGAATAATTTGACCTTGCCCGAATACCGTACACGTTACAGAACACTTCGGGAACTGAGGGAACACCCGGCATCCGCCGTACTTCCTGAATTGAAAAAATGGATGGCGAAGCTGGATAAAAATTCGCCCCAGTACGAAAAGCTCTTACTGGAAGCACTCTGGGTCAGCTGGGGACAAAACAAGGTTGATCAACCCCTGTTACGTCAGCTACTCAAGGCAAAAGATTATCGGATCAGGGCCGCTGCCGTTGAAGTAGTGCGTTTCTCAGGCAACGAACTGGCCGACAAACCTGCGCTCCTGATGGGCGCTGCAAAAGACGACTCTGGCCGCGTTCGCATAGAAGCCATCGTTGCAGCATCCTGGCTAAGTAAGGAGAAAGGGTTACCAGTAATACTGGAAGCCGGAAAAAAACCATTGGACTCCTGGATGATCAGGTCGCATGCCGCAGCAGAGGCCCACATTAATGGCCTTGCACTTAACAGGAAAAAGCAGGAGACCATTGAGAAAGCGCCCACTGCTGCAGGGATAAATCCTGAAGTCATGGCAAAAGGAAAAGCCATTTATATGCAAGATGGTTATTGCAATACCTGCCATCAAGCCGATGGCAAAGGACTTGAAGCCGCAGGATTTCCTCCGCTGAACGGATCAAAATGGGTTACAGGCAACGAAGACCGTTTGATCAAACTGGTGATGAAAGGTCTGTACGGTCCTATTGAAGTGAATGGAAAGCAGTACCCGGGCCAGGTTCCCATGACGCCATATGCAGGCATGCTAAAAGACGATGAAATGGCTGCGGTTCTTACTTATGTAAGGAATGCGTTTGGCAACAAGGCACCTGCAGTAACACCCGAGAAAGTGAAAGCCATTCGCGCATCCATTAAGGATAAAACCGGATTCTACACTCCAGAAGAATTGCTGAAGCTTCACCCTATGGAAAAATAAAAAATATGATTCCCATTACCAATGTGCAGGTTCTTTGCAGCGCAATGGACCGAACAGAAAATAAAACTGTGACGCAATATGTATAAAATTGGTTTCAATACCCTGGTTTGGTCGGCCGTGGTGTCAGATGAACAGTTCCCGATCATCGATCGACTGAAGCAAATTGGATATGACGGGGTGGAGTGTTTCGTTGGCGCACCCGATGACGCTGCCTACAAACGTTTCGGTGACCACGCCCACAACATCGGTTTGGAAACAACCAGTGTATTTGTGGTTGATCCGGCGCACAACCCGGTAGACCCCGATCCTTCTATCCGCACAAAAGCATTGGACAGGATCAAGTGGGGCATCGACAGGGCACATGACATGCGCTCCACCATCCTTTGCGGCCCCTTTCATTCTGCGCATGCGAATTTTTCAAAAAAACCACCCCAGGACGATGAATACAGCTGGTGTGCAGAAGTATTGCAGCAGGCTGGAGATCATGCTGCCCAGGCGGGGATCACACTTGCCCTGGAAGCCTTGAACCGCTTTGAATGCTATCTCTGCAATACGATGGTTCAACTGAAACATCTTGTTGACAAAGCGAGTCATCCCAACGTGAAGGCGATGTATGATACCCACCATGCCAATATCGAAGAAAAGAAAGCGCATGAGGCATTGACTACCATCGGCCCCGTTCTGGCCCATGTTCATATCAGTGAAAACGATCGGGGAACGCCTGGCGATGGTCATGTGCATTGGGATGAAACGTTTGCCACACTCGCGGAGATCAATTATACTGGTTGGCTGACCATCGAAGCTTTTTCCAGAAATGATCCCGACTTTGCCAATGCCATTAATGTATGGCGGGAGTATTCAAGTCCCTGGGATATGGCCATTAATGGCCTATCCTTTATCAAAGAAAAAGCCAGTAAACACAAACTTTAAATCTTTAAAAAATCACCAAGATGTCTGAAAACAATTATCCCAAACTACACAACGCCACCTGGCCTGGCATTGTAGGAAAAGGCCCCGATTCAGAACCCCCCATTTCATTAGACACATTGATCGACTTTACTGCCCATGCTGAAGTAAACGGCGTAAAATTTGATGGCATTGATATCGGACTGTTCGAGCCGCATTTCAACATTGATGAATCAGAAGATGGTATCAAAAAATTAGCTGATAAAGTAGGTACCCTCGGTCTTAACATCGGTTCTTTGGTGGCGCCTATTTGGGGCGGTCCTGCCATGGGATCTAAGGAAGATCGCGCAGTGTTTGTAGACATGGTCAAACGATCCTGCGAATTTGGAAAAAAACTGCGCAATGCCGGTGTACGTCCCTATGGCATCATTCGTATAGATTCAGCCAGCAAGCCTGAAGCCTGGGCCCAGGATCCCGCGGGCAATACCAAACTGATCGCTGAAACTTTTCGTGAAGCCTGTGATGTTGCCGCTGATTATGGCGAGCGACTTGCTGCAGAGGGTGAGATCTGTTGGGGAGGCATGCACAGTTGGAAGGCCATGATCGATACACTGGAAGCGGTGGATCGCCCTAATGTCGGTTTCCAGGCAGATATGGCACATACGCTGCTCTATCTGCTTGGCTATAATGCCCCTGAACACCGCATACTGCCTGAACATTTTGATTGGAAAGATGGGGCCGTTTTGGATGAAGGTCTTAAAAAACTCACCACCGCTTTGCGTCCATGGACCATTGATTTCCATGTAGCGCAAAACGATGGCACTGTGCACGGCACGGGGTCGCACGACAAAACCGGCAGGCATTGCCAGGCGCTTGATCCTAACGGAAAACTGGATATTGCAAAACATGCAGGATTCTGGCTGCGCGACGAAAAAGGTGAACTCACCAAAGCCTTTCAGCATATTTGCTGGGATGGCTGCATGTTCCCCAACGAGGTGATGATGAAACAACAAACCTGGAACGATATCCTTGCAGCCTTGATCAAGGTAAGGAATCACCATGGCTGGAATGCATAAAAAATAGTCAATAACAATAACGCTAACACGATGGCAACAAAAAAAATATTGAGAATTGGATTGATCGGCGGAGGATTTATGGGAAGGACCCACTCCAACGGTTACAACCGCATCCGCAATTTTTTCCCTGAACTGGAATACATCCCTGTACTGAAGGCCGTTTGTTTTCGGAATGAAACAAAACTCAAGGCATTTGCTGAGCAGTGGGGATATGAAAGCACTGAAACCGATTGGCGAAAGCTCGTGGAGCGGGACGATATCGATGCGGTTGATATCTGCACCCCTAATGATACCCATGCGGAAATTGCCATTGCTGCTGCAAAAGCTGGTAAGATGGTTCTCTGTGAGAAACCCCTGGCCAGGAACATGGCAGAATCGGAGGAAATGGTTGAGGCTATTGAAAAAGCAGGCGTGGCCAATACGGTATGGTACAATTACAGGAGGATTCCTGCAGTTACCCTGGCCAAGAATATTGTCGATTCAGGCAAACTGGGCAAGATCTATCACTACCGGGCAAATTTCCTGCAGGATTGGACCATCAATGAAAAGCTTCCCCAGGGCGGCGAAGGCCTGTGGCGCATGGATGCCGCTGTGGCTGGTTCCGGAGTGGTTGGCGACCTGCTCTCCCATTGTGTAGACACCGCGATCTGGCTCAACGGCGGTATCAAGGAAGTTTCGGGGATGACCGAAACCTTTGTGAAAGAGCGTATGCACCAGTTGACTGGAAAAGTAGAGCCGGTAGGGATTGATGATGCCTGTTCATTCTTTTGCCGGTTCAACAATGGCTCTCTCGGACTTTTTGAATCCACCCGTTATGCAAGGGGACATAAAGCCCTCTATACTTTTGAGATCAACGGAGCCAATGCTTCGATACGCTGGGATCTCCATGATCTGAACAGGTTAGAATACTTCGATAACGGGGATGAGTCCAACCTCAAGGGTTGGAGGTCAATCCACGTTACCGATGGAGAACAACCGTACATGAATAAATGGTGGGTACCCGGTCTGGGCATAGGTTATGAGCATTCATTTGTGCATCAGGTTGCGGATTTCCTGAAAAGCCTGGAAACGGGCGGATCCTGCTCCCCTACTTTCAGGGAAGCACTGGAAACGCAGAAAGTGTGTCAGGCTGTGCTTGATTCTGCGGCCACCCGCAGTTGGAAAACATGTTAATTCAAACGGCAAAACATTTTCATGAATATTCGGAGCACGGCAACGGTACTTATTCCCCTCTTATTGATCGCTTTTTCTTTTGACGCCAAAGCCCAGAAGACTAAAGGCTTCAAGAAGATCTTTAATGGCAAGAACCTGAAAAACTGGGAATGCGATACCGCGTTCTGGCATATTGAAAACGGCGCCTTCGTTGGTGAAGTTACCCGGGAAAAACCGCTCAAGACAAATACGTTCATGATCTATCGCGGCAAGACGCCTGGAAATTTTGAATTCAAGGCGCAGTACCGCATTAGTCCTGATGGCAATAGCGGCGTGCAATACCGCAGCGAGTTGGTTCCCAATATTCCGTTTGCACTGATGGGTTACCAGGCGGATATTGATGGCGCAAACCGCTATACCGGACAAAATTACGAGGAGCGGGGACGCGGGTTCCTGGCCATGCGCGGCGAACAATCTGTATTGAAAGAAGGTCAGAAACCGACCATTACCGGCAGCGTTGGAAATTCGGATGAATTAAAATCGAAGATCAGGGTGGATGACTGGAACGAGATCCACATCATTGCCAACGGTAACCACCTCAAGCATTATATCAATGGCGTGTTGATGAGCGAAACCACCGATGAAGATGCTGCGAAAAGAAAACTAACGGGCCTCATTGGACTTCAGGTACATGTGGCGCCAAAAATGAAAGTGGAATACAAGGACATTTACCTTAAGACGATCAAGTAAGCAGCTCCAACAATACTTTATTGATATCCCCTGCCCGGTCGAAGATCATCAGATGGCCGGCTCGGTTTATGGATACAGATGGCGTGGTATATCTGTGTGGAAGAATGATATCCCTTGTGCCGTGAATGTGATGGGCAGGCAGGTCATGTTCTTCCGTTTCCCATGAAACAACAGCTCCCATGGCCCAGGAAATGAAAGCGTGGTCCATGTCGCGGGCCATTTGGCGAATGATCGTTTTATCCGCTGCAGATTCGCTGGTGAAATATCGTTTCAGGTAAACCCCGTTTTTGATGATGGCGGGGGTAAGGAATCTGTGCAGTCCCAGTTGAAAAGCTTTGCGGTAATAATATGGAAGTTGGGAAGGATGTGAAATACTGGCGATCAGGATCAGTTTCTCAGGAGTAAACTTTTTGGCGATCTCAATAGAAAGCATTCCCCCAAATGAAAGTCCTAATAAAACAAAGGGTTCACTTTTATCGATCTGCTCAGCCATCCTCAACGCATAACCGGCCAGCGTATCCTGGTTGTGCGGGGGTATCCAGTCGAGGTAATGCGCCTCATACCCTTCTGGAAATTGAATATGCCGGAACACCCTTTTGTCCGCCGCGAGGCCTGGTATGAAGTAGACTTTCATTATGCGAAGTTCTTCAAAAATTGGATTTAGCTTTGCCAAATGAATATTAAGAATAACATTCTTGAAACGATCGGCAATACACCTATGGTCAGGCTGAACAAGATCACGCAGGATCTGCCCTGTGAAGTGGTAGCCAAGGTCGACTATTTCAACCCTGGCAATTCCATCAAGGACAGAATGGCTCTTAAAATGATCGAAGTAGCAGAAAAAGAAGGGAAGTTGAAACCCGGGGGCACCATTATCGAGTGTACATCCGGAAATACGGGAATGGGCCTGGCGCTCGCTGCAGTGGTTAAGGGCTATAAGTGCATTTTTGCCACTACCGACAAGCAATCGAAGGAAAAAAGCGATATTCTGAAGGCTGTAGGGGCAGAAGTCATTGTTTGCCCTACCAATGTTGAACCCTCTGATCCCCGCAGCTACTATTCCATTGGGAAACGCCTGGCCAAAGAGATCCCCAATTCTTTTCTATGCAATCAATATGATAACCTGGCGAACCGGTTGGCCCATTACGAGTCCACAGGGCCCGAGATCTGGCAGCAGACGGATGGGAAAGTGACCCATGTGGTAGTTACCGCAGGCACAGGAGGCACCGTAACCGGGGTTGGCATGTACCTTAAAGAGAAGAATCCAAACATCAAGATCTGGGCTATAGACGTGTATGGATCGCTGCTCACTAAATATTTCAAAACTGGCGAGATCGATATGGGCGAAGTTCACCCTTACGTGACCGAGGGATTTGGGGAAGATTTTGTTCCCCAGAACTACGACATGCGTTATATCGATCATTTTGAGCAGGTGACCGATAAAGACGGCGCGGTAATGGCCAGGCGGCTGGCGCGGGAAGAAGGGTTGTTCTGCGGGTATAGTGCCGGCAGTTGTATCCAGGGCTTGATGCAATTAAAGGATCAGTTGAAAAAAGACGACCTGGTCGTTTGTATACTGCATGACCACGGCAGCAGGTATATAGGTAAGGTATATAACGATCAATGGATGATGGAAAGGGGCTTTCTGGATGTGAAGACCCTGAAAGATATTGTGAGCGGACGCAGCAGTAAGCAGAAATTGATCTCCGTGGAGCCGGGCCAGTTGGTTTCAGAAGCGGTGGAGCTGATGAAGAAATATGATATAGAGCACATCCCCGTATTGAAAGATCATGAGCCCGTAGGCTCGATCAGTGAGAATGGTTTGTTCCAGAAAATGTTCTCCAATCCTTATATCCGGTCTTCCACCATTGGTGCTGTACTTGAAAATCCATTTCCAATCGTCGATTTTAACACTGCCGTAGAGCGTGTAAGCAGTCTGATATCAAAAGAAAATGGTGCGGTTTTAGGCAGGGACGACAGTGGTCATTACCACATCGTTACCAAATACGATATCCTCCAAGCCCTCGCGAAGTAAAATTACGATTTCTTCTAACTCCTTGTTAATGCTGCATTTCGAAGTGATCGCTGTATTTTATATTGAATCAACGTCTACGTAGATCTACGATTTTCGAATCGCTGATTTACGTGAGTTACACCTGTAGTTTTGCTTTAATGAGAGTATAAAATGTAATGCTGAAAAAGGGTGGATTTGCTCTTGTGCAGGGCTGACAAGCGGGATATCTTTGTTCTCGAAGTTGATTGGTTAGGGAATAGTTCCTCAAAACCAAATATCCAATTGTCCTATGAAAAAAACCATCCGTAAGAATCGTATTATCCAATACCTATTGAACGGACTAAGCCAAACCCAGTCAACCTCAATTTTCTAAATTCGTTACATATGCGATAACATCTAAACTGAATATAAAGCTTAGAAAAAAGAAGCCTATTGAAAGCCCGTTTAACATCCGTTCCTAGAAAACAAAATCCAATCCAATGAAAAAGGCCTAAAGAATTCTGTCCACTCCATGAAAACCCAAAGATCCATTTCTTAGAAAAACCAAATCCGGATCCATCCGTCAAGAGATAGATCCAATCCTTTGAAAAAAAACCAAACAGAATTCAAAATCCATGAAAGCCCACTAGTCTTAGTTGGCTCCACAAACAAAAGATTCCCTCCTGTGAAAACGGGGGGATTTTTTTTTGAATGTGGTCAATGTGGGAAATGTGGTCAATGTGGATAATGAATGAGATGGATGCCCTGGAGTGTAACATAAGCCTATCAGGCGGTCAGCCCATGAGTCAATGCGACAATCAACCAATCAGTCAGTAAAAAAGAACGGGGCAAAAGAAAATGATCGGAATTCGCGTAAGTTCACCCTCCTCCCTACCGGTTCCGCTGCGCATCCGGTATAAACCCGCATCCGGAAACTGGCACAAACCGTATCATTACGCGCTCTCATATTTTATTGATAATCATACATTTATTAAGCACATCTGCATATAAATTAAAATACAGGGCTCGTAGGTCTACGCATTCCTCATGGTAGTGCTACGATTCCCGCAGGTGTAGTTACCCTTGAAATCGTAACTGTATTTTACGTTCAAGAAAGCGTTGTTTTGCTCTTGTACAAGCTTGCAGGCGTCTATATCTTTGTATTGTTGATGAGGGGAATATGAGGCGAAAAAACCAAATCCTAAGAAAGCCCGTTTGAAATCCGTAACCTAAAGAAAACCGAATCCAATTCCCATTGAACAAACCTGTGAATTCTGTCCAAATCCTAAGACACCCGATCCTTTCCTAAGAAAACCGAATCAAATCCAATCCAAAGAAAACTGAACACGTCCGTAAGAATTTGATCCAAGCCTTAGAAACCAACCAAGCCTTACAAAGCAGAATTCCAAATCCTTGAAAGCCCCCTACTCATAGTTGGCTCCACAAAAAAAGGTATTTCCTCCCGCAATACGGGAGGATTTTTTTTGAGTCGGATTTATGTGAAAAACGTGATTAATGACCAATAACTGATTAGCTCATCGGCTCATTGGCTGATTGACTAGTGAGTACCAATGAGCTAATCAGCCATGCAGCATTTCCCGGACGTAGTCCGGGAAATGCTGCATGCGACTCCCGTACCAACTGAACATTTCGCCGTCTACCAGCCTGACATTTATTTCGTTTAAAACTTTATGTAAACCCTGTATATCATTTAAGTTGAATGGATAAGGCTCAGATGACAACAACAGAAGATCAATGTCTTCAGCCTCCAGATCGCTGATGCTCACCTCGGGATATCTCGACAAATGGCCAAACGCATTTTCCCATCCGCATGCTTCCAGCATCGCATGAATGAAGGTGTCGCCGCCTGCGACCATGTAAGGATTCTTCCAGATCAGGTAAGCCACCCGCTTCTTTTGCTTTTTAATACCCGCCATCCCGTTGAGAATATCGGTGACCAGGACACCGGCCTGCTCCCGCCGGTTCACCAGTTCGCCAACCTCCCTGATCATCTCCAGGGCCCCGGGGAAATCATGAATATCGCTGGTCCAAACCGGGCAGATCTGCCGAAGCGCTTCCACATCTTCCAGCGTGTTCTCTTCCTTGTTGGCGATGACCAGATCGGGGTTTAGTGCCTTCACCCGGTCAATCATGATATTCTTGGTGCCGCCTACCCTGGATTTGCTTCGGAACCAGTGACCCGGATGAACACAGAATTTGGTAATGCCTGCCACTTCAGCCTCCAGACCAAGGTCAAACAATAACTCGGTTTGGGATGGAACGACCGATATGATCTTTTCAGGAACCCTCTCGAGCACCACATTAAATCCCGTTTGGTCAATTGAGTTTATCCACATATGTATAGATTAGTGATCATGAGACAGTCCCGCTAAATAACCACTTGCAATTCATTTCCTATATTTGCCCCACCAAAAAAAATAAAAATAACCAATGGCTAATCATAATATAGCGGAAATGCTGGGCGACCAGGCAGCGTATTTACTGGATCATACTTCAAAAACCATAGATAAAGACACATTGCACCTCCCATCAGCAGATCATGTTGACAACATTTGGGTCAACAGCAACAGAAGCAACCAGGTGCTGAGGAGTATGCAGTCCCTGTTGGGACACGGCCGCCTGGCGAATACTGGCTACTGCTCGATCTTCCCCGTTGATCAGGGTATTGAGCACAGTGCTGGTTCTGCATTCTCGCCAAACCCCATTTATTTCGATCCTGAAAACATTGTGAAACTTGCTATCGAAGGCGGTTGTAATGGCGTTGCCTCCACCTTTGGCGTTCTGGGCATCATGAGCCGCAAGTACGCTCACAAGATCCCCTTTATCGTTAAGATCAATCATAATGAATTTCTCAGCCTTCCCAATAAGTACGACCAGACTATGTTTGGGTCTATCAAAAATGCATGGGACATGGGCGCCGTTGGCGTTGGCGCTACGATCTACTGGGGTTCTGCAGAAAGTGCAAAACAACTGAAAGAAGTTGCCGAAGCGTTTGAATATGCCCACCAGCTGGGTATGCTGACCATCTTGTGGTGCTACACCCGGAACAACGGTTTCAAAGTGGATGGCGTAGATTATCACACTTCTGCCGACCTTACCGGACAGGCAAACCACCTTGGCGTGACCCTGCAGGCAGATATCATCAAACAGAAACTACCCACCAACAATGGCGGATACCTGGCTACCAAGCATGGCAAAACCAGTAAACTGGTGTACGATAACCTTACTACCGATCACCCGATCGACCTCACACGCTACCAGGTGCTGAATTGCTACAATGGCAGGGTGGGCTTGATCAACTCAGGCGGTGAGTCAAAAGGAAGTTCTGACCTGGTTGATTCAGTAGCTACGGCAGTTATTAATAAACGGGCCGGTGGAATGGGATTGATCCTGGGCAGAAAGGCCTTCCAGCGCCCATTCAACGAGGGTGTACAGATTCTGGAAGCCACCCAGGATGTATACCTCGACAAAACCATCACTATTGCCTAATTGCAGTATATTGCCATATGGAGTTTAATCAGGAAGACTTCATTCCCGGCTCTGAAACAAATAAAGGAGAGCAATCTTCAAGCTGGTTCAGGAGGGTGAGAAAAGGTATCCTTACCTCTACCTCAGAGAAAAAGGATGCCCCTGAGGGGCTTTGGATAAAATGTCCCCAGTGCAAATTCACCACTACCGTCCAGGACTTGAAAGAGAACCTTTATGTATGTCCCCAGTGTAACTACCACCACCGGATTGGGAGTGAAGATTATTTTGAAATACTGTTCGACGATCAGAAATATACTGAGTTATTCAGCCAGGTAAAGTCTATCGACTACCTGGGTTTCAAGGACATGAAGCCCTACAAGAAAAGGCTTGAAGAAGCATACGAAAAAACGGGCCTTCACGATTCAATATCAGTAGCCGTTGGCAATGTAGGTGGCCTCGGATTAGTGGTCTGTTGTATGGACTTCAACTTCATCGGAGGATCCTTGGGGTCTGTCATGGGCGAAAAGATCTCCAGGGCATGTGATTATTGCCTGGAACATAAACTGCCACTGATGATCATCAGCAAGAGCGGCGGCGCCAGGATGATGGAGTCGGCCTTCTCATTGATGCAACTCCCAAAAACGCTTGCCAAGATCTCTTTACTGGCGGATGCCGGCCTCCCCTACATCTCGCTGTGCACTGATCCAACTTATGGAGGCACCACCGCATCCTTTGCTATGATGGGTGATATCAATATGGGTGAACCCGGGGCAATGATCGGGTTCGCGGGTCCGAGGGTGATCAAGGAAACCATCAAAAAGGACCTGCCCGAAGGATTCCAGACCGCCGAGTTCTGTATGGAACATGGTTTCCTCGACCTGATATCACACCGCAAGGAACTGAAGGAGACCATTGCGAAATTCCTGCTGCTGTTTAGGAATTAAAGAGCAGGCCATTATTTTATATCATTTTCTTCAATGGAGATAAAGAACCGTTCCGCCTATTTCGAATACCAGATCGATGACAAATACGATGCGGGAATGGTGTTGACAGGAACAGAAGTCAAATCCCTCCGATCAGGCAAAGTGAGTTTTAACGACAGCTATTGCATTTTCCAGGATGGTGAACTGTTTATCAAAAGCCTCCACATTTCAGAATACGAATTGGGCACATACGCCAACCACAACCCGGTGCGTGATAGGAAACTTTTGCTCAACAAGAAAGAACTCCGCAAAATGATGGGCAAGATCAAGGAGAAAGGTTTTACCATCATCCCGCTGAGAATATATTTTTCCGAAAGTGGAAAAGCCAAGGTCCAGATCGGCCTGGCCAGGGGCAAGAAACTTCATGATAAAAGAGAGAGCATTAAACAAAGGGAGGCCGACAGGGAATTGAGAAGAATCCACAAGTAACCCCCCAATATGAGGGATGTAAATCATATATTTGAGAAACCAGATTACTACCCATGAGATATTTAATCTTTTTGATGTTCATCCTTTTTGGTGGTCAGGTTTCCGCGCAGAAAGTCGGCGGCAGCTGGTATGGCAAAGCGGAGATCATGCTCGAGGGCCAAAGTCATAATTACCTTACAGAACTGATACTCAAACAGAAAGGTCAGGATGTGGAGGGTGTGATGGGCTACTACTTCAAAAACCAGTACCAGAGCTTCTACATCAGGGGTAAATACAATTCTAAAAATCGGCTGCTGCAATTCAAGGACGTACCCATTGTTTTTTTCCGCACCAATGACTCAAAGCCTTCCGTAAACTGCATCATGGATTTCGAAGCCACACTTACTGCATCAAAAGCAAAAAGTAACCTCAAAGGATATTTCCTTCGTAACCCGCAATATAAATACACCTGTCCGGACCTCAATTTAATGTTCACCCTCGACACAGAGGAAAAAACAGACAGCATCCTGAAGGAAGCCGTAGCCATGCAACGCGTATGGAAACCAATGCCTGAAGAAGCGGTATTCATCCCCGAACTCACCGTTGAAAAAACATTGCCGCCACCGCCCTCCGTGGTGAAATTTGAAGAAAGAAAAGTAGTACTGTCAAACGAGATCACCGTAAAATCCGACTCCCTGCGCATTACATTTTACGATAATGGAAGTGTAGACGGCGATACGATCTCCGTCTTTTACAATAAAGTTCCCATTCTTCAAAAGCAGGGCCTGTCCGTTCAAGGCATCAATCTCTACCTGCAACTTGACAGCACAACAACCATCCATGACCTGAGTATGTTTGCCGAAAATCTGGGATCGATCCCTCCCAATACCGCACTCATGATCGTCCACGATGGAACCACCCGTCACGAAATATTCCTGACCAGTAGTTTCACCCTCAATGGTACCGTCCGGATCAGACGGCAATGATTATCAAATGAGGCACGGTTTTTAAGCTTTTTCCGTCATCATCAGTTATTTTTGCGAATATGAGTTTGCAACCCAGTAGAATTGAGGTAATGAATTTTCTCGCCCAGAAGATGGATACCATCATTTCGGAGTATTTAAAAGATATTGGCGAGAACTGGCAACCATCAGATCTCTTGCCAGATAGTACGCAATCCGGCTTTTTTGATCAGGTCACCGAACTCAGGGAAGCTTGCAAAGAACTGCCTTACGACTATCTGGTTGTATTGGTAGGCGACATCATCACAGAAGAAGCCCTGCCTACCTATGAATCCTGGTTAATGGATGTAGAAGGTATCAGCAAGATGGAACCCCAGGGTTGGAGCAAATGGATCAGGATGTGGACTGCAGAAGAGAACCGCCATGGCGACCTGCTGAACAAGTACGTATATCTTTCAGGCAGGATAAATATGCGACAGATGGAGATCAGTACGCAGTATCTCATTGCTGACGGCATTGACATCGGAACCGCAACGGATCCTTACCGGAATTTCGTGTATACATCATTCCAGGAGCTGGCCACCAACATTTCGCATCGCCGTACGGCAACCCTTGCCAAACAATATGGCAATAACCATCTTTCAAAAATATGCGCTTTGATCGCATCCGACGAGCTGCGCCACGCCAGGGCATATAAAAGTTTCATCAAAGACATTTTCGAAGTCGACCCCAGTGAAATGATGCTTGCCTTCGAAGACATGATGCGCAAGAAGATCGTGATGCCAGCTCATTTTATTCGCCAGCAGGGTGAAAAAATTGGTTCTGCCTTCAGCTACTTCAGCGATGCTGCCCAGCGGCTCGGCGTCTATACCACCATCGACTATACAGACATTATGCAGAGCCTGGTTGATGAGTGGAACATCGGCAATATCACCGGCCTGACCGATAAAGCAGAGAAAGCCAGGGATTATCTGATGACATTACCCACCCGGTTCCGGAAGATCGCGGAAAGGACTACCATCGCCGCGCCGCTCGACTACCAGTTCAAGTGGATCGCGTAATTC
>JBBAJO010000005.1:40017-126171 GCA_040404005.1 Chitinophagaceae bacterium
GATTGACGAATTGATGGATTGACGAATTGATGGATAATTTCGTTTTGACAATCGACGAGTTCTCTGTTCAAAAAATTCGCAAATTCGCCAATCCGCTAATCCGCCAATCCTAAAAAAGCTCCCCCTGTATATCTGTCTCTACGGGCTTATGGATCCATTCAAATTCTGTTGACTTGGAGAAATCAGCCAGCTTATTCCCCACCGCTTTCCAACCCATCACTTCAACAAAATTGTTGATCTTGATCTTTGTTGACCGGGCCTGGGTACCGCGGCCGGATTTCACAAGGATAACAGGTTCAGGATGGCTGGTCACCGCCTCCAGGTAGTTCCCATTGCCCTCTTTAATGAAGAAGAATTTACTATTCAGGGTCTGCGTTTCAATCTTAAATCGTTTGACATTGAATTGTAGCTTTTCATTATCGTAGTAGATCGCTGTAACGATCTTTTCCGGATTGAACTTCTCGATCTCAATGACTTTGTCGGCATCAAAACGCTGGTTGAGCTCTGTATCCGTGATCTCATAGTGCCCGTCGTGGTAGATGACCAGCAAGCGGTCTTCCTGCTGGAAGCTGCCCAGGTACTCCCCTTTCTCTTCGGTATTCAGCCTTCCAAAATTATCATCAAACCAAAGCTTTCGTCCGCTTAGCGTGGACCTCCCCTTCTCTTTCAGCTTAACATTCTTGATTGGATACTTGGTTACCTGGTTACCCTGCGAACTTCGGCCTTTGATGTCCAGCTCCTCAAAATAATATTCGAATACCTTGTTCCTTGCGCTGCAATTGGGACTCAGTACAATGGTTACTACTTCTGCCTCGCCATTCGAATTGGCCGTGAAATGGTTCACTTTACTTTTATCTGAACCTTTGGTCAGGTCATATTCCTTATCCCGGGTTATACCCGTCACATTGAAACGCTTCGCAAAGGAGACGCCCGTTTCCCCGTCGGAATAGATCATGTTGTAAGTCATCCGTTCATCAGACTTCTGGAATACGGCTACGTGCAGGATATCTTTACCGATATAGACCTTCTCCCCAACCTTAACCACTTTCATCATTCCCCTGCGTGTAAACACTATAATGTCATCAAGGTCAGAACACTCAACAACAAACTCATCTTTCTTCAAACCTGTACCAATGAACCCTTCCGCCCTGTTCACGTAAATGCGCGCGTTGGCAATGGCTACATGCTTCGCCTGGATCACGTCGAACGGCTTGATCTCGGTTTTGCGTTCGCGGCCCTTTCCGTATTTCTTCAGCAGGTCCTCAAAATAAGCAACCGCATAGTCCACCAGGTTCTTCAAATGATTTTTGGTATCCTTAATCTCGGACTCAATAGAACGGATCTGCTCATTCAATGCATCGATATCCAACTTGTAGATCCTGCGAACCGGTTTCTCGGTCAGCTTCAGGATATCTTCCCTTGTGATATCCCTTCTCATTTTCTTCAGGAAGGGCTGAAAAGCAGCTGCGATGGATTCAATGACCTTGTCCCAGCTGCTTAGCTTCTTTTCGAGTTCCTTATAGATCTTCTCTTCGAAAAATATTTTTTCCAGCGACGTATAGTGCCATTTGTCTTCCAGTTCCTCCAGCCTGATCTCGAGCTCCCGCTTCAGCAATTCCGTTGTATGCTCAGTGGAGATCCTCAGCAGGTCACTCGCACCTACAAACACGGGACGATTGTCGAGGATCACGCAAGTATTGGGCGAGATGCTCACTTCACAATCGGTAAACGCATAAAGCGCGTCAATGGTGATATCCGGAGAGATTCCGGGCGCTAATTCAATACTGATCTCTACCTCTGCAGCCGTGTTATCTGTAACTTTCTTGATCTTGATCTTCCCCTGATCATTCGCTTTCACGATCGACTCCATCAATTGGGTAGTGGTAACACCATAAGGCACATCCCTGATCACCACCGTTTTTTTATCGAGCTCCTCGATATGTGCCCTGCACTTGATCTTTCCGCCACGTTTGCCATCGTTGTACGCATCGGCATCGATCATTCCACCCGTTAGGAAATCGGGATACAATTCAAACTTTTTTCCCCGCAGGTGCCTGATGGACGCATCGATGAGTTCACAGAAATTATGGGGCAGGATCTTGGTGGAAAGTCCAACCGCAATACCCTCTGCGCCATGAGCGAGAACCAATGGAAACTTCATGGGCAAGGCCACTGGTTCCTTTTTCCGGCCGTCGTAACTCAACTGCCATTCAGTGGTTTTTGCATTGAAGGCCACATCCAGCGCAAATTTGCTTAGTCGTGCTTCAATATATCTGGGCGCAGCCGCATCGTCACCCGTACGGTTATCGCCCCAGTTACCCTGGGTATCGATCATCAGGTTTTTCTGGCCCATATTCACGAGGGCATCCTGGATACTGGCATCGCCGTGGGGATGGTATTGCATGGTCTGGCCAATGATGTTGGCAGCCTTATTCAAACGGCCATCATCCATCTCTTTCATCGCAAACAATATCCGGCGCTGAACGGGTTTCAGACCATCCTGTATAGCCGGTACGGCCCTTTCAAGGATAACGTATGAAGCGTAATCGAGGAACCAGTTCTTATATTGTCCGTGAACACCCGCTTCGATGGTATTCACTTCATTGATCTTGTTTTTAGCTGCAGTCATTCTGCCGCAAAATTACCTGATTTTACATGAAAGAAAACCACTGCCGGTTTATAACAACAATCGGTAAAAGTTTAGCACGACTCGGGTACAAAACCTAATTTGCTGTATCTTACAGGTGTACGTTGGCTTCCTATGTAACATCTGATGTCGGGCGATATTATTTTCATATTTGTTTCTTTTTGCAGCCTTTTAGGCCTCGTTGTGGCGGCAGTTCTGCTCATTGCCTATAAGGATGATTCATCTACATCGGCTAAAGAAGGCCAACCACGTTAAGATTTAGAAATGCGGCAAAACTATTCCATGATAAATTTGAATCATTCAGTCCCCTCATTATCTTTCAGAAACTCTTCTTAAATATTCCTTATGTTTCCCAAAAATTTACGCTATGCGCTTTCCGCAATTCTGCTGATCAACGCCTTCCTGACCTCCTGTAATCCGGGGGTTGAGACAGCAAAAAACGAAGGCTCCGATGCTTCGGCCTCGTCACAGATACCAAAAAATGATCCGGCATTCAAGGGTAAGATCGGCCCTACGGCAGATGAGTCCACAGCAGACTTCCCCATGCCCATAAAGGCTCCGGCCGGCAGTCCGAATGTGCTGATCATCCTGTTGGACGACGTGGGCTTTGGAATGTCCAGCAGCTTTGGGGGTACCGTCCCCACGCCTAACGTAGAGCGACTGGCCAAAAATGGCCTGAAGTATAACCAGTTCCATACAACGGCCCTCTGCAGCCCTACCCGGGGTGCGCTGCTGGCAGGCCGAAACCACCATACCATCAGCACGGGTGTGATCATTGAAATGGGAACCGGGTTCCCCGGATATACCGGCATTATCCCCAAGAGCACCGCCCTGGTGTCTCAAACCCTGAGGGACAATGGATTTGCGACCTCCATGTTCGGCAAATGGCACAACACGCCTGAGCCCGATATCAGCCCCGCAGGACCTTTTGACCGCTGGCCCACTGGACTCGGGTTCGACTATTTTTATGGCTTCAACCAGGGGGAAACCCATCATTACTATCCCACGTTGTACCGCAATACCGTAGCCGTGAAGGCCCCTAAAACCCCAGAGCAGGGATACCATTTTACGGTTGACATGACCGATGAGACCATTAACTGGGTCAATAATGTCAATGCCACTGACCCCGAAAAACCCTGGTTCAGCTATTACAGTACGGGTGCTGTTCATGCGCCCCATCATGCCCCCAAAGAATGGCGGGATCAGTACAAAGGCAAATATGACCATGGCTGGGACAGGGAAAGGGAACTCATTCACGCCAAACAGATCGAAATGGGGATCATCCCTAAGGGTACCAAGCTGACACCCCGACCTTCAGACATTCCGTCCTGGGAATCTCAATCACCTGAAGCACGCAAGGTTTATACACGCCTGATGGAAAACTATGCAGCTTTCATGGCACATACGGACCATGAGATCGGACGCCTGATCGACGCGCTGGAAACTTCCGGGGAACTCGACAATACCCTCATCTTCTGTATTCTGGGCGATAATGGCGCAAGCGCTGAAGGCGGACTGGAAGGCACTTTCAGTGAGCTTGCCAGTCTCCTTGGAATACAACTTGGACTGGCCAGCTCGCTGAAGCGGATCGATGAGATCGGTGGCCCGAGCAGCGAGCCACACGTGCCTGTGGGTTGGGCCTGGGCCATGAACACGCCATTCCAGTGGACCAAACAAATTGCCAGCCACTATGGTGGCACACGCAACCCCCTGGTGGTACATTGGCCCACAGGGATCAAGGCCAAGGGCGAACTCAGACCCCAATGGCACCATGTCATCGATGTGGTTCCCACTATCCTGGAAGCCTGTAAAATCCAGCAGCCGGACTATGTCAATGGGATAAAGCAAAAACCGCTGGACGGGGTAAGCATGTTGTATTCTTTCGATCAGGGTGACGCAAAAAGCACCCGTACAGTTC
This sequence comes from Chitinophagaceae bacterium, assembly GCA_040404005.1. Taxonomy (GTDB): domain Bacteria; phylum Bacteroidota; class Bacteroidia; order Chitinophagales; family Chitinophagaceae; genus Pollutibacter. Next base: position 44,583 of record JBBAJO010000005.1, read on the forward strand.
AGTACTTTGAATTAGCGGGCAACCGGGCCATTTATAAAGATGGATGGGTGGCCGCATCAAGATTCGGCGTGCCATGGCAAACCGCAGGAAAGAAAACTTCTGAACTAAAGAATGCAAAATGGGAACTCTATCACGTAGATGAGGATTTCAGTGAAGCCAACGACCTGGCTGCTTCCAACGCAGAAAAACTGAAAGAACTACAGGATGCCTTTGAAGTGGAAGCAAATAAGTATGACGTATATCCCCTGGATGCAAGATTTTCAGAAAGAATGGACCCCAAGCTTCGCGCATCTGGTCCACCGAAAACAAGTTGGACATATTTTGGGAACAATGTACAACTCCCGGAACCCATCGGCCCGCAACTATTCCCCCGGCCCAATTCCATCGATGCAGAGATCGTAGTGCCGGAAAAGGGCGCACAAGGGGTGATCGCCTGCGCGGGCGCATTCTCAGCGGGCTGGACCTTGTATGTAATGAACAACAAACCCGTATTCCACTATAATGTATTCGAGATCTCTGAAGTGCGTATCACCGGGAAATCCGCTCTTCCGAAGGGCAAGGTTACCGTATCAACCACATTCACACCTGACGGCACTAAAGAAGGTGGAGGCACCATTGTGCTCCTGGTCAATGGACAGGCCGTTGGAGAAGCTAAGATGGCCAGAACGGCCTTCAGGCATGGTCTTGAGCCATTTGAGATAGGCAGGGACACCGGAACGCCAGTTGATGTCATGTACAGAACCAAAGGTGAATTTCCCTTTACTGGAACGATCGGTAAGGTTGATTTTAAGATTAAGTCCTGACGATTTTGAACACGATTTTAAACAAAGGCCGGCGATACTACTATCGCCGGCCTTTGTTTTATCCACTTATGCTACTGTTCGCTTTCTGCAACAGCCCGCAGTTTCAATTCAAAATCCTTCATAGCACCCACAGAACCCTGTACATCCAGACCACTCTCCGCAATGATCTGCTTCAAACGCCAGAGCAGGTAGGCATCCCCCGTGGTCTGTTTATTTTTATTCAGGAACTGGTGTATGATCTTAGACGCTTTCTGCCATTCGGTGGTGATGAATTTTTTCAGGTCCGCATCGTAATGATCTGCGTCGTACTGAGCAAGCTTCTTGCCGCCTTCGAGGATGCGCACCATCTTATGCTCACCCATCAGCTTTTTCCATTCGTCGGGGTCTACTTCAAACTCCGACAAGGTAATGGGCCTGGCCAGTTTCCTGGCTTTAAGAAACTCTTTTGGCGGGATCACATGGATCCACTCGGGATAAAAAATATGTCCTTTCTCATTGATAAAAGGCAGGTTGTTCAGATATAGAATGAAGATGCGCGACTGATATTCTTTCAACTGACTCATCAGCCAGTAATATCCACACACGTCGTGCTTATTCTGGGCAGCCCAGATCCAGATCACCTCGGCATCATCAGCGTCAAGCCTTTCCTTCAACATGGCTACAGTTGCATCATCATTCACTGCACCTTTCTCAACAAGGCCATCATAATCCCCGCCCTGCAATACCTGCTTCCACCATTCATTTCTGGCGTTGCGTCCCTCTTCTGTGTAGAGGTTCGCAAGCGGACCCACTGCGTAATCATCTTTTATCTCGAGGACATCACCGGCAATAGACGCTTCAAGTTCTAGAGCCTGTTTTAAAACATCAACATCTGCCGTATTAAATACAATATGGATCATATAGGATCAAAAAATAAATTCAACAATCAGATTATTCGGCAACGGGTTCTGCTGCCGCCACCCCCTCTACTTCATCCTGCTCAACACGAAGATTGGTAACGATGAAATCCTGGCGCTCGGGCGTATTCTTTCCCATATAATATTCCAGCAATTGCTGGATATGGGTATGCTGCTCCAGGATCACAGGCTGCTTGCGGATGTCAGCGCCAATGAACCTTCCGAATTCGTCGGGCGAGATCTCTCCCAATCCTTTGAACCGGGTGATCTCTGCTTTCTCGCCCAGTTTCTTCATGGCCTTTTGTTTTTCATGTTCATGGTAACAATAGATCGTTTCCTGTTTATTCCTTACCCGGAATAAAGGTGTATCCAGGATATACACGTGGCCATCGCGGATCAGGTCAGGGAAGAACTGAAGGAAGAAAGTCATGAGCAGCAGCCTGATGTGCATACCGTCCACGTCTGCATCCGTTGCAATAATGATATTGTTGTAACGAAGGCCTTCAATCCCCTCTTCAATGTTCAGCGCATGCTGCAGGAGATTGAACTCTTCATTTTCGTAAACGATTTTTTTGGTCAGCCCAAAACAGTTCAGCGGTTTACCCCTGAGGCTAAATACGGCCTGCGTCTCCACTTCCCTTGATTTGGTGATAGAGCCACTGGCAGAGTCACCTTCTGTGATGAAGATGGTAGTGAGCAATTGTTGGGCGATAAACTGCTCTTTATTTCGGGCCGGCGGCTCCATGTTAAAATGCAAGCGGCAATCCCGTAATTTTTTATTGTGCAGGTTGGCCTTCTTGGCCCGTTCGTTGGCCAGTTTCTTAATACCGGCCATATCCTTCCTTTCGCGCTCGCTCTGCTCGATCCGCTTCTTGATGGCATCGGCAACAGCGGGATTTTTGTGAAGAAAATTATCCAGTTCCCTCAGAAAGAAATCAGCTACAAAATTCTTCATCGAAGGCCCGCCTTCGAATACATACTGAGAGCCCAGTTTGGTCTTGGTTTGCGATTCAAAAACGGGTTCCTGAACCCGCACTGAAATGGCCGCCACCAAAGACTGCCTGATATCGGAGGTGTCGAAGTCTTTCTTAAAGAATTCACGGATCGTTTTCACATAGGCCTCGCGGAAAGCAGCCACATGAGTACCACCCTGTGTGGTATACTGACCATTTACGAAACTGTAGATATCTTCCCCATACTCGTTGTTATGGGTGAGCGCCACTTCAATATCTTCAGCCTTAAGGTGGATCACCGGATACCTGATCTCATCTTCGTTGGTTTTCCGCAACAACAAGTCAAGCAGACCGTTCTTACTGACGAACTTCTTTCCATTGTAATTGATGATGAGCCCAGCATTCAGGTAACAATAGTTCCAGATCTGGTTCTCCAGGTATTCGGGGATAAAATGAAAGTTCCGGAAAACCTGATCATCCGGCACGAAGGTGATGATAGTGCCATTGGACTCAGCAGATTTCCCTTCTTTATGCTCGGTGATGAGAACCCCTTTTTCGAACTCGGCGGTCTTCACTTTCCCTTCGCGGAAAGAGCTGACTTTGAAGTATTGACTGAGGGCATTTACCGCTTTGGTGCCCACCCCATTCAAACCCACACTTTTCTGGAACACCCGGCTATCGTATTTAGCGCCCGTATTGATCTTACTCACCACATCAACCACCTTACCCAACGGAATTCCCCGTCCATAATCGCGTATGGTCACCGTACTGTCCTTGATTTGTAGATCCACCTGCCTGCCATACCCCATCGTATGCTCATCAATGCAGTTATCGATTACTTCCTTCACCAATACATATATGCCATCATCCGGGCTGCTGCCATCGCCCAATTTACCAATATACATACCGGGCCTTAGCCTGATGTGCTCACGCCAATCTAAACTTTTGATGGAATCCTCAGTGTACTCAAATAACGGGGTTTCTTTCTCTTTAGCCATATTCTTAAAAAGCCAGCGAATTTACGTTTAAAACTATTGCAGCCGGAATTAGCAAGCAGCCTTTGGTTTTCCACAACTCAAGCAGCTAATATAACTCATTGATTTTCAATAGCAAGTATTAATGTTCTGTAAAAACCATATTCTTTTGGGGGAAAGAAACTTGGCGGGAGGTTCATTATTTGTAATTTTAAAGAAGTGATCCGCCTATGGAATTTTCTAATTCTGCTTAGCAACACCACTACTACCCATTAGTTCAAGTCTTTAAGTTCTGATACTTACCCCAGACTGATTTTTTTATTGTATAAAACTGAAGTTATGTATTCGTATGCGTTGCTTGAGCCTGCTTGCTATTATCTGATACAGGAGAAGAAAGAGATGCCGATCAGCCTGATCAGGATCAATGTGGAGAGTGATCATTGCGTATTCCTTTCGATGTTCCAGGCCGAAGAGGTTTTGGAATGGAAAAGAAAAACAGATCCGATTTATGATATTATTGAATTATTGAGCGATGAGGCGGTCACATCCTGGGAGACGACCTATAACGCCACCATTAATTTGGAAGAGGAGGATGATGAATATGAATAGATGACCGAAAAAGAAGGTGTACGATTTTTTATGGTTCATGGTTTTTCTTTTTCAAGCGAGCGTGTAATGTTAATGGTTACCGGTTGTACAGATTCGTTTTTCGCCTCCATGTAAAACTGTTTAACGTGGCTATGGAAACTAATCATCAAAGAAAGATCCTGAAGGAGTTCATGTATCACCTGGTGGCGATGCTGTGTGTAATACCATTGGCGCCGAGGCAAGATACCTTTCCCCATTTAAATACAATTAAAAAAATCTCTTATCGGGACAAATGTTACTATGCAGGGCGTAGTGTATTAGCTTGTTAGCTAATTGCTTTTTATGAGGATAGGTGCTGCAAAAAAAGAGCCCCTATATAGGGACTCCAGTTATTTGATGTCTCAATGAGTATTCAATGAGCCAATGAGCCAATGAGCCAATGAGTTAATCCTTCCTGGCCATCAGCCAGAGGAAGAAGAATAAAAAGAAGATACCTAATCCACTGATCCCAAAAAGGAACATGGTCAGCACTTTTTGACCGGTAGTAGATAAAACCATCGTCAGCGCCAGGAGCAAATATACAACGAAGATAAAAATGAGTGTAGTGATCCTTTTATCCATAAAGCGATTATTTCGAGGCAAATATAGAGAAATTGTCGGATTGACGGTTTGACGAATTGCCGAATTCTTTCTAATCCGCCAATTCGCCAATTCGTCAATTCGCGAATATTTATACAAGCTTCCAGCCATCCCGGTATTCCCGCTTCACCCACTGGTTGGCTTCGTCGAAATTGGTGACTGTAAGGTTTTTGGCATCCCACAGCAGTTTCTTCCGGCCCAGCCATTTATCGTTCCAGTCTTTTAACTTTGGATTCTTTAGCTGGAAGGCACGAAGCGCCAGATTTCCAATGAGGATACTCTCTGTGAAAGGTCCGGCAAAATCAAATGGTGAAGAGGTAAAGCCTTTTCCGTAGCCATCGATGCAGGCATTCACCCACTGCACGTAGTGCCCTTCAGGAACACGTTTGATGGTTTCCTTAGGCAGGGTTTCCTGTTTCATTTTAGAGGTTGGTAATAAACGTGGATTGGCGCCATAGCAATCAGCCAAAAGTTTTCCTTTGGTACCCATGAACAGCACTCCACCATCCCAGTTTCCAAAAGGTTCCTCCGTTCCCAACTCATCAGGACGCTGGGGCAATAAACCGCCGTCGTACCACGACACCTTGATGGTTCCTTTTCCGTCAGTGCGGGGGTAGGTCAGGTGAATGATGGAGGAAGCAGGACAAGAATCAGGATTCTGGGTATCGTCCCACATCTTACTCCAGAGCGTGGCAACACTTGCTTCCACGTCTGTTGGATAATCGATCGGAGTGCAACGGAAAACAGGATCCATGATATGGCAGGCCATATCACCCAGGGAACCAGTACCGAATGCCCACCAGCCCCTCCAGTTGAACGGGAGGTATGCAGGGTTGAAATCCATCAGTTTGGCAGGGCCAAGCCAAAGGTTCCAATCCAGTTCCTTTGGAATATCGTGCTTGCCCGTTGGGGTAGGCAGGCCCTGGGGCCATACCGGCCTGTTGGTCCAGCACTGAATGGTATGGACATCGCCGATCATACCGGCATCGATCAATTCTTTGGTACGGCGAACACCGTCACCGGAACCACCCTGGTTACCCATTTGGGTAACCACTTTATATTTTTTTGCAGCCTCTGTCAATACACGGGCTTCGTAGATATCGTGGGTCAATGGCTTCTGCACATACACGTGTTTTCCCAATTGCATCGCAGGAAGGGCCGCCACGGCGTGGATATTATCAGGCGTGGATACAGACACCGCGTCAATATTCTTGTGTTCTTTTTCCAGCATTTCCCTGAAATCCTTATACCTTCTTGCTTTAGGAAAACGATTTACAGATGCCGTGATCTGGCGATCATCAACATCGGCAAAACAAACGATATTGGCTTTCGGACTTTTCGCAAATTCAGCGAGATCTGACTCGCCTTTCCCGCCCGCACCGATACCGGCTATGTTCAGGGTATCACTCGGAGCCGTGAAACCCTTACCAAGTACGTGGCGAGGCACAATGGTAAAACTTGCTGCAGCCAGGGTAGCATCCCGGAGGAACTGCCTGCGTTCATACTTTTTCTTCTTATTTGCGTTATGCATGTTGGATCAATGATTTTTTACGTGTATAGATGATTGTTAGACTATGAGTACTTCACACATTCCTTAAGTTCCTTCTCCGTATAGGCGAGATCGTATTGCTTCAACACATCGTCGGGCACGCCATTCCACTGATTAGGGGCATTGCCGATGTAGCCTACGTCTTTCACGCCCATCTCTGTAGTATAAAAGCCCGTGGCCGTGAGATCACGCATGGTGTTGAAGAATGCCACGCCCTGTGCGTGCTCAGGCTTCGCTTTCTTTGGGTATGCGATCATGTCCACCATCTCAATTTGTTGCGTGCTGCTGAGGTCTTTGAAACTTTTTTCAAACTTCTTGTAAGAATGGATATCGAGCCATTTCAGACCACCCCGCATCGGAGTCTGGTAATGAGGCATATCTTTCACGATGAACTCGATGAACTCAGGCACTTTAGCATCCGTAGCGCTCCCGCTAACTTCATCTTTCGGGATGATGATATCTGCGAGTACGGCAATGGTAGCCATTTCATGATCATTAAAAAAAGTTTTCGAAGTGACCTCTTTATAATGGGCGATCTCTTCGGGCTGGCGGTCCAACCCGGGAGAACCACCACCTTCATTCACTGAAGGCGCCTTCGAAGCCTCGTCTGTTTTCTTATCAGCCGTTTTACAGGCATCCAACAGCAGGCTTGCAGATACGGTTCCAACCGCCAGGGCTTTAAGGGATTGTCTTCTATCCATGGATGGTTTATTAATGTTTAGATCTCTTTCTTTTTCATGCTGTCCATCAGGTACTCGGATGCCCTCATAGACAGCGCCATGATGGTCCAGGTAATATTCTTATCGGCCTGCGAGGTGAACGCCGCGCCATCTACTACAAAAAGATTTTTGCAATCGTGCCCCTGGTTCCATTTATTCAAGGCCGACGATTTGGGATCATCACCCATACGAGCGGTACCTGCTTCATGAATGATCTTACCCGGTGTTTCAAGGCCATAATTATTTTTGGCATCATCATCACCCCAGGTAATGACTGCACCCATATTATGCATCATTTCGCGGAAGGTTTCTTTCATGTGCTTGGCCTGTTTCACTTCGTGATCACTCCATTTCACATTGAATTTGAGAACAGGAATACCATATTTGTCCACCACGTTTGGATCAATCTCGCAATAGTTATCAAAAGTAGCAATGGCTTCGCCCCTTCCTGCCATACCTACCCCAGCGCCATAGAAGAACCGGATATCTTCTTTCAAAGATCTTCCGTAACCACCGGCTTCTTTTTTCTGTCCGTTCACGGGATAAGTGCCATTCATGCCCTGCATGCCCATGCCGAAGCCATATGCGGGCTGACCCATACCACCCCAGTATTCAATATGGTATCCGCGTGGGAAATCGAGCTTTTTGTTTTCGCCGAACCATGGAGAGTATACGTGCATGCCACCCACGCCATCTTCATTATACCTTTTACGGCCAAACAGATGAGGAAGTACGCCGCCCATGGCTGCGCCCGTGGAATCGTGCAGGTAATGTCCTACTACGTTACTGGAATTACACAATCCATTTGGATGCGCTTTTGATTTTGAATTCAGCATGAGCCTGGAAGACTCACAGGCACTGGCAGCAAGTATGACCGTTCTGCCCATCACCTGGTATTCCATCATGTCGTCTTTGCTCACATAAGAGATACCGGTGGCCAGTCCCTGATCATTCGTCAACACTTCCCGCGCCATCGCCATGGGTACCACGTCCACATTACCTGTTGCGATAGCGGGCTTCACAAGAACAGAGGAAGATGAGAAATCGGCATGGACCTGGCAGCCACGATTACACTGTGAACAATAGAAACAGGCGCCGCGCTCTTCATTGATCTTCTGTGTGAGGATAGACAGCCTTGAAGGGATCACGGGAACACCGGATTTCATCCCGGCCTTCTTGATCATCAATTCGTGCAGACGAGGTCTGGGTGGTGGAAGGAAGAATCCATCGGGATCATTTTCAAGCCCTTCATTGGTTCCAAAAACCCCTACCAGTTTGTCGAGCCGATCATAAAAAGGCTTGATATCTTCATAGCCAATGGGCCAGTTTTCGCCCAGTCCGTCTATGCTCTTACGCTTAAAATCCTTAGGTCCAAAACGAAGCGAGATGCGGCCCCAGTGATTGGTACGGCCACCAAGCATACGTGCGCGCCACCAGTCCCAATTGGTACCTGCGGCCTTCGTGTAGGGTTCACCCTCGATCTCCCAGCCCCAATAGCTGGCATCAAAATCACCGAATGGGCGAAATTTCGTGCTTGCACCGCGACGGGGAGAGTCCCATGGATTTTTTAATTGGGTTACATTTTTTGCAGGATCATACATGGGTCCTGCTTCCAGCAGGCAGACTTTCAGTCCTGCTTTTGATAAGGTATAAGCGGCCATACCACCTCCTGCACCCGAGCCAACGATAACAACATCATAAACTTTCGGCTGCTTTTTTACCTGAAAATCCGGCATAGATGAATCGTAGTTTTTGAATAGAGGGGTAAATTAAGAAAAAATATGATAAGAGCGCGAGGGCGAGGGGCATCAATCATTGTTTACAGGAACAGGGTTAAACAAGAAAGACGCCGATGGATCGGTGCTCTGGATAAGGCAGGATGATCAGGTTAGGCAAACCAACCTCCGAAAGCACCCATCGTCAGAATAAAAGCGGTTATTATGGCCCCAATGACGATCCCTGCAATGGCCCATCCCCTTCCGGCCTCATTTCGTTCCTTGATTTGGCTCAGGGCAGTAATACCTGTCACCATACCTACGGGCCCAAGGAACACACCCCAGACAAATGCCAGGATGGCAAGGGTATTAAAAAAAAATTCGAAAAAATATTTGATGAACTAGAAAACTAGTTTATCTTAGACTAAATATTTAGTTCATGAAGACATTGACGAAAGCCGAAGAGCAGGTGATGCAGGCGGTCTGGAGCCAGCCAGATGGCGGCATGCTGAAAGACATCGTGGATGCCATGCCCGATCCAAAACCCCACCACAACACCGTAGCCACCCTGCTTAAGATCCTGGTGGAGAAAAAATACGTGGGCATCAAAGGCAGTGGTCGGTTTAACCACTATTACGCTAAAGTGCAGCGCGACGAATACACCAATATGGCACTGTCCGGACTGACCAAAGGATATTTCGAAGGATCTTACCAGGAGGTGGTTTCATTCCTGGTAGACAAAAACAAGATCTCCGTGCAGGACCTGGAGTTATTGCTCAAACAACTTAAAACGGGAAAAAAATGATAGCGCTATCCTATTATTTACTGAAGGTCATCTTCTGCTCCGGCATCCTGTATGGCTACTATCACCTGGCCTTAAGGAATAAAATATTCCATGAATGGAACAGGTTCTACCTGCTTGCCATCATTCCCATATCCATCTTACTGCCCCTGCTGGACATTAACATCATTGCCCCGGAGGAGAGTAGCAGCAAGATCTTTACGGCCATGAAAATCGTGGCAGAAGCCGATGACCACCTGTTCAATGAAGCACCTGGATCCGGATGGCATCTGTCCACCGAACTCCTGGTTGGATCTGTCTATGCGATCGTATCGGCCGTCATCCTGGCCATATTGATCACCGGTCTAATCAAGATAGCAGCCATGGTCAAAAAGTATAACCACATTCACCTTGGTGATATCCTTTTCCTGAACACCCGCGAGCACGGAACACCGTTCAGCTTCTTCAAATACCTGTTCTGGAACGAAGAGATCTCCCCCGATTCCGAAAACGGCAAACGCATCATGGAACACGAACTGGTGCATATCCGCGAGAAGCACAGCTGGGATAAGATCTTCGTTCATCTCAGCCTGGTATTCTTTTGGGCCAACCCCTTCTTCTGGCTGGCTCGGAAAGAACTGGCCATGATCCACGAATTCATTGCTGACAAGAAGACGATTGGAAACGGTGATGTAAAAGCTTTTGCCAAACTGATCCTCGAGGCCTCCTTTCCCCAACACAGCAGTTTACTGACCAATTCATTCTTTCAATCATCCATCAAAAGACGAATCTCTATGATCACGAAAAAACATCAGCGATTCAGCTACCTCAGTCGCCTCATGATGATCCCCGTTATTTTCATCCTGGTGTTCACCTTCGGGGTGAAAGCGAATAATCTGCTCACCCATCCGGAGCCCGGTCCGTTAAAACTGGAAAAGAAATACACCGTAGTGGTGGATGCCGGTCATGGTGGCAGCGACCCCGGTAGGGTCGCCGGTTCATTGAAGGAGAAAGACCTGGCACTGTCCATGGCCCTCCTGATCAAATCACTCAGCAACAACCCAAACATCAACATCGTGCTGACCCGTTCCGCCGATGAGTTGCAGCCTCTCAAAGACAAAACCGTATTCGCTGAACAGGCAAAGGCAGACCTATTCGTGTCTCTGCACATGAACTGGTCGAAATCGCCTGACAGTTCAGGCATGAAGACCTTTATCGCCGCGCGGAACCCCGACTTTCACGAAGAAAACGTACGTTTTGCCAGCCTCCTCTTAAGCAATCTTTCAGGCATTTATAAAACCGACCAAACCATCAGGAAAAGGACCACCCATGGCATCTGGGTACTCGAAGCCAATAAATGCCCCGCCGCCGTCATCCAATGCGGATATTTATCGAACCCGAACGACAGGTCATTCATCAGCAACAGCGATAATCAGAAGAAGATGGCAGAAAAGATCCTGACGTCTATTGAAGAATATTTTTCGAAAGATGTGCAGGTGAACACCAATCCGGTCAAGCCCACCATAACCATGATCAGGGCAGACACCGTAGTACCCGGCATGAAAAACGAGAAAACAACACTTGTCGCGGATACCCTCAAATTCAGTGGATCCTCACTCCAGAAAAAATCGGACACCAGCAAGATCCCTGACAATGCGATTTATACGATCAACGGCATAACGGTAACCCCGGAGATTGTCGGAAGCATCGAGCCCGGTAAAATCGCCGCTGTCAATGTGACCAAAGAAGATGGTAAAAACCGAATCGATCTTATCCTGAAAAAGACGGTGGTCGGTTACCCAATTGACCCAAAAGATCTAAAAGATCCCAAGTTGGCAGGCCAACCCACTGACCCGAATAAAGAAATGATGGTAAAAGACATAAAGACAAAACCCATCGTTTTCGTCGACGGGAAAGAAACGACGGCAGAAGAAGTCATGAAAATATCCCCTGACCAAATTGCCGAGTTAACGGTGCTGAAGGGTGAGGCTGCCAAAGCCCTGTATGGCGACAAAGGCAAGCACGGCGTGATGCTGATCACCATGAAAAAATAATCACGACAAGGCCGACTTAATAAAATCAGTGACCAGGTAAGCGATGAGCTTGCCTGTTTTTTCGTCCGTCCGGCCGTCGTCTAATTTGCTCGCTCCTTCGCAGATATGCAGGTAGGCGATCTTCGGGTTGGCGGCTGCAAATACCATGTACTGACGGGCATGTATAGCTGTAATACCCACTGGAGATACTGCGCTGCTCAGGGTTTCCCGGATGGCATCGAGGTCTAGTTCAACACCGGTATAATCATCATCCGTAAAACTGAATGCCTGGGCAATGGCCTGCCTGAAATTCAGCTTTTCCAAAATAAAAATATCTTCAAAACTCACATACTGGATGTTCATGTTGCTGTACAGGTCATCCATCATGCTTTGCGAATTGTAGTTCTCGTGTAGCCCTACAACTGCATATCGTTTCAAATAAGATTCCTCCATGGCATAACGAAATCCGTTACCACTGTGGCGGCCCTCGCTGATCCGGTAATCAGCATGGGCATCTACATTCACGGCATTGATCGTCTGCTTCTCTATTTTACCGGCCTTGCTGAGTCCTTTTGCAGATCCCTTGATGATCGGATATGAGTTATTATGTCCGCCCCCTATGGCGATTGGAATTTTTCCTGCCGCAGTTATTGCCTTAACCAGATCTTCCACCTCTTCATCAATAATATTGGAAACTGCGTGGCGCAGCGCGTCAATTCTTTCCTCGTAACTTTTTGCATTGGCATCGATCACCTGCTCGATGTCGGAAAAATCGAAATGCCCCAGCAGTATCACCTCATCACCGGTGAAACGGTCGCAGCTTTGCACATTCACAAATGAATTCACAAATGGTAGCCAGGAGGAATCGGCGCCCCCTATGCCGTGATTGGCACGAACGCCTACATCTTCAGGAATACCAAAAACGACAAATTTCGAAGAACTAGCAGCAAGTTGGGCAATCAGGTCTTTTTCTGCCTCGGGAGATCGCAACTTTTCGCCCAGTTTGGTCTCATATCGGCGAAGATGCGTGATGTTCAGAATGTCCTGCTTGGAATAGTACCTGAAATGTTTCATACGCTATGAAATATCCTCACGGTCTAAAAAATTTCCTTCTTCGACAATCTCAGAAGAGGGCTTTTTATAAAAGATCATGCCCGTGGTCATAATCAGCCCTGTTACCAGGATCACAAAGAAAAGTATATCGTCATCAAAACTCTCCAACCGAAATTCCGGGGGAATTTTGTAGAACAATACAATAGTAATTAATCCCCTTGGAATAAAGAACGATTCCGGAAACACATTTGTCTTCAAAAAGAACCGCAGGTAGAGAAATCTGACCACAAAAAGGGTCAATACTACAAGCCCGCCCGTAACCAGCACTTCCTTGTTTTCCAGGAATCCGAGAGTAATCGAGAATCCAAATATAATGAAGAAAAAAGTACGAATGAGAAAGGAGGATTCTGCCGTAATGGTATGCAGGAGGTGCTGCAGATCCTTGACAGTTTTCTCGGGGAACATCTTTTTGAACCAGTCAAAACGGACCGATTCAAGATTGTTGATGAAGAGGCCGAAAACCAGAATAACCAGCAGGGACGGGAGATGGAGTAATTTTCCGCTGACGTATATGGCCACCAGCAAGGCAAATACTAAAAAGAATTTGATCTGCACGGTGCTGCGAACCAGAATGATGAATAGCAGGATGGAAAAAACGATGGACAGGATGATGGATATCAAAAGGCTTCCGAGGAAACCACCTATAGACGCCAGCGTGATCGTGCTGCTCGCCGTAAGGAAGTTGAAGAACATGATGCCCAGGATATCTGAGAATGATGCTTCATAGACCAGAAACTCCTTTTTTCTTTCAGTCAGGTTATGGATACTCGGGATCACAATTGAGCTACTCATGATCGACAGGGGAATGGCATATACAAGGCATTTCATGAACGGCTCGCTCAAAAAATACTCCAGCATGTATGCGATCAGGAAAGAAGATGCCAGCAGGATCACCAGCGCTGAGAAAAACGTGTTCCTGATCAGGCTGAGCTTCTCCTTTTTCAACTTCAGGTCCAGCCCCGCTTCGAGGATGATCATCACCAGACCCACGATCCCAAGCAACTGCACCAGAGAATCAGGCAGCGTCACCTTTGTTCCGGTTGAGTCAGCGAGTATGCGAAGACCTACACCTGTGAATAACAACAGCAATACCGAGGGTATCCTTATAAACTTACTGATGACAGAGTAGAAATACGACATCACCACCATACCCGAAACAATGATCAGCATCCATTCCACTGTTAGTCCATTCATAAAATCGTATTGATCGGCAATATCGGAAAAAGAACTAAGCCATCAGGAATTTATCCAGCGGCTGTAGTAAGATATTACCGAAGGCATAGGGAAGATGGGCGACCGATGACATGGGCACCGTGATGTTCAATCTGGCTTTTTTGCCTACCGACACCGAGCCCACTTCATCGGCACATTCCATGGCAAAGGCTCCATTGATGGTAGCGGCATTGATGGCCTCTTCCGGAAGCATACGCATGCCAATGCAGGCCATGGATACCACCAGGTTCATGTTCCCGCTCGGGGAAGACCCGGGATTATAATCGGACGCCAGGGCAATGGCACAGCCCGCATCGATCATCTGCCGCGCCGGTTGAAATGGCATCCGCAGGAAAAAAGCCGCAGTGGGAAGTAAGGTACCGATGGTATTTGAGGAAGCCAGAAGGGAGATGGCAACCTCATCCATGGTTTCCAGGTGATCAACGGAAACCGCGTTCACGTGTACACCTGCCTGAACTCCGCCGGAGAGACTGAGTTGGTTGGCATGGATCTTTGGTTTCAGCCCGAATTGTTTACCCATCAGGCAAATTCGCTCTGTTTCTTCCCGATTGAAAAATCCCTGCTCGCAAAACACATCGATATAATCGGCCAGTTTCTCGGCAGCGATCACGGGCAGCATCTCATCCCCGATCATCCTGATATACGATTCATGATCGTCCTTAAATGCAGCTGGATAAGTATGTGCACCGAGGAAAGTTGACCTGATGATCATGGTGGATCTTTCTTTCAAACGCCTGATCACCCGGAGCATCTTCAACTCCCCTTCTACCGTCAAGCCATAACCGCTTTTGATCTCCACGGCCCCGGTCCCCATGGCCCTGATCTCGTCCAGACGCGTTAACGCCAGTTTGAACAACTCGTCTTCCCCCATTTCGTTCAGTTTAACTGCCGAGTTGAGTATCCCCCCTCCTTTAGCGGCTATCTCCGCATAGCTGAGGCCCTTGATCTTGTCAACAAACTCATCTTCCCTGCTGGCAGGATAAACGAGATGCGTATGGGAGTCGCACCACGAAGGAAGAATAACATGTCCGGAAGCATCTGTAACAGCTGGAACAGAAGGCATGGCACCATCAGCCATCTTCCCAAATCCCGCGATGAATCCGTGATCCAGCAACAGCCAGGCGTTCTCGATGGTGGGAAGATGCTGTAATGCCTGCCCCCGCAGCGGACTTTTAGGGTCATGCACCCCAACCAGCGATTTGATATTTGTGATCAGGTGTATCATCCTAATTCCTGCCAGACCTGGGCTGCAAAATATTCGAGCGAGGGGTCTCGGGCTCCCATTAACAGCAATACGGTATCGCCTTTTATATCCCGCGTGGCCTCTTTCACGAGGTCATTTCTATCTTCCACAAAATGCGCATTGATCCCTTTTTCCTTCAGGTCGTTGATCAGGTCTGCCGCCGAAATATCTTTAGTGGTGGTGCCGCCGGCATAGAAGATCTCGCTCATCCAGATCTCATCCTGCGGTCGCATGGCCGCGCTGATCTCCTCACAGAAATCCTTCCGCAAAAACTTCGTTGGTGCGTACCCGTGAGGTTGGAACCACGCGATCAGTTTTCCGGAGATAGGCTGGCAGGCCCTGATGGATGCGGCGCATTTCACCGGGTTATGGGCGTAGTCGTCTATCAGGATCACACCATGTTTCTTCCCTATGACCTGGTGCCTGCGGTAGATGCCTTCGTATCTTGCAATGGCTTCAGCGCTGAGTGCCAGGTCTACGCCTGTCAGGGCTGCAACTGCAGCGGCGGCCAGGGCATTCTCCATATTATGCTTACCCACAGTATGCAGGGTAAATGGTACGTCATTGACCTTAAAATGAATCGCCAATCCCTCCTGTTTAAAATCCGTTGCGATATACCGGGACCCGGTGGAAGCATCAAAGGAAAAATCATTTGCGGCATCTGAACTTAGGGTAGCTGCCAGTGTATGCGAACGGTTCACCACAAACTTCCTGCTGTTCTTCCGGAAGGTTTTAAAGATATCCATCAGCACATCGATCTCCTTGTGGTCCTTGTCGATATTCAGTAACAAGCCGATCTCCGAATGATATTGCACGATGGATCCATCGCTTTCATCCGCTTCAATCACCAGCCATTCGCCCTTACCCACTTTGGCGTTACCGATCTTGCCTTCTTTGATGATGCTGGTCAATCCAGCCCCGCTGATGATACTTGGATCCATACCAGCATGAGATAGAATGTCGAAGATCATGGCACTGGTGGTGCTCTTGCCGGAGGTGCCGCCGACGGCTATGGTTTTTTTTGATGCGCAGATCAAGGCAAGCAATTCACTTCGTTTTATGATGGGGATGTTGAGCGCTTTTGCTTTTTGCACTTCCTCAACGGTATCTTCAATAGCAGCAGATACCACTACCAGATCCGTGTCTTCGGTGATGCCGGTAGTATCCTGTGGAAAGCAATGGATTCCCTCAGCTTCGAGCTTACTGCGAATGTCGGCAGCTTCACCCTTGCTGAAATACCGGTCGGACCCCGACACTCCTTTGCCAATGCCCTTGAGGTATTGGGCAAGCGCGCTCATGCCTGTGCCCGCCACTCCGATGAAAAAAATATATCTGAAATCGTCTACCGTTCTGACCATGCGGCAAGTTAAACTAGTTTCTTATTTATTGAATCAAGGTGAGATGTGGATCTTGAGCGAACGCATAGTACGGATACAGATCTTAAGCGACCTCATATGCCCAGTCCAAATATCGCTGCCGTTTTTTTTGCCAGTTCATAGCCCGCATCTGCATGCCTGATCACCCCAATGCCCGGATCATTTCTCAATACCCTACTGAGGCGCTTTGCGGCAGCATCAGTGCCATCGGCAACGATCACCATCCCGGCATGAATACTATAACCCATGCCTACACCGCCTCCGTGATGGAGCGAAACCCACGACGCCCCGCCGGCGGTATTCATCAATGCATTCAGAATAGGCCAGTCGGCCACCGCATCGGAACCATCCAGCATGGCTTCTGTTTCGCGGTTGGGTGAGGCAACAGATCCGGTATCCAAATGATCACGACCGATCACTATCGGGGCTTTTACCTTTCCCGTGCGAACAAGCTCATTGAATGCCAGTCCTGCTTTTTCACGCTCACCCTGGCCCAACCAACAAATACGAGCGGGCAGGCCCTGAAAGGCGATTTTCTCTTTAGCCAGTTTTAACCAGCGTTGCAGGGAGGCATTCTCAGGGAACATCGATCCGATCAGTTCATCGGTAACGGCGATATCAGCCGGATCTCCGCTGAGTGCCGCCCATCGGAACGGCCCTTTGCCCTCACAGAATAAGGGCCTGATGTATGCGGGTACAAATCCGGGGAAATCGAATGCGTTTTGCAGACCGCGCTTCTGTGCCCTGGCCCGGATATTATTTCCGTAATCGAATGTAATAGCGCCTTTAGCCTGCAGTGCCAGCATCAGTTCTACGTGCCTGTACATCGAATCGTAAGCAAGGTCGATATATCGCTCCGGATTCTCCTCCCGCATGATCTTGGCCTGCTCATAACTGATAGCGTGCGGCCAGTAACCGATCAGGGGATCATGGGCGGATGTTTGATCGGTCAGTGTGTCTGGGATGATGTTTCTTTCATTCAATCTTTCCAATAAATGCACGGCATTACACAGCACACCGATGCTTTTTACAACACCAGCTTTCTTATAGGCAATTGCCCGGTCGATCGCTTCATCAATGTCCAATGATTTTTCATCGAGGTATCTTGTCTCCAGTCGTTTATCGATCCGCCATTCTTCCACCTCCGCGATCAGGGCAACGCCTTCATTCATGGTAATAGCCAGCGGTTGCGCGCCGCCCATGCCACCAAGCCCCGCAGTAACATTCAAGGTACCTTTCAATGAACCACGGAAATGTTTATCGGCAGCCGCCGCATAGGTTTCATAGGTACCCTGCACGATGCCCTGTGATCCGATGTAGATCCAGGAACCGGCTGTCATCTGCCCATACATCATCAGGCCTTTTTTCTCGAGTTCACCGAAATGTTTCCAGTTTGCCCAGTTGGGGACCAGCTGTGAATTGGAGATCAGCACACGCGGCGAATCGGCATGTGTTTTGACGATCATCACGGGTTTACCGCTCTGTACCAGGAGCGTTTCATCGTTCTCCATTTTTTTGAGGCAGTCGATGATATTGAAAAGTGCTTCGTGATTTCTTGCCGCCTTTCCCCGGCCTCCATACACGATCAGATCGTCCGGCCGTTCCGCCACTTCCGGGTCAAGATTATTCAGCAGCATCCGCAGGGCGGCTTCCTGGATCCAGCCTTTGCAACTTAATTCGGAGCCCGTGGGGGTGCGGGGAATTGGCGGATTGACGGATTGACGGATTGGCGAATTAGGGATTGACGAATTGGACCCAATTGACTCATTGGCTAATTCGCTAATTGGCTCATTAGAACCAACAGGTTTATTGGAGTTTGAATTCATGGTAATTTTCATTTAAATCCATTCCTTGCGATTTGGCAAATGCATTCATCTCTTGAACGAAAGAACAATCACCGATGATGTTCCTGATCTTCTTGATATCATCAGCAAAAATGCGGTCTTCTTCGGCGAAGCCTACAAAACTTCGCACATAACTGTGGGCGAACTCCAGCAGGGCACTGCTTTTCAGGGGTCTCCTAAACTCAATGGCTTGCGATGCGCTCATCAGTTCGATCGCAAGAATGTATTGCAGGTTGTCCAGCACAGACAATAATTTCCTGCCGCTGATACTGCCCATGCTCACATGGTCTTCCTGGCCCAACGACGTGGGTATACTGTCTGCGCTGGCAGGAAAACACAAGGTCTTATTTTCTGTGACCAACGCCGCTGTAGTGTACTGGGGTATCATGAATCCCGAATTCAAACCCACATTATTCATCAGCAACATCGGCAGTCCCCATTTTCCCTCCAGCAATAGATAACATCTTCGATCAGATATATTTCCAATTTCCGACGCGGCAAAACAGGCATAATCGAGCGGCAGGGCCAGCGGTTGCCCATGGAAATTTCCCCCACTGACCGTGTCATCAGCAGAAAAAATAATGGGATTATCGGTGACCGAGTTCAACTCAATATGGACCAACTCTTTCAAATGCAGCCAGGCATTTCTGGTAGCTCCATGGACCTGCGGCATACATCGAAGCGAATAAGGATCCTGCACCCGACCGCAATCGAGGTGACTGTCCATGATATGCGAATCCGCCAACAATTTCCTCAATCGCTGAGCTACGAGTTGATTTCCCCTGAAAGGCCGGAGGGCATGTAGGCGTTCATCAAATGGCGCCTTGGTGCCGGTCAATGACTCGAGGCTCATCGCGCCAATAATATCAGCGGACTCCAGGCAGTTGTGCAGCATCTGCACGGCCTTGACTGCAAACGAAAGGATGAACTGGGTTCCATTGATCAGGGCCAGCCCCTCTTTCGGACCCAACACGATGGGTTGCATGCCGAACTCACGGAGAAGGTCAGCCGAAGCATATCGCCTTCCCTTCCAGACGCATTCCCCCAGGCCGACCAAAGGCAGAAACAAATGGGCCAATGGGGCGAGGTCACCCGACGCTCCTACACTTCCTTTCTCGGGTACTACAGGGATCACATCTTCGTCGATATGCCAGCAGATCCTCTCAAGCGTTTTCAATTGCACCCCGGAGTACCCTTTGGCCAACGCATGCACTTTGGTGATCAGCATGAGCTTGGCAATATCGGTGGGAATGGGTTCCCCTACTCCCACACTATGGCTTTGCAGGATCTTATACTGAAGCAATCGGGTGTCTTCTTCAGAAATACGGGTATCGGCGAGGATCCCAAACCCGGTGGTAATACCGTAGACCAGCTTTTCTTCCGCAACGATCTGCAACACCCCCTGGTTTGATCGCTCAATATCTCGCCGCGCATCAGCCTCAATGATCCCTTTTACCAGACCGGCTGCCATATCAAGGGAAATCGGCACGGTCAGTTGACCGGTGCCGTAGGAGAATGTATTCATGGTATAACAATCGTTTATGGCTTTAAGCCAGCAATTTCCGAAAGATAAAAAGACTCTTTACCAATACGATATAAAATTTTACTTTGAATGATGAAACTGTTTTTCACCTGTTTGTTGTTCTGTATATCCTCCGTGTCAGAGGGCCAAACCATTACTACGCTGACCTCCAAAGACAATATCTCGATCCGGGGACTGAGTGTGGTTTCCGATAAAGTGATTTGGGCCAGCGGGTCTGGCGGGATGGTTGGCCTATCGGTGAATGGCGGGGTGAGCTGGTCATGGAACCAGGTGAAAGGTTTTGAGAAGAATGATTTTCGGGATATCGAAGGATTTGACCATAAATCAGCTGTGATCATTGCTGTTGGCGAGCCGGGATTGATCTTAAAAACCTATAATGGGGGCGAGACCTGGAAAATCGTTTATTCCGACAGCAGTAAAGGCATGTTCCTGGATGCCATGGAATTCTGGGAGAACGGCAATGGCATAGTGGTGGGTGATCCCATTGATGGTAAGATCTACGTGGCTCGTACGGGTGATCATGGAAATACCTGGCAACGATATCAACCCAATAACCTCCCCGCTGTTGAAGCAGGCGAAGCGATGTTCGCTTCCAGCGGTACCAATATCCGCAGGTTTAACAGCCTGGAAGCGATGGTAGTTACCGGAGGAAAAAAATCAAGGCTGCTTTTGCATGAAAAATGGATCGACCTGCCGCTACTTCAGGGTAGCGAAAGCACGGGCGCGAATTCAGTCGCAATATGGAATGTACCTCCTAAAAAGCCGAGAATAATCATTGTCGGAGGAGATTTTACACGCGATACCCTCACAGAAAAAAACTGCGTGATCAGCACAGACCTGGGTAAGCATTGGAGCTACCCGACTGTGCCACCACATGGCTATCGGTCTTGTGTGGAATTTATTCAAGGGGATAAAGCGATCACCTGCGGCACCAGTGGCGTTGATATCACCAACGATGGCGGAAAAACCTGGACGCTGATCAGCAAAGAAAGTTTTCATGTCTGCCAGAAAGCAAAGAAAGGCACCCGCATTTTCCTGGCCGGCAGCAGAGGCAGGATCGCAGTCTATGAATGAGCATGTCAGTTCGGCGACACCTTCCCCCCGATGAATAACCCATAGATGACTTGCCCCGATCTAACTATGGCAGCATCACAACCGATGTCATGATACCGGCCTTGGATAACTCATCCACCAGGTAGTACTTGTGGCTAAGGCCCGTGAGCACTAGGATTTTCTTTCCAGGATAGGTCCGACAGGCCTCGAGTATCTTTCCCACCATATATCGATTCCTGGCATGCCAGAACTTGAGGCTGTTTTGGTACCACTCGACTAAATCATGCGAATCCAGATACTTTTTCGCTATTGGAAGGATCCGCTCCTCCTCCACCCTGTATAGTTCCCGTGCCCTGCCATAATACGAAGGCAAGTTGATCTTGTCCAGGCTGGCTGACATGATGAGTGAATCATATTCACCATAATCATCCAGCCAGGTATGCAGCACCAAACTATCAGCGTCAGTCAATTTGGCTACCTGAAGCAAATTGGTTACTGAATCATTCTTCCGGACATACTCTTTCCTAAATGCTATTTTATCCTGGAAACTGGTATCATAAGGCAGAATTTGACATTCGGGATTAGCACGACTGTATCGTTGCAGAGCGAGTTGCTCTATGTCGGGATGCCAAATCCTCAACCTATTTGCCGTTAAGAGCCCAAAAACCTTTTTGAACGGCATATGGTACTCCCAAAGAATAATATCTGGCTTCTCCTCCTTTATCCTATCCAGCAATTCGCGATGATCGAAACATTTGTTGCCGAAATGTATGGTTCCCAGTATGACCAGGTTCTCCTGGGCGTATGCCCGTTGCAAAAATACAGTGGCAAATAAAATGATCAGCGCCTTGTTGATTCTTTTCAAGGGACAGATATTATTGGAACAAGTGTGTATAACGCACTCCTAAAGCCGTGATCACATCCCCGTTGGTATCATTCTGAACATGCACGTTAACGCCAAGGCCAGATCTTTTAAACACCCTGAAGTCATACATGATGGCTACATTGTAACCGACGTTCAAATGATTCCGGTCAATTTCTCCGAATGAGTACTGTGGCCTGATGTCCAGAGGTGGGTCGTAGGACCTTCCCCAGGAGAGCGGGTTGGAATTCATTTGATACCTAAGCATGGGACCTGCCCCTATCTTCAATCCCGAAAATGACCGGCCGGTCACATTGAATACCAATCTCGGAATGAATTGTATGCCTGCCGTAACCCAATAGGGATTATCTGCCGGAATATTTGGATCCAGAACCTCAAGCGGAAAATGATCACCGTCTGTGTGGTATGTGAATCCCAACTCATACTGCAAACGCAGTCTCTTATGTAAGGTCTGGCTAAGGCCCGCCTGTAACATCACGCCTAACATATCTCCCGTTCCGTGGGTAGCATAATTAACTGCCCCGTAAAGGGCTGGTTTCGGCTTCAATTGTGCATGCGCCGAAAAGAAAACAGGCAGCAATAAAAATGCCACTAAGTAAATTTTTTTCATACGCCAACTTGATTTGATGTAAATCTATCCGAAAAGCCAGTTATGAAAAGTTAAAGTCACTTGCGGTTAATGCTGGTTTAGGTTCCAAGAGTAAACCAACACAATCCAAGTTGCCATGATTCTTATCGCCCGCAATTATTCACTATCTGCCCTGCACACCCGGTACCACGGGCAGGCTTTCATTTCCTCGTTCGCCAACAGCCTGCACAGCAAAGAAATAATTGTCTTTCGAATAGGGCAACTGATATTCCAACTGCTCTGTGAAGATCTTTTTCTGCCAGCATGCACTGGTGGTTTCGCGCAGCAAAACATAGTATCCTGTTACCTTTCCAGTCTTCGGGGCTTTCCAGCTCAGATAACTGTAATTGGTCAACCGCTTCACGTCAATCCGCACTTCTTCAGGCATGGCAGGTGCCTTGGCGAGATTGGCCAGATTCGCCAGATTCATGGCCGTATTCTTCCGTAAATATTCAAAGTCCATAAACTCGGGCAAATCGCCATACTGAACGCCATTTTCCACCCTTACGTTCTGGTGTTGGTGTAAATAGTTTTCGTTCATCTCCGTGAAACGGACCGCAGCATAATCATTTTCTACATAGGGCGTGTGATCCCCGCCCCGCAGGAACCGGTCGTTTCGATAGATCATCACCACTTCCAGATTCTCTACATATCGCTCCCCGATTTCCTTTACATACCGCGCCAGTTGCCTCGACTTCCCATCATTCTCCAATCCAAATTGCCGGATCGCCTTGGCGCGCTTATCCGTATCAAAGGCTGGAAGGCCTTCGCTAAAGACCCTGATCCGCGTGTTGTCAATGATGTTTGTTTCACTGGAATTATTGCTGCCCATGATATCATTGTTCAAGACTGCTTCTATATTCCAACTCTCGGCCCTTGCCTTGGTGGCCATGACATTCGCGCCTAATAATCCCTGCTCCTCACCACTGACCGTCACAAAAATGATGGTCGCAGGAAAGCTCTGCTTACTCATAATACGCGCACACTCGATCACTGCAGCACATCCGCTACCGTCGTCATTCGCGCCAGGAGCATCGCCCAAACGATCGGTCGGACTCGTTCTCATATTATCCAAATGGCCGCTGATCAGGAAGATCCTTTTATCGTTCGGATCCGTCCCTTTTAGTGTTGCGACCACATTACCCAGCAATGTGGGGGTATCAATTCTTCGCTTATCAGGCTGGAGTGTAGTGGTGTCGATAAACGCGGTCATGCGACCACCGGATGATTTGGCAAAGCCATTGAATTTGGACAGCACCCAGTTTCTCGCGGCACCGATGCCCCTTTTGGGATCATTGGCTAAACTCATGGTGTTGCGGGTTCCAAAGCCAACAAGGGTTTTAATATAAGCCTGCAGTGAATCCGCGGATACCTGCTTCACCATTTTCTCAATCTCCGGGTCACGTACGATAGTAGTCTGTGCCCTGGAAGAAAAACATAAGGAAATGAATAGGAAGAATAAAATGCTACGTGTCATAAGCCCGTTGGTTTAAATGCCTTCTCAGCAATGTAAGCCAGCAGCAGCATACCTCCAAGATTTGTGGAAAGAAGCATCCTCATTGCTCAGCCAGGAACATCATAATAGAACGAATATATAACTCGGGTTGCTCCACCGCAATCGCATGGCCCGCTCCGGGTATACAGACAAACTGGCTTTGATGCAGCAACTGCAGGTACTCATTGGTGTAACCCCATTTTTGGTTGTCGCACTCCCCTTTCATCACCAGCACTGGCATTTGCAGCTTGCGAATCTTCTCCCTTGGATCTTTAATGGCTAACAACGATTTAAAAGTCATCACTGACGTATAATAACCGCTGCCGGCAGAT
Source organism: Chitinophagaceae bacterium (assembly GCA_040404005.1). GTDB lineage: Bacteria > Bacteroidota > Bacteroidia > Chitinophagales > Chitinophagaceae > Pollutibacter. The sequence goes on from JBBAJO010000005.1 coordinate 68,976, forward strand.
GCGGGAAGAATCTTCGAGGTATCACATACCGTAGACCTGTCCACTTGTTCATTCAGGAACGTCATGAACTGATCTGCCTCGGCATCGGGCACCAGTTTAAGACCCAATGTAGTGGCCATAAATTTCATGGCCTTGGTTCGCAGATGATTAGCCTTTCTGTTTCCATCAGCATTGAAATAAACCGGTTCCTTTAACCGGATGCTATCTGGCGGCACCAGTGTCGCCAAGGCCGGATTGACTGGAAAGATGGGGCCCGGACTGGTCAATACCATCGCGTGTACCAGATCAGGATGTTCCGCGGCAAACATAGTGGCCAGAACTGCACCCCAGGACTGCCCTATCAAAATCACTTTTTGAGTTTTCAATTTTTGCATGATGGCCTTGATATCATCCATATGCCGCTGCACGGCATATTGACTGATGTCTGACAACCGGTCTGAGTGCCCACTGCCGGTCTGATCATATAAATAGACCCTGTATCCAAGATCCGCGATCGGTCTTAATGCTTCAATATGCCCGTCTGTAATATGTGCCCCGGGTCCGCCATGCAAAAACAAAACAGGATAAGGTTTTTTATCCATTCTTTTGGAGATCACAGTATACCCGATGGTTGACCCATCAGCCATCTTCCAATACTGTGTAGCGGGCCTGGACTCAAACACCGGCACATCATAAACCCTGGGATAGAGCACAACCACCAGATAGATAATCGCTCCAATGACCCCTGCAACCACCACAAATTTTAAGATCTTTTTCTGCATTAAGTTTCCTCGTTATAATAGATCTTGTAAAACTTCCTCCCACGCTCATCAATACCTTGCTCAATGAACTCCCGGCCACCATGGATATAAATATGAAAGTTCTTGTCCAGCTTAAGTACACTCTTGAAGATCTTTGCCTGTTTTTTAACAGCCAGCCTCGAGATCTCAAATTGATCCGATACTTCCACTTCATGCTGTGAGCGGTACGACTCATCGAATTTCCTGAACGACTCAATGATATTGTCGTGGTAAAAAACTTCCTTTTCAAAATCCTGCTTGTCAAACTGCTCATGGGTCTTGAAATACTCGACTGATCTGTTCAGCAGGTCCATCTGATCTGTCTTGGTGATGTCGAACTCCGACCTGATCTGGCCGGTTATAAAATCCCTGGTGATGGTCAGGAAATTATTGGTGCTGTTGACATGATCATTTTTGGCTTTATGCTGGATGAATTCCTCGTGCCAATATGCGGTGTCCCCATTGTTGTTATCAATCACTAAAATGGTATAGGGCTGCTCCGTGAAGATCACCAGACAGGCCTTGTCGGGCTTCTTCGTGCCGATGCCTTTTTTAAACGACATATCGGCTTTTTTATTCCGGAATGAAGTTTCGATGAAGCTGTCCTTATCCTCATACTTATAGATCCCGATGGCCTGGTAGTGCTTTTGATCTAATTGGATGTCTTCAAACTGAGCAATGAACAAATCGCCTTCTTTGATATTATGATGGCTGGATGAAGCGATCAGGTGTTTTAAGATATCCGCAGATCCGTTGGCAAGGTCTCCGCCCTCATAGATGTTTTTCATCAAATTAAACAGTACATTAAACTCCAGGTCAACGGGGTGGGTAAACTCAAATGTATATGAATGAGCTGCGAAAGGTTTTAACAGGACCTTCTTCAAAAGCTGTACTTCCTCATCATCGCCCTGCTTAAATAATGTCTCGCTGATCACCGAGGTGGCTTCATCGCCTGTAGCCCTATGCAAAATAAGCCCGGCAATTTTTGCTTCTTCAAATGCTATCATGATGCGTAATATGTATAAACGATATGCATGCTCTACAAAAAAGCCACCTTGCGGTGGCTCTTTATGACTTGCTAACCCTAACTAACTTTAATTCGCTACTTGTGTCAGATTTCTGAAATCCACGGGTACCAGCTTGCTGACTCCTGCTTCCTGCATGGTCACCCCATAAATGATATCCACCGTGCTCATGGTCATTTTATTGTGGGTTACAATGATGAATTGTGATTCTTTGCTGAACTGCCTGATCATATTGGTGAACTTGTGCACGTTGGCATCGTCCAGCGGTGCATCCACCTCATCCAGGATACAGAATGGCGCCGGCTTGATCAGGTAGATCGCAAACAGCAGGGCCGTTGCGGTCAGCGTCTTTTCTCCACCCGATAACTGGGTGATGGAACTGGGACGCTTTCCTTTAGGCTTTGCAATGATATCTATACTGGTTTCCGCCAGGTTGGTTGGATCTTCCATGATCACATCGGCAGTATCCTCTTCGGTGAACAAAGCTTTGAACACTTTCTGGAAGTTCTCACGCACTTTGTCAAATGTTTCCTTAAACTTTTGGTTGGCGGTCAGTTCCACTTCCTGTATGGTCAGCATCAGGCTTTCCTTGGCAGTCACCAGGTCAGTTTTCTGCTCCATGATGAACTCATACCGCTTCTTCATTTCCTGAAACGCTTCAATGGCTGTAGGATTCACCTCGCCAATGTTTTCCAATCGCTTCTTCATCCGGTCGCAAGCGGTTTGCAGTTCCTCCTGGGTATCTTCGGTTTTGCGGGCTTCGTCGAGGATATCATCAATATTCACTTTGAACTCCACGTTCAGCCTTTCCTTGATGCCAGCCAGTTGCAACCTGAGTTCATTCACCCGGTCCTTGATGGCGGTTAACAACTGGTCCACCATTTCCTTATCCTTCACCTTATGCCTGAGTTCGCTTTCTTTTTCGTTGAGCAGGTTGCGAAGGTTATAATAAGCCTGATCGGCTTCGTTCAGTATTTTCTCTTCGTCCTGCTTCTGTTGCAGCAACTGCACCAGCGTCTCCTGGACAAGGTCCAGTGAGGTAGCGGTTTCGTTGATATTGCCGGCCGCGTCTTCCAGTTGTCTGCTGCTGTTCTCGATCTGCAGGCGCAGGTCGTTCAGCTGGTTGGTCTTGAATTCAGACTCCTGTTTCAGCGCATTCACCCTGCTTTGCTGGCGGGTGTACTGGATATTGACGTCGTTATATGCCGCATTAGCAAAATTGTATTCCTGTTCCGCCTGGCCATAATCCTGCTCTACTCCCTGCAACTGTCCGGAAAGCTCTTCCAGCTGGATATTGAATTTTTCAAGCAACTCCCTCACCTCAGAAATACTGTCGGTATGATGCTGCAGCTGATCCTGCAGATCAGCGATCCTTTTCTCGCTGTTCTCCTGGCTGTGTTGCAGGTTCTCCTGTTTGCTTTGCAAGCCTACCACCTGGCTGACCAGGGTATTGATCTGGTCCTGGGTCTGCCGGAGCTGATTTTCTTTCAACTGTTCGTTGAAGCTGATCACTTCATTATGGCGTGCCTGGATCTTCGATTTTAATTCATTGACAACGGTCTCCTGGCGGGCGATGTCTTCCACCAGTTTTTCGAGGTTCTTGGCACGACCGATCTTCTTACCTTCAAAAAGACCCACACTGCCACCAGTCAGACTGTACTTACCTTTTACATATTTACCGTGCTTTTCAATGACAACGTGCCCGTTGGAATTTGCCAGGGCGTCTTCACTTTCCGCGATCAGCACATTACCCAGCAGGTACTTGAGCAGATTGGTATATTTCACGTCGTATTCCACTACCTGCAGGGCAGGGTGGGTGCCGGCGATCTCGTGCATTTCATGTTGCTCTGAAGGAACGCCGTTGAGCTTGTCGAGCAGGAAGAAATTGGCCTTCCCTTTCTGGTTGGCATCCAGCAGGTGCACCGCAGTAAGGCCTTCTTGCAGGTCGTTCACCACATAATAGTTCAGGTATGGCTCCAGCACATTTTCCAGTGCAGCGCGATATTCTTCTTTCACATAGATGATGTCTGACAGAATAGGGGCCTTATGGTTCCAGTTGGTATTGTTGTGCAGGAACTTCACACTCTCCGGGTAGCCTTCCATGGAATCGATCAGGCTCTTCAGCAGGTCGTGCTCATTTTTACGTGAATCGAGTTTGCGGTTCTCTTCGGCCAACTCGTTACGCAGTTGTTCAACCACGGCCTGGGTTTGCAGGATCTGCTCTTTGGTGAACTCATGTTTCTGCTGCAATTGCTCGAGGTCGGTGCGTTTCTCCTGGAGTTCAGCTTCTTTGTCGGCTTTCTCCTTACTCACCTGCTCGATCTGCATGCGCCTATACTCCTGCTCTTCTTGCAGCTGGTGAATAGCCCGCTGCAGGTTCTGGATCGAACTGTCCGCCACGGCAACCTGTTTTTCAGCGTCGAACTGCTGGCGTTGCAGGGCCTGGTTATTCTTACGAAGTTCTTCGATGGCTGATCTTTTCTCATCAAACAGTGATCGTTTGACCTCGGTATCCTGTCGAAGGGTATCCAGTTTTTCTTCCAGTTCAAGTACTTTATATTCTTCTTCCCCTATTTGCTGGGTAGTGAAACTGATGCTTTCTTCAATGCCTTTCAGCTGACCGTCGGCCCGATCGAGGAATGAACGAAGGGTTTCTTCCCTTTCGCGCAGATATTGCAGTCTCTGTACAGCCAGGTTCTTCTCTCCTTCCTTACCCCGCACTGAATTCACCAGGTCATTGAAGGAATGTTGCAAATCCTGTAAGCTCTTTTCCTTATCGATGAAGGCCACTTTCTCTTGCTCGATGGCCGCCTCTTCCAGGGCGATGGTGGCTTCCAGTTCCACCTTTCGGTTGGTCTCGGCTTCCATCTGGCCCGTCAAATCTTTATAGGTAAGATTGAATCCTTCAAGGGCAGCTTTGGCCAGTTCGATGCTGCTCTCCTTGTATTCCTTCTTGATCTCAAAATATTTCTCTGCCTTCTTGGCCTGGTTCTCCAATTGCTTGAGCTGGTTGTTGATCTCGAACAACAGATCTTCGATCCGATTCAGATCCAGCTCGGTAGCATCCAGTTTAAGGCGGGCTTCCTTTTTCCGGGTTTTGTAAATGCTGATACCTGCCGCCTGTTCAAGCATCTTACGACGGCTATTGTCTTTATCCTTGATGATGTCATCCACCATTGCCAATTCAATGATCGCATAAGAGTCTGTGCTCACACCGGTATCGAGGAACAGGTTATGAATATCTTTCAACCGGCACTGAACATCATTCAGGCGATATTCACTTTCCCCGCTTTTGTAAAACTTCCGGGTAACGGTGACCGTATTGAATTCAGTGGGAAGAAGATTTCTTGTGTTTTCAAAGGTGAGGCTAACTTCCGCAAGTCCTGATGCACTTCTGGATTTGCTGCCATTAAAAACCAGGCTCTCCAGGTTTTCACTACGCAGGTTACTGATCTTATGCTCCCCGATCACCCATCTGATGGAATCAACGATATTGGATTTACCACAGCCATTAGGACCAATGATCCCGGTGATCCCCTCGTCGAAGTTGATCGTGGTTTTATCGGCAAAACTTTTGAAACCCTTGATTTCCAGACTTTTTAATCGCACACTTGGGTATTTATGTTGAAATGAAAAATGAATATTCAGCGTGTAAAATAGGTAGAGGTTCTGGCTTTAGGCCCGTTTGTATTCACCACTTATTCACAATGGTCAAATAAATATTAGGGAGAAATTGAAAAGGCCAAATGAGCGCGAATGGATTGAGTTTCAGCGAGAGGGATTAAATTTTTACTTGAAATAGCATTGGGCCATGAACGACGGCTCAGCCTTCCCCTTCACCTGGCTGGCCATCATTGAAGCAGAGGGCTCGGAGGCAGTGCTCTAGCTATAAGAGCGTCCACCTTCTTTTATAATTTATAAAAGTACATTTGCCATGTAAATCGTATATTTTATATACGTTTTTCATGATAAATGAGCTTAACGAGGAAAATAGCACCTGCATTTGAGGAATACCTGAAAATATTCCCTGCGACTGGCATAGTCGGACCAAGGCAGGTGGGTAAAACTACCTTAGTTAAAGAATTTGCGTTTCAAAAGGAGCTTTTCTACCTAGATCTGGAAGATTTGTGGTAATAGGATCCGCTTCGCCTGATATCATTCGTGATAGTTCTGAATCGTTAGCTGGTCGAATAGGATACCTTGAACTTACTCCTTTTAGTTTAGCAGAGGTGGATAGTACTTCAAAATTGTGGATCAGGGGTGGATTCCCATTAGCCTACCTGGCGGACACCGATCGAATCAGTTCCTTGTGGAGAAACAACTTTATTTCCACCTATATTCAACGCGATTTGGGGCTTCTTGGACTCCAAACTGATGTCCAGTCATGGATCGTTTCTGGAGAATGATGGCAACTTCCCAGGGTAATCTGCTCAACACTGAAAGTTTTGCAAGATCATTAGATGTAAGCAGGCCCACTATCCTTCGATTTTTTCATTTTCTCGAAGGAGCGTTCATGATTCGAATGCTTCGTCCCTGGTACGTAAATACCAACAAACGATTGGTAAAATCGCCTAAGGTGTATATCAGGGACAGCGGACTGCTTCATTCACTGTTGGGGTTGCAAACTTTCGAGTCAGTCATTAATCATGTTCAAATAGGCGCTTCATGGGAAGGATTCGTCATTGAGCAGATTATACATAATCTGGAAAGATCTATTCAACCGTGGTTCTATAGAACCCAACAAGGAGCCGAATGTGACATTCTGCTTGAAAGAAATGGTAAAGTAATTGCAGCCATTGAGATAAAGCACGGCAGCAGTCCTAAAGCCAGCAAAGGTTTCCGTGTCGCCATCCAGGACACTGGTGCCGCTGCGGCTTATATAATCGGGAATGCCGACAATACCTTTAAGATAGATGACACTATCACAATTACTAACCTTTCGCATTTCCTAACGGAGGTATTACACAGATTGTAACCATCAAGTTAACGATACCTCCATCACTCCACCACAATATCATACTTCCCCAACAAACCCGGAAGCCCGTTCAATGAGAACACGGCCTTCTTCACCATATTCTTGCCAGGATCCAAGGCGTAATGGAAGGCATTGGAAAAGTTCGCCCGGGTTAAATTGGTTCTATCAAAAATGGCGCGGTCCAGATTGCAATGATCGAACACACATCCGGATAAATCGGCCTCTGAAAAATCAACCTCCTTCAAATCACTGTATTTAAACTTCACCTTGGGAAGTTTAACAGATGTAAAGGAACTCAGGTCAAGGATGCAATGGGTAAACTCCGGCGGCATCAGAAAGGGAAGCGCATCTTCAAAATGCAGCCCCACCATCTTGCAACCCTCAAACAACACTTCCTGAAACGATGCCCGGCCAAGTTTGGCCATACTCAGGTTGGTGCCCTTGAAACGGCAGCCAATGAAAACCATATCCGAAAGATCAGCCTTGGAAAGATCACAGTTCCTGAATTCGCAATCTTCATACTCCCCAGGTTGCAAGGGTTCCGCACTAAAATCAACCTTATCAAAAACTTTGTCCGTCATCCGCTTCCTATTTGCCATTCAAAATACTGATTTATGCTAAACACAGCTTTAGATCCTTTTAAGCCAACCATCTTCCTTCCGATTTGTTCTCGCTGTATTAAATTACATGATGAGGTGGAAAGATGTTGTTTTGATGGCTTTTATGCTCCTGCCCTTCCCCCTGGCTGCCCAGCTCATCAGGGGCAGGGTCATGTCGGACAATCAACCCCTTGCGATGGCCAATGTGATGTTGTATGCATCGGCCGATACCCTACGGCCAGCGGTGTTCATCACGACAGACAGCACCGGCACATTTGTGGCCGTTCCGCCAAAAGCAGGCGACTATCTCCTGCGTATTCAACTGATCGGCTTCGAGCCTTTCAGCAAACTGCTCAGCCTCAGTGAGGCCGGGCAGGCAGACATCGGAATCATCGTTATGAAAATGTCCGGTAACACCCTTCAGGAGGTAACGGTCACGGCAAAGAAAAAACTGATCCAACGCAACAATACCGGCTTCGCCGTAGAAACCGATGCCATTCTCACCCAGGCCGCTGGTACGGCCACGGACCTCCTCGCTAATATCCCAACGGTACTCGTGGATGGCGAAGGAGGGATCTCCATTCGCGGCAAATCCCCTATGATCCTCATCAATGGCCGCAACTCCAACCTGGGCGCCAACCTGGAAAGAATTCCTGCCAGCAGCATCGAAAGGATCGAGATCATCAATACCCCCGGCGCTAAATATGACGCCGATGCAGAAGGCGGCATCATCAACATCATCCTGAAAAAAAATGCACAGAAAGGTACCAATGGGGCCTTTGCGATCGGTGGCGGGTACGGTGCCCGCGAACGGTTCAACAGTTCCCTCCTGCTGAACCACCGCGAAGGCAATACGAACCTGGGGCTTTCGTACGATAACCGCATGGGCCGGCGAACCCGGGCAGTGAATACGGACCGGGAAACTTTTGCTGCTGACGACGACCATTACCTGTACCAGGACCGGTTCGACGAGCGAAAGGAACTCACCCATAACCTGAAACTGAACGCGGACCACACCACCAAAAGAAAGGACCAGTTCAGCTTTGAAGGCATCTATGGGTACGATAACGATTGGAACTACGAAACCCTTTTGAGCAATTTCAAAGATCGCGCCAACACGTTCACCGAAGGCAACCAACGGATCTCGGATGAGCGCCAACTGGAACACAATTGGGAAGGCAGCATGAATTACGTCCGCAAATATGCGAATGAAAGAAAGCAGCTATCCGCCGGCCTATCTCATTCCTATGGCAACGAATCCGAAAATACCCTCATCACCACCACCCCTTTGAATGCCATGGCAGAACTGATCGGCGACGATTTCCTGCAAAAAACCAGTAATCTGGAACGCACCCATATCACCACCGGTCGATTAGACATGAGCTGGCCACTCAGTTCCAGAACTACCCTTGACGCAGGATATAAAGGCATCTACCGAAATGTGAATGCCAATTTCCAAAACGCGTATGAAGAAAACGGAGCCTTTGTGGTGGATCCAGTTTACAGCAACGTGTTTGTCTTTTCCGAACACATTCATGCCATGTATGGGAATTTAAAGTCCACCGCGGGACCAGATGAAGAATGGAAATATGAAGCCGGTCTGAGGCTGGAGCAAATGAATAATAACGGGGAAAGTGACAAAGCCTCCTCTGCTTTCAGCAACCGCTTCTTCAACATATTCCCCAACTTAAACATTTCACGGCGCCTGAATGAAGGTTCATTGATCAAGCTGAACCTCGGCCGTCGCATCAACAGACCCTGGCTGGGCCAGTTAAATCCCTTTATCGATATCACAGACTCCCTCAACCGGTATGGCGGCAATCCCAATCTTAAACCGGAATTGGTGAATACAGCTGAAATAGGTTGGGGTAAAGACTGGAATCTTTTGTCCCTGAACGGAAACCTGTTTTACAGAAGGGGGACCAACACCATACTTCCTTATACCCAACTCCTGCCCGGCGGCATCGCGTTTACACAACCCCGGAATATCGGAAGCTCAACATCTGTTGGACTGGAAGCATTCATCACCACCAACTTCGGCAAGGTATGGAATTCCACAGCCAGTATTTCCATGTTCAACCAGCATATCGAGGGTGAGGTGGATGGCGATAATTTGAACAGCTCGGTGTTCAGCTGGTACACCAAATGGGTGAATAACTTTAACATCGGCAAAAACACCAAGGCCCAGGTACTCATCAATTACCAGGCGCCTACTGCGATCCCCCAGGGGACGCGTATCGAAGTGTATAACGTGGATTTCGGCATGCAACAGAAGATCATGAAGGGCCGCGGGCGCATAGGCCTTACCGTCACAGATGTTTTCAATACGTTAGAGAATGGCAGCGAGATCAACACCGAAGACTTCACTATAAAGCGACTGACCAAATCAGACACGCGCGTGGTGCTGCTGACGTTCGCCATGACCTTTGGTACCGCCTTCAAAGAAAAACTGATGGAAAACAAGTTTTCGGCAGAATAACCAGAGACCTTAATCCTTCACCAGGAATGAACGGGCAGGATCGATCTTCACCTGCTTACCCGTACTCCGAACTTCAAGCATCATTTTTTTGACGATGATCTTATCGCCCGCATTGAGCTGGGCACGGGCACTGCGGATCTGGTCCGGGAAGGTATCGCCAATGCATGAATAGAGTTGATCGCCGATCTGGATCTCAGAACAGGAGATAAAACAGTGGTCAAATATCGAAGAGCCTTTCCCATCCCCTTTCAAACGGATCGATGTGGCCTGCCGGGCCTGTTCAACAGTAAGCGATGACGCATCGAATGATGAATCTCCTACGCTGATCCTCGGATAAGGCAAATACGTAGCCATATAATCTACCACCAGACTATCGGCGTCCTCTGTGGCCAACCGGATACTAACGGGCCCGGCCAAACGGGGCTTTACCACCAGTGTTGTGGAATCGCCCGAGATCGTAACAGATGCTTCCTTGGAGTATGCCGAGAGGATCTGCCTGCCATATTGCTGTTTCAATTCATTAGTCACCCCGATATAGATATAACGGGAACCATTACCCCAGGTATTGACCAGGTCATTGTCCTGGCAGTACGACTGCAGGGATAAACAAAATGAAAACAACAGGATCAAACTTCGCATGTAGCTAATTTTCAGCAAATTATATACTGAAATCTAAACAATAAGCTAAAGTTCAACCGGTTACTTGTTGCCCGAGACCTTAAACTACATCCAACAGATTCTCAAGGAGCAGACAACCCATGGTGATCATCGGGTAATCATATAGACAAACAGCCCCAGAGAAACAACAACGTGCATCAGTAACCAACCCTTCTGATAAAGTGGTCTTTCCTTAAATGGCTGCTTGGGGTCGAAAGGATCAAATGCCAGTGCGATGCCAATATTGATGACGCCTTGCGATAAGTCCTTCGAGAACAACAAGAAATAAACCCCAAGCAGGATAAAGCCGCCATATAAGATCTTGTTGAAGCTTCTCGAATAATCCCGGGTTTTAGACGTAACAGTTTCCTCCATTCTGAGTTGTTTTTCAGATTAGTTTCCATTTGCAGGGATTTGTTACAAAATTGGTACATTAAGTGATGAATCTTTACGACAGGCAGGCAAAGCACGAGATGGAACGATGGCAGAAAAGAATGCAGCGAAAACCTTCGCTGATCAACCGGATGTCGAAGGGCATGCAGGACAAAATAAACAGCTATATCCCGGAAAAGGTACACCGGGTCATAACAGAAGCCATCAAACAAATGACCCGCGGCCTGATCACCGGCGCGGGAATCATTACCCCCGCGCCCTCTGAAGAAAGCTCTTTTGAGATCCGCGAGTTGGTGGCCATGGAACGGATCCGTTTTTATAAGAACACGGCCGCTGTAGAAGGTGGCATCACCGGGGCCGGCGGCATCTTACTGGGCCTGGCCGATTTCCCACTCTGGCTGAGCATCAAGATCAAGATGCTGCTTGAAGTGGCTGCCGCCTACGGATACGACGTGAAAGACAGTCGTGAAAGAATCTTCATCCTGCATATATTCCAACTCTGCTTCGCGAGCCAGGCCCATCGAAACAAGGTATTCCTCGACATGGTCAATTGGATCGATGATGATGCCCTTAAAAATGAGCAGCCCAACTGGCGGAAATTCCAGCAGGAGTACCGCGATTATATCGATCTCGCCAAACTGCTTCAGCTGGTGCCGGGCATCGGTGCCGTTGTGGGCGCTTACGTAAATCATACACTAACCAATAAACTCGGAGATACCGCCCTTCAGGCCTACCGGATGCGTGAATTCAGGAAATAAAACCCACTTAAAAGCCTCCGACCGGCAAAAAAAAAGCCCCCGGAGAAAATCGGGGGCACTGAAAAAGTAGTGGTACTAAAAACATGGTGTCACTAAAACCACATTCCACGATGATCCCTGAAAATATTCGGATCATAATTCTTCTCCTTCGTTTTATTCTCCCTGTTTTCATCGGGCAATGCCTTGTCCGCCTTCGCATCAGCCTCCTTTTTTTCAGTGGCCGGCTTAACGATTTTCTTTTTTTCAGATTGAAACATCACGGAATGAGTGGGGAATGGATACATGGCTTTTGATTTATGGGTGAGAAATAAATTTCTGCTTGATCTATATAGAACCCGATATTCACAACTATGTTGCGCGCTATCTTCCAAGCTTTTGTTAATGACCGCCCTTTTACCAACCCTTAGCTATACATGGAATGAATTATCTTTCCTTGTAAAGCAAAGCGCATGAATACCATCAAATGGGGCATATTGGGTTGCGGTCGTATTGCAGGAAAATTCGCAGCCGACCTGAAATTGTTGAAAGATGCGGAACTGGTGGCATTGGCCTCCCGGTCCATGGAAAAGGCCAGGGCTTTTGCGGACACCTACCCGGCCAAAAACATTTATGGCAGATATGAGCAACTGGCCGCAGACCCCGACGTTGATGCCATCTATATCGCTACCCCTCACTCCCATCACCATGAGCATACCCTGCTCTGCCTTAAACACCATAAAGCCGTTCTCTGCGAAAAAGCATTCGCTATCAACGCCCGGCAGGCCAGCGAAATGATCCGGGAGGCACGCGACAGAAAAGTCTTTCTGATGGAAGCACTATGGTCCCGTTTCCTGCCGCATTTCAACGTGGTGAAAAAGATGATCGATGAAGGACAGATCGGCAAGGTGATGTCGATGCAGATGAACTTTGGATTCAAGCCGGCAGACCCCGTTCCCCAGCGTATTTTCGATCCCAAGCTCGGAGGCGGAACCTTGCTGGACATCGGCATCTACAACGTTTTTTTTGTGCACGCTTTCATGGGAGTGCCCGATGAGATCCAGGCCATCATGAAGCCCGCTCCAACGGGCGTAGATGAGCAATTGGCCGTGCAATTCAGGTATAACGATGGCAGGGTGGCGCAGCTCCTTTCGAGTTTCAGCTCAAACCTGGGTACCGAAGCCGATATCGCAGGGGACTCGGGACGGATCCGGCTGCACAACAGGTTTTACGAACCGTCTACCAGCATCAGCTATTTCCCGGACAAATACGATTCCCTGCAGCATATCCCTTTCCCAAAAGAACCCGGATGGGGCTATCAGCACCAGGTCCGGCACGTGCATGAATGCCTGAGCAAAGGCCTTACGGAAAGCCCGGTGATGACATTGGACTACTCGCTTGAGCTAATGACGCTGATGGACAGGATCCGAACGATTGCGGGCATCCGGTATGCGGTCGATTGATCCTTATTTAACGCCGGCTCTTTTTTTAAGTTCAGCAACCGTGATGGTCATGAACCGGCCTACCTGTTTACCATTTTTATAGCTCACCACCCGCAGCGTCTCTGCATCTTTAGGAACGTCAACTGGGCTGGTGTACTTCGGATAAAAATGATCAGGAAAAGAGTTGTCAAAACTATAATGAAGATCAAGTCCGTCTATCTCCGGCACCAGTTGCACCTTCAAACCCGAACCTGATTTTACAGCCTTGATATCCGGCTCATACATACTCGGCGCATACTTGGTACCGGCTATCTGCAACCTGTTCATGTGATCTTCCACGCGTTCAACAAACCCCGGCCAGTTCTTCGCAGATCTGGGCGACCAAACCGCTTCCGAAATTGCGAAGGCGCGGGGCCAGGTCATGTACTGCAACTGGCGCTGGTTGTACACCTGTTCCGTCCACAGGTTACCCTGTCCGCCTTTAATGAATTTTTCGTCCACGCCCGCAGGAAGTGGCTCAAAAGCATAGGCTTTTTTCATCCTTAAACTGGCGTATACCTTAGGCTCCATGATCTCATCGCCCTGCATGTAATCCAGGTAAACAAAATCCTGTGGCGTCATCACCACCTCATGACCCATCTTGGCTGCTTTCGCTCCACCCGATATTCCCGTTACCCCAGCCTGGGCCGAGCGCCAGTTCATCACGGCTGCACCTGGGATCAAACCACCATCAAGGATCTCGTCCCACCCGATCATCTTCTTCCCTTTTGAGGTAATGATCTTGTAAACACGACCTACAAAATAGGGCTGTACTTCGTCGAGGTTCTTCAGCTTTTCACGCTGCATCAATGCTTTGATCTCGGCACTTTTCTCCCAAAAATTCCTGGCGGTTTCATCTCCGCCCATGTGGATGTATTCAAATGGAAACAGCTGGGCTACTTCCGTGAATACCTTGTCGAGAAATGTATATACGTTCTCACGGGCAGGGCTAAGCGTATTATCAATCAGGCCATAAAAATGTCCCTTAGGAGGCCATTCCATGAACTTCTCTCCGGAGCTCACATAATATTTTCCTGGCGTGGCCACCAGGTCCGGGTAAGAGGCAATGGCAGCCAGGCTATGCCCGGGTACATCGATCTCCGGCATGATGTTCACATATCTCTCCTTAGCATATTTAACCAGCTCCCTGATATCCTCTTGGGTGTAAAAGCCACCATAATCACGGGGCTCGGTAGAATCGGCTTTGGAGAAAGTGCCAAACCGGCCCGTTTTCTTTACGTTCCATGCGCCTACCTCTGTGAGTTTGGGCAGTGATTTGATCTCCAGCCTCCAGCCGTGATCGTCCGTCAGGTGCAGGTGTAAGACGTTATACTTATACTTTGCCATGTCATCGATGTATCGCTTCACTTCCTCTTTGGTGAAAAAATGCCGGGATACATCCAGCATCAGACCGCGCCATCCAAAACGTGGCTGGTCGTTCACCTCCACCACTGGAGCCTGCCATACTATCCCTGCCGCCACGGAGCTGCCCTCCACTTCGTCTGGCAGCAGCTGTTTAAAAGTCTGTACCCCATAGAAAATGCCCGCAGGCGTATTTGCGGTAATGGTGGTGTTGGTTTCAGTGACTTTTAGAGCGTACCCTTCCTTACCCAGCCTGGGATCCTGGACAGCATTGATATTCATGGTGATATTCCCAAGGCCGGTGGTCATAATGCCTGTTAAAACCGGGAATGTATACCCGGTGACGCGCGAAAGTTGGCTGGCCAGCTGATCGGCTATCGTTTTCACTTCCGCATTATTGGCAGGGCAGCTGATCCCTGAATTGGGATTCAGTTTGAAAATCCCTTCGCCTTTTTTCAGCTCCGCGGGCTGGGGAATGATATGGATCTGGGCTACAACACCCTGAACAAACGATAACACAACAAAAAGCAGGCAGAAAAAACGTTTCATACTCATCAGATAAGAAGTTAAAGTTAAATCAAACAGACCTCTTTTAAGGCAACTGGTCAACATTCCTTTGGTTGCTGCGTTTTGATGATACAAGCATACCTTTGCCTTACATCAATCCTCGAATATGACGCGAATTGTAGTGCCAACGGATTTTTCGGAAACCTCCAGGAATGCCCTGAGCTATGCCATCGATATGGCGGCGGAACTGCCAGGCTCCGAACTGATCCTGTTCAACTGTTATGAATCCATGTCACGGGGCTCAGATGGCACCCCCCTTCATACCGACGAAGGGGTTAGCAAAACGATTTCGATGATGGCCCTTGAAAACCTGAAAAATGAACTTTTGGGTGACAAAGATGTCTCTGTCCAGCTGATGGCCGTAGAGGGTTCCTTAAGTTCAAGTCTGGAAAAACTTACACAGGATAAGCAGGTGGATATGGTGGTCATGGGCATGAATGGGGCCACACGGATGGAACAGATCATGATCGGCAGCAGTACGCTGAAAATCGTATCCCTGTTATCATGCCCGGTACTCATCATCCCCCCGGATGCGCGGTATAGCCGCATCAAAACGGTGGTATATGCGAGCGATATGAAAAATGTAAAGGAGTCCACCCCTGCCACCCAATTACGTAAAGTGCTATCCATTTTCAGGCCCAAGCTCTATGTTGCCAATGTAGACGTTGAACATTATGTAGAGATCACCGAGGATTACAAAAAAGAAAAGGCCGATATGGACGAGTTGCTCGATGGTTTTGCGCCCGACTACGCCTTCATCCGCCTGTATGATTTTACGGAGGCGATCAACCAGTTTGCGATAGACCGTAAGGCTGACCTGATCATTACCGTGCCCAGGCGGCATCATTTCCTTGACCGGGTGTTTTCTACCAGTCATACAGAAAAACTTGCCTATCATACGCATATCCCTTTACTTGCAATACACGAATGACCTAATTTAATATTATGAACAAGATCACCGTCCTATTCGCCCTGTTTTTCGCTTTTCAGGCATCCGCCCAGAAAGTGGTTGACAAAGCCATCATTAAGATGCATACCGAAATGGTTTTCCCTGAAAACCCTAACGCAACGGCCGGAGGCGACGGACCCGGGGGCGGTGGAGGAATGATGGGCATGCGCGACATGGAAATAACTACCAATGTCTTTTATAAGGGCGACCATACGAAAATGGAATCGGTTACCGATTTTGGAACGAGCTATACGTTCATGGACCGCAAAACGAAAAGAACCACCACCCTGATGGAAGCCATGGGCCGCAAACAGGGTTTCTACTCCACCGAGGAAGACGCGGCCAATATGCAGAAACGCACGGACTCTATGCGCGCGGTTCGTCGTGATTCCCTGGAAAAAATGGGGCTTAGTTTTGCGCCGCCGGCAGAACCTGAGATCACCTACACGGAAGAGACCAAAAAGATCGCAGGCATGAACTGTAAGAAGGCCATCATTAAAACAAAAGACAGGCAGGGTGTAGTGAATGAGCAAGCTGTATGGTACAGCCCCGATTTTGTAATGGCTGAAGGCTTTACCATGACCAGCCAGGGCGGCGGCAGGATGATGGGATTCAATCCTGCCGGCATGGATAAAATCAAAGGTTTCCCCATGGAATATGAGGTCACCAGGCAGAATGGGATGAAGATCCATATGACGGTGACCAAGATCCAGCTGGATGCCAATATTGACGATAAAACATTTGAGATCCCCAAAGGCTATGATATTAAACCGGCTTCTGAAATGCAGAACATGTTCGGTGGAGGAAGGGGTGGATTCAGAATGGGCGGCGGTGGTCAGCAGTAGGTATTTTGAACCATGCTGCGCTGACCGTGACCAGGTATCCGTTGTGATATGAACCGCGCTGTTCTCACCATAACCAGATATCCGGCAAGGCATGTGCTTACTGCCCTTCATAGTATGGCACTATTCAGGCTCCCCCTGATGGCACAAAAAAAAATTAATTTCTTCAAACTGCTCGGATGCGGGAGAAACGGAAGTTTCGACCTGCAGCCTGATTGGCGCCAATACGGGATTTTCTCCGTTTGCGGCGATGCTGCCAGCACTTCGTTTACCCCAGACAGCTATGAGCAATGGAAGCGGGATTACTACGGCCCGTTTATCACCAAATGGTGGCAGTTCTGCGGTTGTGAAACCTGGACGATCGTTCTGGAGCCCCTTTTATCCCATGGGAAATGGGCAGGAAAAGAAATCTTTCCCGGGCTGACAAATTCACCAGTGGCAGGCCCCGTATGCGTGCTCACCAGGGCTACCATCAGACCCTCCAAAGCCCGGGATTTCTGGAAAAATGTAGCCCCCGTACAAAACAAGATGGCCGGTGCAAAAGGCCTTTTATTTTCTGTTGGCATAGGCGAAATCCCATTTCTGCGGCAGGCCACATTCAGTGTGTGGCATAACGAAGCAGATATGCGCGCCTTTGCCTACTCCATGGCCGAACACCGCGACGTGATCAAAAAAACCAGGGACCGGAACTGGTACAGCGAGGAAATGTTCACGCGATTCCAACCGCTGGTCTGGCATGGAAATATAAACGGTTTGCCCCCTTTAAACATTGATTTAGTTCCTACCGTCGGCCAATTGTAGTACTTTGGCAACAGCTTTGTTTATGAAAAATATCAAACTGATAGAGGTCCCCTCGGAAATAGGTGCCGGTACTCGTGGCGCCAGCCTTGGGGTGGACGCGATCAAAATCGCAGCGCTCGATTTCATGAGTAATTTTTTCATTCACTTCCCTTCGGAAAAAGTACCTCACGAAAACAAGCTTTTGTTTGAACCCATCGAATCTCCCTATGCCAAAAGAATTGGCGGCATAACCGCCATGTATGAGAAAGTAAGTAAGTCTGTCATGGACAGCATCAAAAGTGGCTTTTTCCCGGTAGTACTTAGCGGAGACCACAGTATTGCAGGGGCCACTATAGCAGGCCTGAAAATGGCCCGGCCCGAATCAAAGCTCGGTGTGATCTGGATCGATGCACATGCCGACCTGCATACCCCCTACACCACGCCTTCCGGAAACCTGCATGGCATGCCGTTGTCCATTTCAATTGGCGAAGACAATAAGGAGTGCATGGTACATGATGTGCAGGAAGAAACTGTAAAACAATGGGACTATCTTAAGAACATCGGAAAAATCTTTCCAAAAGTATTACCGGAGGATATCGTATTTATCTCCTTGCGTGATTTTGAAAAAGAAGAAAAATTCCTGATTGAGAAATATGGGATGAAGGTATTCTCCACCAGTGAGGTCAGGAGGAAAGGACCGGAAAATATTGTAAGATCGGTAGTCAGATACCTGGCCGACTGCACGGATATCTACATCAGTTTTGATGTTGACTGCCTGGATGCCGGCATAACAAAAGGCACTGGCACACCCGTAGAAAACGGCTTGCGCGAAAGAGAAGCTGAAGACCTGGTTTCAAAGTTCATGCAGATGAGAAAAGTATGCTGCTTTGAGATCACGGAAGTAAACCCTACGCTCGACAGGGAGAACCTGATGGCTGAGATCGCCTTTAATATCCTGCAACGCAGTGTCAATATCCTCCTGATGAATTGATACCATGAGCAGCAAGACTACACTATTCCTGAACCGGATCAAGCATTTCACCTACCGCTTCATGCCCTGGCTGGAAGAGGCGAAAGCCTATTGTGAGAAATATGACCTGTTCTTCACCTTCCGTAAAGGCGACGTTATTGGGCGCGACATCGCCTATAAACTGGGGGTCTATGGAGAGGACCATGTCAACAGCTACATGAAAAAACACCTGAATCTGAAAAAAGGTGGGATCATGCTGGATATCGGAGCCAACATCGGATGGTACTCCCTGGTGATGGCCAAAGAATGCGGATTGAAAATCTATGCTTTCGAGCCCGATCCGTTTAACTTTTCCGCATTGACCCGGAACATCAAAAACAACCGGATCGAGGGAGTGGAAGCTTTCCAGAATGCGATCGCGGACCGCGAAGCAAAAATGAAACTGCACCTCTACAAATCTTACAATACGGGCCGCCACTCCCTGATCGACCATGGAAAAACTGGAAAGTTCGTGGAAGTGGATACCATCACGGTAGATGGCTTTATGGCAAAACATGGACTTGCGGAAGAACCCGTTGAACTGCTGAAGATCGATATCGAAGGATTTGAAATGGCGGCATTCCGAGGCGCGGTGGAAACACTTAACAGATCGCGATATATATTCAGCGAATTCTCACCTGAGATCATGCGCAGCATACACGAAGATCCGTCTTCATTCACCGATCTTTTCGAAAACCTCGGCTACAAGGCATTTGACATCATCAACGAGGATCAAGCAGAGCCGGTAGACCACCAGACATTGCGATCACTGACCACGGGAGTACACAATATCCTTTGGTCAAGGAATGATGTTCCCTAATCACCATTCAGCAACTTTACCATGCCCGCATCGAAACTGACCGGCCGGTAGTTCAATTCCCGGATCGCTTTATCGATCAACAAAGGAGTACGCAACGGCCGCGTGGCAGCTTGCGTAAATACTGACGCATCTACTTTCGTGATCAGGGTGGTATCCAGCTTAAGGTAATCAACCACGCTCATTGCCATTTCCCAGGGAGACAACACATCTTTTCCTGCAATATGCCATGTCCCCTGCGCTTTTTTGCAGGCAATCATCAAAATAGCCTGCGCGAGATCACCAGCATAAGTAGGTGTACGAAACTGATCAGATACTACTTTAATGGGACGATGGTTTTCAAGCGACTCCCTTACCCACGAGATCACGTTGGGGCGCGTGCCTACGATCGCATTCCCGTACACCGAACCGGTTCTGATGATGGACCATGGACAGGACCCACGCTTCACCTTTTCTTCAGCCATCAGTTTCGTCCGCCCGTAAAAATTTACCGGCGCCGGAGCATCATCTTCGGCATACGGCCCCTCATCCCCCGAAAAAATAAAATCAGTCGACAGGTATATAAAGAAAGCCCCGCGCAGGGCAGCAGCTTCAAGCAGTTGATTGGTAGCGGTCACGTTGACCAGTAAGGCCTCTTCCTGATTTAGTTCGCAGGCATCGGGCTGCGCCATGGCAGCGCTGTGGATTACCACATCGGGCTGATGCCGGTGAAATACCGAACTGACCATTACCGGATCCGTAATATCCAATTCCTCATAGAGATAACCTCGATCCGGCAACCGGTTGGCACCCTTTCCGGTAATGACTACCCTCCCATCCCATTTATCCAGGATCCTGAATAAATACTGACCCACCAGCCCATGGATCCCGGTCACCAGCATTGTTGATTTCTTCATATGCTAAAATTAATCAATCGTTATAGTTTTGAACAGCAGCAAGTCATCAGGCATTTCAGTTCATTAATTTGTAGAAAGCACCTTATCTTCACGCACCTTTTCAGCAGGAATATCTATTTTTACCACGGAAACTTATCAACTCTCAACGATTTAGCCTGCTGAAAATGTTGCCAATTCAATTGGAATGAATAAAAAAATCAGCAAGATAGGTGTTCTGACCTCGGGTGGAGATTCGCCGGGAATGAACGCCTGTATACGCGCCGTTGTTCGAACGGGCATATACGAAGGATATGAAGTGTACGGGATCATGCGCGGCTATCAGGGCATGCTGGACGACGATATCCATAAGATGGAGTCCCGCAGCGTGGCCAATATCATACAACGTGGCGGCACCATCCTCAAAACAGCCCGTTGCAAAGAATTCCTGGATTACGAAGGCCGGTCAAAAGCCTATGAAAATCTTAAAAAGAGAGGGATCAACTCCCTGGTCATCATCGGCGGGGACGGCTCCTTCAGGGGTGCGCAGATCTTTTCCAATGAATTCGATATTCCCTGCATAGGCATTCCGGGTACTATTGATAAGGACATTGCCGGAACCGATTTCACCATCGGTTTCGATACGGCCGTTAACACTGCCGTTGAAGCCATTGATCGCGTTAGGGATACTGCAGATGCGCACGACCGCCTCTTCATCATCGAGGTGATGGGTCGTGATGCTGGATATATTGCCCTGCATAGTGGCATCGCCACAGGAGCTGAAAACATCCTGATACCCGAGCGCAAAACCAATATGACCGAACTGATCTCTTCCCTTCTTGAAAAAGAAAAAAGAAGAAAACTGGTCAACCTGGTGGTAGTGGCAGAAGGTGACGATTTTGGCGGGGGCAATGAAGTGGCCAAAGTGATCCACGAAAAAATACCCAGCGCCGATATCAGGGTTTGTATCCTTGGCCACATCCAACGCGGTGGTGCACCAACTTGTATGGACAGGTTGATCGCCAGCAGAATGGGATACGCAGCGGTTCAGTGCCTTAAAGAAGAAAGATATAATGTAATGGTGGGCATCATGAACAACAAGATGCACTACACTCCACTCGATAATGCCGTGAAGGCAAAACAAAAGATCAGCGAAGAATGGATGAAGATCGTTAAGATCCTCGCCAGTTAAAGCTCAAAACACATAATAACATGTCAAAGAACATCGAGAAGTACCTGCACAAGGAAATGGATCGAGATGCCGGTATCAAGCATACCCACCATCGCACAAAAATAGTAGCTACCGTTGGTCCCGCTTGTGACACATACGAGGGATTACTGGCGCTTGTCAAAGCTGGGGTAAATGTGTTTCGCCTCAATTTCTCCCATGGCAGTCATGAAGACAAGCAAGCCATTATCGACCATATCCGGAAGATCAATTCTACCGAGCCCTATAATATTTCTATACTTGGTGACCTTCAGGGTCCGAAACTTCGCGTAGGCGAGATTGAAAACAATTCGCTGCTGGTAAAACCGGGCGACATACTCACGTTTGTGAATGAGAAATGCGTGGGGACACTGGAAAAGATCTACGTCTCTTATCCCAACCTGGCAGGCGACGTGAAGATCGGCAACATGATCATGATCGACGATGGCAAGATCGAAGTACAGGTAAAAGAGATCACGAAAGAGGGCCATGTGAAAGTGATGGTCACCCTTGGCGGCGTCATCTCTTCCAAAAAAGGCATCAACCTTCCCGATACCAAGATCTCCTTGCCGGCACTCACTGAAAAAGACCTGATCGACCTGGAATTTATCATTGAGCAGCACCTCGACTGGGTGGCGCTTTCCTTTGTACGCAGCGTAAAAGACATTGTGATCATTAAAAGTAAGCTCGCTGAAAAACGCAGCAAAACCAAGGTCATCGCCAAGATCGAAAAACCTGAAGCGATTACGAATATCCGGGAGATCATCCTCGAATCTGATGGCATCATGATCGCCCGCGGTGATCTCGGTGTTGAAATGCCTGTTGAGCAGGTTCCGCTTATTCAGAAACAGATCATACGCAAGTGCCTGCACCGCGCAAAACCCGTAATCGTGGCTACCCAGATGATGGAAAGCATGATCGATCGGATTAAACCAAACCGGAGCGAAACTACAGACGTGGCGAATGCCGTGCTGGAAGGTGCCGATGCCGTTATGCTCAGCGGAGAAACAGCAACGGGCATGCACCCGGTACTGGTGGTGGAGACCATGAGAAAGATCATCCATGAAGTAGAACATAAGGAATACCGCTTTAACAGGGAAGAAGACCTGAAGCCCCTGCCCCATTCGCCCACCTTCCACAGCGATGCCATTTGCTACAACGCATGTAAACTGGCGGAAGACGTCAATGCAGATGCACTTATCGGTATGACAGAAAGCGGGTACACCGCATTCATGCTAAGCAGTTACCGGCCCAAAGCACCACTGTATATCTTTACAAAAGAAAGGTCCCTGGTGAATCAGCTGAGCCTTAGCTGGGGTGTCAGGGCATTCTTCTATGATGAAGAAGAAAGTATGGATGATATCATTGACGATCAGATTCAGATCCTGCGCCAGAGGGGCTTTCTGCGCGAGGGAAATGTGGTTGTAAATACGGGCAGCCTGCCGATTCAGCTGCATCTTCCCACGAACATGCTCAAAATTACGCGCGTCTAGATCAATTGGCGGATTTTCGAATTCCTTATCGCTAAATCATTGCACTTATTTAGAGCTTGCGCGAATCAAGAATTCGCCGATCCGCCAATTCGCCAATCCGCCAATTGTTCTATCTTGCTTCCATGGACCTAAACTTCAACAGAAACGAGGACACGATGAAACTCGCGGTCAGCGAAATGCGTCAGCGTTGGGAAAAAGTCAGCCTTGGCGGTGGAAAGAAATCAATCGACAAACAGCACGAGAAAAACAAACTGACTGCTCGGGAACGTGTAGAATATCTCCGCGACCAGGATAAACCTTTCATTGAGATCGGTGCGTTTGCCGGCGAAGGCATGTATGCCGAATACGGAGGCTGCCCTTCTGCAGGCACTGTTGCCGGCATTGGATATGTCAGCGGGCGTCAGTGCGTTATTGTAGCGAATGATCAAACGGTAAAAGCTGGCGCATGGTTCCCCATCACCGGGAAGAAGAATCTGAGGATGCAGGAGATCGCGATGGATAATAAATTGCCCATCATCTACCTGGTGGATAGCGCCGGCGTTTTTCTGCCCATGCAGGATGAGATCTTCCCCGACAAAGAACATTTTGGCAGAATATTCCGCAACAACGCGCGCATGAGCGCTATGGGGATCACCCAGATCGCCGCAGTGATGGGCGCGTGTGTTGCGGGCGGAGCTTACCTGCCGATCATGAGCGACGAAACACTGATGGTGGAAGGCCAGGGTTCCATTTTCTTAGCCGGACCCTATCTCGTTAAAGCAGCGATTGGTGAAGAGGCCGACCAGGAAACACTGGGTGGCGCACTCACGCACACCGAGATCTCAGGAATCGCCGATTATAAATTCAAGACGGAACAAGAAACGCTCGACGAAGTGAGAAAGATCATGTCAAGGCTAGGCAAACCCGAACAGGCAGGGTTTGACCGCATCGCACCACTGCCTCCGGTAAAAGATCCCAATGAAATGTATGGTATACTGCCATCTGACCCCACCAAACCATACGACATGGTGGATATCATCGAACGCATGGTGGACGATTCATCATTCGATCAATTTAAGAAAGACTATGGCAAAACCATCCTCTGCGGATATGCCCGGATCGATGGATGGGCAGTTGGCATAATAGCCAACCAACGAAAAATGGTGAAGAGCCGAAAAGGCGAAATGCAAATGGGCGGTGTGATCTATAACGACAGCGCCGATAAAGCTGCGAGATTCATTCTCAATTGCAATCAGAAAAAAATTCCGCTGGTGTTTTTGCAGGACGTTACAGGCTTCATGGTGGGGAGCAGAAGTGAACACTCGGGAATCATAAAAGACGGGGCTAAAATGGTGAATGCTGTCGCCAACTCCATCGTTCCCAAAATCACGATCATTATCGGCAATTCATACGGGGCCGGTAACTATGCCATGTGCGGCAAGGCATACGATCCCAGGTTCATCTATGCATGGCCTTCAGCAAAGATAGCGGTCATGGGCGGTGAACAGGCTGCGAAAACACTTTTGCAGATACAGGTCTCCTCCTTGAAATCCAATGGCAAGCTGATCACGCAGGAAGAAGAAACTAAACTACTCAACGAGATCACGCAAAGATACCAGCAACAAACTACCCCCTACTACGCAGCCTCACGGCTATGGATAGACGCAATTATCGATCCGGTAAGCACCCGGGAGAAAATTTCAGAAGCGTTGACGGCCGCTAATCAAAGTCCGATCGAAAGTAGCATGAAACTGGGCGTATTCCAGGTTTAAAATATACTCAATGAATTCCTTACCCATATACCAGGTAGATGCTTTCACAAGTAACGTATTCAGTGGAAATCCAGCCTCCGTCTGTCCACTAACCGCATGGCTACCCGAAGAACGATTGCAGCAGATCGCTTTTGAAAATAATCAACCGGAAACTGCCTTTGTAGTTCCTTATGAAGAAGACTTTCAGATCCGGTGGTTCACCCCTACAACGGAAGTGGATTTATGCGGCCACGCGACCCTTGCCGCCGCCCACGTTTTCTATGAACAGCTGGGGCACCGATCGGAAATGATCCGGTTTTTCTCCAAAAGTGGCTGGTTAACCGTGACCCGCGCCGAAGATCAACAACTTACACTTGACTTTCCTGCCGATACCCCCATCCCGGTCGAACAGGTACCGCAAGCCATTTGGGACGGTTTCAGAATTTCCACCGGCAAGGTTTATAGAGGAAAATTTGACTACATGGTTGAAGTGGAAACGGAAGATATTATCGCAAACCTTTCTCCGGATCTGGCGAAACTCAGCACCCTTGATTCACGCGGAGCACTCATCACGGCAAAGGGGAAGACCGCAGATTTTGTTTCCCGATGCTTCTTCCCACAGTCAGGTATAGACGAAGATCCTGTAACAGGTTCAGCACACTGCCTGCTTACGGCATACTGGCACCAGCAAACCGGGAAATCCAAATTCAAAGCAACCCAACTCTCAGCCAGGAGAGGCGATCTCGTCTGTGAAATCAGAGGCGACAGGGTACTCATGACCGGCAAGGCCAGGACCTATTTAAAAGGGGAAATTTTTATCTGATGGTGAATGAACAAGGGCTGACCATGTATACGGATGGCGCTGCGAGAGGTAACCCGGGAAGGGGTGGCTATGGGACCATTCTGATGTGGAAGGGAAAGGCAAAGGAACTATCGGCAGGCTATCGGCGTACTACAAACAACAGAATGGAATTGATGAGCGTCATTGCCGGCCTGGAAGCGTTGAACCGGCATGCACTGGATATTGTGGTGTACTCAGACAGCCAGTATGTGGTGAAAGCCGTAACCGAAGGCTGGCTGGAAAACTGGATCCATAACAATTTCAAAGGCGGTAAGAAAAACCCCGATCTCTGGAGAAGATTTTATGAATTGTCTAAAAAACACCGGATCAGGTTCCAATGGGTGCGCGGACATGCCGATAATCCCTATAACAATCGCTGCGATGAACTCGCTACTTCTGCTGCTGATGGTCATCACCTGTTGATAGATGAATACTACGAAGCTGAAAACGGATGATCCTGAGCCAGGGAAGCTAACAGTTCCTGATCATGCGGACCAAAGGTTTAACTGCGAATACCCGTATACAACGTTTTCACCACGTACCCGACATCCAAATGGTGAGAAAAAGTAGCATAAAAGATCTATCCACGAAGATTAGATCGCCCTGGCAGTGACTCCCTTGCTGATGAAGTAGTGAGCACCGAACAGTATGCCTCCAAAGAATATGGTGGCTAAAATGCTCATCCCGTAGAAAGGAAGACCGTCGGCAAAACACATCATCAGCCCTTCCCAGGTTTTGGGCCTTTGATATCCACCACCTCCAACCCAAACCGCAAAGTTTGACATCAGAAAAAAAGCAGTAGGTCCGGCAAGGAATCCCCCAGCGATCTGACCCAGGTTTTTCCCGCGCATCAGAAACCCGATAAAGGTCAGGGATGTCAGCATGAGATAATTGAGGAACTGGCCACTATAGAACCCGGGGATTTCACTAACTCCCGCCAGGTACAAGCCCTGATAGAGAAGATCCGAAACAAACATGGAAAGCAGGGGAAGCGCAAAAGCATATTTACTGTCTCTAATTACCGCTCCGGCAAATAAGGCCATCGCGATCTGGGGCGCAAAACCCCATGGGCGGCCAGGCATAATGCGGTATAATGACGCTACCAATACCAGTAAAACAAAATTGACTAACAGGGTTCTGCTGAACTTCATGCTTATTCCTTTATGTGGCAAAAATAGCTAATTAAATGTGTCTCCCTATTTTAATCAGGGAGAGTTTTCCTCATTGACTGTGGATTTCAACGAACCCAGCCAGTCGATTCCCCTGAAGCCAGCCGTTGATATCATGGAACCCAGGCCCGAACAACCCTCATCTCCCCGGTACATTCGATTTGCTCACCGGGCGTAATGAAAAATGCAGCACCCTTTTTGGCCTCAAACCCACCAACACTTCCCTTGCCATCCAACACCAACAAAAATTCCGGGCCATTACTGGTAAAATGATAGCGGTCGTTGTTGATGATCAGGGCCCTCGTCAGACTGAAATCTTTAACAGGACATACATAATGTCTTTCAATACTATTGCCCGAAGCCGCCATGACTTCCGGTTCCACCGCCTTGAATCTAATATGCTTCATCAACTCGGGAACGTCAACATGCTTTGGCGTTAACCCGCCCCTCAACACATTATCTGAATTGGACATCAATTCCACATTCTGCCCTTCGAGGTATGCATGAGGCAAACCAGCGCCCTGAAAGATCCCTTCACCCGGCGCCAGGTGGACCAGATTAAAAAAGTATACGGAAAATATTCCGCGGTCAAAATAATCGGGATAAGTGACCATGGCCCGGGCCGCCCAGAAATCAGGATCTGATTTGGAGAGCTGACCTCCGGAATATAAAGGCAGTATGCGCTCAGAAAGCGGCTGTAATAATTTATTGATGCCCTCCTGGGAAAGTTCCATCACATGCTGATACAGTCCCCGATACCCGTTGTTTTCAAACACGGGAATTAAGGCAGACAGCTCTTCCACGCTTTCCAGAACGGCCATAAGATCCTCTTCTTTCCTGAACCCATGAAGCAGCCAGAAATCGCTCAGCGCTAGCATCATCTCAGGCTTATGGTTATTATCCCGATAATTCCTGTTCGCTGCATCCGGCGCTATGCCAATGCTGTTCTCATAATCGAACCCGATCTGGGCATCCTCCCTTGAGGGATGGACCTGAATAGACAGCATGTCTTTTACATCAAGCACCTTCAACAGAAAGGGCAGGTCTTGAAAATGATGCAATACCCGATCCCCGAGGTATCGGCGGGGCTCTGATTTGATCAGGTCGTGCAAACTGGTTTGCGCGTTGCCCGACAAGCGAACGACAGACGGAGCGAGCGGGTGAATGCCCAGCCAATATTCCGCGAAAGGCCGTTCTTCCATGTTTGAAATACCAAGTAATGATGGGATAAACTCCTTTCCGCCCCATGCGTAGTGCTGTACCTTCCCGTTTAATTGAAACATTGCTTTATGAATATGTTTGAAACATGACGAAGGTAAGGTGCCAGAAACAAATCATTGGCGATCTGGGAGAATCTTTAGCCAGGAATTACCTGGAAGGGGATGGCTATACCGTACACGAGACCAACTGGAGGCACGGACACCTGGAGATCGATATCATCGCTTCAAAAGGAGATACCCTGCACATCGTTGAAGTGAAAACGCAAAGAAAAACCACGGCCGGCTTCCCCGAAGACAGCGTGAACCGCAAGAAACTGAAGAACCTGATGGTAGCGGCAGACCATTACATGTCGATCGATAAACGCTGGAAAAGCCTGCAGTTCGACATATTCTCCATTGTCCTCGGAAAAACCGACCACGAATTCCTGATCATAGAAGATGTGTATCTATGAAAGCCCGTTCTGAGGGGCCAGGAAGCTATTACATGCCGTGTGATATTCACCCTTCCCAAAAAGTTTCCTTAGCAAAGGTAGATGCTGAGATCAAAGTTTATGGCCCATGGATTTCACCAATGCCATCATCCGCTCAACCATGTTGTAGGTGGCTGGGCAATACGTAAGATTCTGGTGGTGCACATGCACGTAATCCTTCATCCTTTTGCGTGTAAGATGAGGGAAACCCGAGCAGTCTTCAGGCCTTACGGCATATATGCCACACATATTGGTCTTCAGATCAAGGAACTGGCAAGGCTGCTGCACATTCATCCAATCGCCCGTACTGTCTTTATACAGGTATTTTTTCTTGAACTCATCCACCGTCAGACCAATGTGCGCGGAGATCCTGATCAGGTCTTTCGGCGTATAAGTGGGGCTCATTGTTTTGCAGCAGTTGGCGCAGCTCAGGCAATCCGTCTCTTTCCAAACTTCTTTGTCTACAACAACAGCCAACTGGTCAAGGCCTTTGGGGGGATTATTGCCGAGCCGGGTTAAAAAGGACTTCATCCTTCGCTTATTCAGGGAAACATTTTTCTTGAACGACCGTAAATTGATAGGCTGCATAGTGAGGGATAAATGAAGACTTGTGAATGGCAAATATGTGTTAAACCAAAGTACGCACAAAAAATTTATTTTGCACCCATGTGGGATGTCTTCAAGAATGGTTTCAAGGCTCATCTTCAATTGGAGAGGTCGTTGTCAGATGCTACTGTGGAAGCTTATCTGAACGATCTGGAGAAACTCACTCAATATCTTGCATTGACCAACAACAGTTGCACACCAACTTCGATCACACTGGATCATATGCAGGCCTTTCTGAAATGGACCGCTGGTCTTGGTATGACGGCCTCTTCGCAATCAAGAATGATCAGTGGCATAAGGAGTTTTTTCAAGTATTGCCTCTCCGAACAGATCATCTCCGCAGATCCTACCGAACTGGTTGACACACCAAGGTTAAAGAGAAGCTTGCCCGATGTGCTTTCGTTCAATGAGATCGAAGCCCTGCTGAATGCCATAGATCATAGCAGGCCGGAAGGCCAGCGGAACAGGGCCATCCTTGAAGTGATGTACAGCTGCGGACTCCGGGTTTCAGAAGTGGTAAACCTTAAAATTCCCTTCTTGTACCTCGACGTTGGTTTTATCCGGGTGATCGGCAAGGGCGATAAGGAAAGGCTGGTGCCGATAGGATCCGAGGCGGTCAAGTACATCAGACTCTACCTGCAACATATCAGAAAAACCCAAAATACAAAGGCCGGTGATGAAGAAATTCTTTTCCTGAATCGCAGGGGCGGGAGACTTTCAAGGGAAATGATCTTTATGATCATCAAGGACCTTGCTAAAAAAGCTTCCATCAATAAAGTGATATCCCCCCACACCCTGAGGCACTCATTTGCTACCCATCTTGTAGAAGGTGGCGCGGACCTGAGGGCCGTTCAGGAAATGCTTGGCCATGAAAGCATCACCACTACCGAAATCTATACGCACCTCGACCGAGAATATCTTCGGGAAACGCTGATACGGTTCCATCCTTCCTATAAATAATTGGCGGATTGGCGGATTGGCGGATTGAGCCCTGTTGAGCCAAAGGTGGATATCGCACGATTTTTTTTCAGTAGGCAGGCATAAACATTTTTACACAGGTCTTCCCTAAAAATAGATAAATTTCCATTGCAATGTTCCCGCTAAAAGCAATACATGGAGGTGGTCAGTCCGACAAAGAACTGGTGGAAAAATACCGGAGTTCCCATGACGTTACTTACCTGGGAACTTTGTACGAGCGCTATATGCCACTTGTATATGGGGTATGCCTTAAATACCTGAAGGAGTCCGAAACCTCGAAAGATGCCGTGATGAATATTTTTGAGGAGCTGGTGACCAAACTTCGGAACCACGAGGTGGATAACTTTAAGAGCTGGCTGTTTGTAGTGACCAAAAATCATTGCCTCATGCAGTTGCGCAAAGAATCAAAAATTAAAACCTCCGAGCTTCCTGATGGTTTTATGCAATCCGAAGAAGACCTGCATCTTAACGGAGTCATGGAAAAAGAAAAGCATTTGCAGGCGCTTGAAGATTGCTTAGATAAGTTGCCCCATGACCAGCAAAAAATGGTCAGGATGTTCTATTTGGAAAATAAATGTTACAACGAAATTGCCGAGAGTACCGGCATAGAATGGAACAGGATCCGCAGCCATATCCAAAATGGCCGCCGGAACCTGAAGATATGTATGGACAGTAAACCAAAAGGAATTTGAAAGAAGGATCGTCATATCATTATTCAGCAGCCGACATTCAGCGTTACCTGCGGGGCAGCATGAGCAAGGCAGAAATGCACAACCTGGAAAAAGCAGCGCTGGACGACGCATTTTTGGCAGAAGCGCTGGAAGGGTACCGGAGTTCCGGTGTCCAGATCGACAATGATATCGATGCCCTCAATGCCAGGCTTTCAAAAAAAATGGCGGCTCCATCCCGTGTGCGATGGCTCACGATCGCAGCAGCCGCCGCACTGGTCATCAGCCTTTCATTGGCAGCCTGGCTTCTCTATACCCCTTCCGATAAACCCACGATCGCAAAACTGGATACGCTTGAGAAAAAAGAGCCAGTTAGCACTACCGTCCAGTCGGCCAACGAAGATTCACTACAGATGCAGCAGGATACCAACAGCAAAACAGCGGTGGATTCCCGGGGGCCAACCTCAGCAAGGAAGCCAAATCCAGTTGATCCTAATGCCGCAGCGGAAAATACCGGGGATCGGTTGGCCGATCAAAAAAACCAAACAGGCCCTTCTAAAGCAAATCAGCAGGAGATAGCGGCCGATGACAGTCGGGCTAAGAAAGAGGCGTCCGGCAACGAGGATCAGACAAGGGTAGCCGCAGCGCCGGTAGGTAAGCCAGAATCAAACGCTGAGGGTGGAAAAGTGGTTTTATCGCCGGATCTGCCACCCCAGGCAAAAGCAGGCAAGGCCCGATCTATGGTAGGAACGATGGACAGAAGCGCGCAACCGGTGGAAGGTTGGGCTGCATTTCAGTCATATCTCTCCAAAAACCTCAATGCGCCCTCCGGAAAATCGGCCGGCTTGCATGGCAAGGTGACGGTTAGCTTTTTAATCAGTAAAAACGGGAAACCGCACGACCTCAAGGTTGAACGTTCGCTGCACCCAGATTACGACGCGGAAGCCATCAGGGTATTGAAAGAAGGTCCGGCCTGGCGACCCGTTACGGTGGACAGTACGGTCAGAACCACCCAAATCATTGAATTTTAGTTTTCCCGCCTACTAATTGGTTTTCGTTACTTTTGCCAAAATTGATTGTCATGAAAAAAATCCTCATGTCCGCATTGCTCCTTGGCGGAATCTACGTGTCACAGGCACAGCCCATTAAAACACCAGCACCATCTCCGGCCCAAACAGTAAAACAAGAGTTCGGTCTGGGTTCCGTTGAACTTTCTTACTCAAGGCCCAATATGAAAGGCAGGAAGATCTACGGCGACCTCGTTCCATATAATGCTGTTTGGCGCACAGGTGCCAATAGCGCAACAACTTTGACATTTACCGACGAAGTGATCATAGGTGGCAAAAAAGTACCTGCAGGAAAGTATGGCCTCCTGACCATCCCTGGAGCCAGTAAATGGACGATCATTATCAGCAAACAAACGAATGTAACCTCCCCTGCTGCCTATAAGGAAGATCAGGATGTGGTTCGCGTATCTGCTGACCCTGTTGCCATGCCCTTCCCCACTGAAACATTTACGATTCTGATCAGCGATGTAAAAGCAAACAGCATGAACCTGGTTATCCTTTGGGATAATACGGCAGTCATGGTTCCTGTCACTGCCGACATTGATGGAAAAGTAATGGCGCAGATTGAAAGCACAATGAACAAGGATAATAAGCCCTATTTCCAATCAGCCATGTATTATATGGAGAATGGAAAAGACCTGGCTAAAGCAAATGAGTGGTTAGACAAAGCCATAGCCCAAGATCCTTCTGCATTCTGGGTATGGCATCAGAAAGCCAATTGCATGGCCAAGATGGGCAAAAAATCAGAAGCCGTTACTGCCGCCAATAAATCCATTGAGCTGGCTAAAGCGGCAAAAAATGATGATTATGTAGCGTTGAATCAGAAATTGCTTGCTACGCTTAAATAAGTACTGGTCCATCTTCTGTAGATGACCAACATTTGATAAAGAAAGGCACCGGGTATACTGGTGCCTTTTCTTTTTGTTGCTCCTCGCAATTAACTGTACTGGATCATATTGACGGGCAAAATTTACAACTTGATAAAGCCTTTATTCCTTGCGGGTTTGGGTAACCAATGAACATCTCATCAAAAAGGCACTTACCCCTTCACTGCCTCCCACTCAGCCAGAGACTTTCCGCATTAACATTTCCAACGGACCTTTCTTGAACTTTTTGGCCCAGTAGTAACTAAACATACAACTGCATAAGAAATAGGTCATTCCAAATGTCAAAATAATAATGGGGCTGGTTGGCGTATCCGCTAACATGTCATATCTCAGGGTTCTACCAGTTATCAATGACAACATGAAAAATCCAAGTGTCAAATGCGTGATATAATGTGTTAAGGTCATTTGGCCAGTATAGGCCAATATCTTTGCCAGCCTTGTGTCACCTAATCTGCGGCCAACAACTACGAAAATGCTTATGATCATTAGACCAAATGATGCGGTCCCGAGCATAAATGGCAGAAATGGCGGTATATAATCTGCGGTCAGGTAAAGCAACAAAAATTTGTCGTTGGTGATTGAAGGCGCATAATACTGGATGATAGAAATAATAATGTAAACAGCAAGTCCAATCAGAAAGGCCTTCATAGGGATTTTGTCATCTGCCCACTTCATCTTACCCAGATACATGCCTAAGAAGAAAAAGGCAACCCAGGGAAAAATCGGATTCCATCCATTGTAAAATGTATTTCTTAGAAATCCAGATATGGTCCAGAAATCATTATATACAAAAGTGTCAAAATTCCAGCCTGCTTCGTAGGGAATAACCGCCAGCAACACATGAAATATCACTATGGCAAACAATGATGCAGACAACAAATATTTTTTGGGTAGAAAAATGAATAGGACAGCAATATGCATATAGCCGCCGTAAAAATGCAAAATGTCTGCTGGCCACCATACAAAAAAGGCAAGGCCTAAAGCAATAAGAAACAACGAACGCCTCGTAATAACACCTCTTATACGTTTTCGATCTTCTAAAGCATAATTATTTCTATTGGTCATAAGCGAAACGCCCATTCCTGCAAGCATCACAAACAAGCTGCTTGAATTACCATTGAATAAATTTAAAAATCCACTCAGTCCCAGGTGATTGGTATGACTACCAAAAACAGTATTAAAATTCACTAAGAACATTCCGAGAATCGCGTAGGCTCTTGCCAAATCAAAGCCAATTATTCTATTTTCCATTAACTTACGATGTTGAGGTAATCTGTGATTAACCAAAGCTTTCACATGAGTAATATCCGGAAGCATACGATGACTGGAACTATAGACCCATTCACCCTGTAAAACTGGGTTGTACGACGCACAATACACTTGACTTAGGTCAAATAGTAGAAACTGCCTAAATTTTGGCTCTTATCCTACTTAGCGTTTCAAGAGAAATCCCAAGGTAAGAAGCAATAATAGTGAGGGGAATAGTTTGAATAATATGGGGAGATCTTTCAAGAATATCCAAATATCGTTCAGTGGCAGTCTGGGTATGAAATTGAAACAGTCTTTTTTCAACCCACATGGCATAATATTCCGCAAGCATTAAATCCAGGGCTACTAATTTCGGATGTGCTGCTTTAGCTGCCTGAAAAGCCTGATAATACGTAATGGACACCTTAACGTCAGTTAAAGCTTCAATAAACTCCATACTTGGTTGCTGGCAAGTGTAGCTTTCGAAGGATATAGCCAAATCATTTTCAAAAAATAATTCCGTTGTAATCTCCTTGCCATCATGTAAATAATACTTTCGTGAAATTCCAGAAAGCACCAAATAGCTTTTCGTACAAACTTCGTTCTGCCTGAGCAGGTACTCGCCTTTTTTGTACACTTTCTCTGAGGAAATGCTATGCAGCGCATATAATGTATCACTGTCAAGCGACTTGATGTATTGGTTTATATTCGAAATGTAGGAAGTCATCTCTAAAAGTATTGCTGTTGATGAATAGCTTGCCTGAACGGGGATTATCAGAAAAGAAAATTGCTATTGCCACAGTTGTTTAGAATTTAGCTTCGAAATCCAATTGCCTTCCCTCATCGGCGGCTTTCTTATCCAGGCTTGCGCCCAGTGCCAATCCTATTCCCATTCCAATGGGTAACCCCAGTCTCCGAGCAAGCCCATATTCTTGAGGCCCAACCCAAAGACCACACCAAACGGAAGACCGAAAGCAGACATACCAACTACCATCCATAGTTTAGAGAAATGGTTTCGAGGTACAATCTTCATTTCCTTCTCCATCTGCTTTATCATCGCTTTCTGACTGGTACTGACCAGTTTCATCAACTCCTTACCACCAACGGTGGAGGCATTTACCCGTTCAATATTTCCGTTCAGGGCACTGATCAAAGTTGGTGTTAGTTGTTTTTTCCTGATCGCTTTTACTAACAGGCCAAACTCAGCGTATACTTTGCTTAACTTTTGATCTTCTGAGATGTCCGTTCTTTCCCTGGGTTCGAGAATTTCCATGGTTAAAAATAGAACAGAAAAATGAATAATTTTCTCGCAGTTGTATGAGCATCAGAATATCCAGAAATTCCCCTCTGGAATCCTGTCTAATTTTCATGATGACCTTACTGAAGAAATGAGAACAGTTCTAAGATATACTAATCAGTCAGTGTTAACTCAATAGCTACCAGGCTGTACTTGTCTTTGTATCTTTCTAATCTCTCATCACGATTACGCCACACTCTTTTCCATTTACCCTGGTAGAAAATCCAACTATTCTCATCGGTTTCAGCAGGTATGGTTCCAAATGCTGGTTCGTAAGAAATTCCTTTTAGCCTTTTACCCGGATCTTTCATGGCGTAATTGTACGCATACCTATTCTCATCAACGATCAACCATTCTACAGCGATGAAAAACCCTTTTTTCGGAAGCCTTATATTCAATTCAGAAAAATCAATGTCGGTTATTCTTATCCCTTTGTGAGCTAGTCCAATCAAATTTTTGTCATAGATATAGCCTTCTGGTTCTCCTTTGCCATTTACATCGTATAACCGAATACTAAATCTGGCGTCTTTGATATCGCTGTTCGTCAGCACCCTGATCTTCTCCAAAAAAGGTGTTCTGTTAAAAACATCCTGATACGGAAAATATCTGGCTACTATCCACGGTTCTGTTCCACAACCAAAGTTGTGGTTGATCTCCGATTTTTTAAACTTGCCAATGGTGAGTTTTTGGGTTCTTCTTTTGGGCGTTATGACCACTTCATCTAATTCGGTTACCATTGGTTTCAATTCAATAACATCCCTTAATGAATCAGAAGAAATTCTCCTTGTTTCAAAACCAATAGCTGAAAAAAGAATAAACATTGGGCTGTTTAATTGTATAGCTATTTCAAATTTTCCTTTCAGGTTAGATGTAGTGCCGATATTTTCATTTTCCACCCAAATATTTACATAGGGTATCTTCTCTTTGGTTTCTGCATCAATTACTACTCCTTTCACTTGACTATAACCCATTGTAGAAATAGTCATAAAAAACAAGGTGATCAGTTTATTCATATTGAAGGCGGTACCTAAATATACCCGATTGGAACAGGATGTATACTAAGTCAGTGTTAAAATCAACAACACTTAATGAATGCGCAGCAAGTCAGTCAAGGCGTCAAAATCTTTCAGGTTAACCTGACGGGGATAGTTCACATAAAGAATATTGTCTTCATTCATTCGATACCCGGCAATGAGTCCATCGCGTCCGGCTTCGGCATATTTTCGGGCATCACCTGGAAATCCTAACCTTTGCATCGCCAAAGCCATATAATAGTTACCCTCTGGATGCTGTGGATATTGGTCGAGGCAGCGTTGAAGAAAATATTTAGCGCTATCAGGCGAGTTTAGCTCGAGCTGAATGATGCCTGCATACAAACAGGCGTTAAAATGCACTTCAGCCCCGGCACCCCTGCCTTGTTGTACCTGAATGTCGTCAGCAATATATGGCCAGGCTACCCCAGGCTTCCCGCTCTCAAGGTAACAGAGGCCCAAATAAAAGCTATAGGCATGGTCCATCACTCCGCCTGTCCCGGCAAGGCGTTGGCACAGATTAAAATCAGCTATGGCGCCGTCGTAATCCTTGGCAAAAATACATTTGATAAAACCACGGTAAGGCAGGAATTGCAGCGTGTCGTACAACACAGCCTTGTCCAGTAGTGGCATGGCAGCCAGGTAGTCGCCATACTTAACAAAAGGAAGCGCCTTCAACTGGTAGGCCTCTGCTACATCTCCACAAATCGCCAATATACTATCACAATATAACTGCCAGCGAGGATCTGTATAACCGACCCGGGCTGCCTCAGCCCCCTGTACAATAAACCTGTTCACCAAGCTATCCCGAATACCTGATCGTGTGCAGTCAACTACCTGTGTTTGCCCTTTCAATACAAAGCATATGCATACCTGCACCAAGCATATTTTAAGGAATGATCCGGTCAATTTTGCCATGGGTGATTTTAAATGAGAAAAAGGAGCGATACGGATACTTTGTGCTGTTCCCGGATATAAGCGGCTTCCATTCATGTAAAGAAAGGAGGAACCCATAGAGCCTATTAATTCCCTCTACTGGAAATACTGATGGCAGGTACTTTGAATCACTTTGGATCAGTTTCACCCGCCTCACCAGTTTGCCTTCGCAATCGATCGTAAATTGAAAAGTGATCCAACCGCTTCGGTCTCCTAGGCCCAAATCATTGCTCGTGTTTTGCATCAACAACGTCAGCAATTGATCAGATGATAGAGGGTATTTCCGGTTGACCTGGTAATAATATATGCCGGCATCTTTACAACCCGCTCCCAGATGCCCTGTTGTATCTATGTATTGCCCATCGGGCAGCTCAAATGGTTGCGCACTGCCGGAAGCGGAGTATAGCATAGCAAAGAAGAGAATCAGTATTCGCATGGATGGATAAATATAAAAAACTGCTCATTAGAAATAACTCAACCACCACTTTTCCTTGTGGGCCGACTTATACTTGTCGAATCGCTTGCAGAGCAGGTACAGTATGGCGATCACAAAGAACCAGATCAGGTAAACAACCCATAGATCATAACCGAAGCCTTCAAGTTTTTTGTCGCGGGTCGGCAGCGTATCGAGGATCATCTTTTCCCAACCAAATCCGGTCACACCTGCGGTTATTAATCCGAGGAGATGGATGAAATAAAGATGGATGATGTAGAAAAAGAATGGCACCCTTCCAAAAACACTAAAGAAGTCGACAATCTTTCCTTTCACTGTTTCAAAGTTCGCGAGGAACAATAAGGCTCCGCCCAGTGTAACCAACAAATAAGATAGCGAGGGTGGATATTTGTTGATGTTGAGGAAAGAAAAGATGGTTTGTACCGGTGTGGCCTGATTTGTCCAGGGCTTGGGGTCACCATAGATATTCGTTCCCCGGATCACCAGGAAGAGCAGGATCGACGCGATACCCAGCATATTGAAAACCCTTCTCCTTTTAGCGGGGTCAAAGGCCGGGTCAAAAAATTTGCCGAACCAATATCCTAATGACATAACCGCGATCCATGGGATGATGGGATAACCCACCCGGATCACATGATCCGGGGTGGTCATGATGACCCCTCGTTGGTGAAGCAAGCCCCAAAGGATATTGCCTTTGTTCTCGATACCATCAAGCAGATTATGCCCGAATATCAACAGACAACTGAATATCAGGATGGCTGTTGCCGGAAGGTGGATCAGCGCAGCCAGCGTGATCATGCTGAAACCCAGGATCCAGATCACGACAAAAGCAATTTCATAGAACGCGGGATTGAAATACCAGGCAAAGTTGACGATCACCAATTCCACAAAAATCAGCCACAGGCCCCGTTTGATGAGGAAAGCAGACAATTCCAGTTTGTTGAGGCGCCGCCCAACGATCCATGCGGATACCCCCGCCAAAAAACTGAATATGGGGGCGCAGAAATGGGTAATGAATCGGGTGAAGAACAGCGCGGCATTGGCTTCCTGCGGATCAGTTGCATCTATAAAGTGGGAGTCGTAATGAAAATAATCCCGCACATGATCCAGTGCCATGATGACAATAACCAAACCCTTCAACAGGTCCAGCGATTTGATCCTTTGCTTAGTGGGTGTATTCATATTTGCCATTCTGGTTATAAATAAATGTAACCAAATCTTTCAAAAGCCACCCGTTCGTAAGTTTTAAGCTTACTGTAAGATCCCTTTAAATTTGTTGTCGTACCTATTTTGTTACTAACTCTGCATGTAATCTCCAACTATGGACATCGTTGCCAGCATACACCAGGCCTCCAAACAATATCGAACCGGGGAAACCATCATCACGGCCCTTGAGCCCAGCACCTGTGAGTTCAGGCAAAAACAGCTCACCCTGATCATCGGCCCATCGGGATCCGGTAAAACCACCCTGTTGTCATTACTGGGCTGTGTGATCTATCCCACCTCGGGGGAAGTGGAGGTCTGCGGCAGAAAAGTCACCGGCCTCAGCGAAAAAGAACTGGCCGGCATCCGGTCGCGCTACATCGGATTCGTATTCCAAAGCTTCAACCTGCTGGCGCCGCTCAACGCCCTGGAAAACGTGATGCAGCCCCTGCTGCTCCAGAAGATGCCGAGAAAACTGGCCAGGGAGAAAGCGAGGGAAGCATTGAAGAAAGTGAATATGGAAGACCGGCTGAAAAACCTGCCGAGGGAACTGAGCGGAGGCCAGCAACAACGCGTGGCGATCGCCAGGGCCCTGGTCACCGATCCGGCACTCATCCTCTGCGATGAACCCACTGCATCACTCGATACCAAAAGCGTGGGCATCGTGATGGACGAACTGAAACGGCTTTCAGAAGCAGGCAAGGCGGTGGCCGTGGTTACCCATGACCCTCGGCTGAAGCAGTTTGCAGACCGCATCATCTATGTGAACAATGGCTTTGCCTCTGAAACGCCACCCGAAAACGATATCATACATTAAATCATCGAACCATAAATCATAACCATGAAGTATCTGTTCATCGTGCTGCTGCTCATCGCCGGACTCACCGCCTGCCAGCAACAGGAATCGAAAAAACAAACAGCACCACCCGTTACCGCCACGCAGGATCCGGATAAGATCGTTGCGATCGGGAAGATCGAACCGGAACTGGATATCCTGGAGCTGGCCGCACCCACGGGCGGCATCGTGAACCGCGTATACCGGAGGAATGGCGACAGCGTGCAGAAGAACGAGATCATTCTTTCGCTGGATGATGAGATGGAGCAACTCAAACTGAAAGAGATCAGGGCCAGCATGGAAACCCAGCGCTCCAGGATAGAACTCGAACGCAAGGGCTTACGCGAAACCTCGCTCAACCTCTCGAACAAAAAAGCGCTTTTAGAAAAGACAAAAAGATTGGTGGATAAAGGTGCTGAAACCCGGCAAACCTATGAAGACCTGCTCACCGAAGTGGAAGTGCTGGAAGCCAACCTGGAGAAAGGCAAAACCGGGGTGGTATTGGAAGAGCGACAACTGAACGTGCTAGGCAGTGAATTAAGATCCGCCGAAAACGAACTCGCCAAGAAACAATTCCGTGCGCCGGCCAAAGGCATCCTGCTGGAGAACAAGGCCGACCTCGGCGAATCCGTGAGCCAGTGTATGCCAGCTATGCCAGTTTCGCACCTGCAGGCGCGTTGATCGTCAGGGCCGAAGTGGATGAACTCTTCGCGTCCAAACTGGCCCTGGGCCAGCAGGCCGATATCACCGCTGTTGGCAACGACAAACTGATCACCAAAGGCAATCTGATCAGCATCTCTCCTTTCCTGAAAAAGAAATCCATGTTCTCAGAAAAAACGGATGACCAGGAAGACCGCAGGGTAAGGGAGATCAAGATCGCCATTGAGCAGGCGGAGAACCTGATCATCAATTCGAAAGTGGAATGTAATATAAAAACCAGGTCATGATCAACACCGCGGTCAAATTCATGAAATACGATAAAGCCAAAAGCATTGGCGTGATCGTAGGCATCGTGATCAGCATCTTCCTGATCGGCCAGCAGATCGGCATACTTAGTTTCCTGATGGGACTGATGGGTGGCCTGGTAGACAATTCAAGAAAAGACCTGTGCCAGATCTGGGTGGTGGACAAGATCACGCAGAATGCGAATGAGCTGGGGCGGCTTGACGAGCGCTATGTGCGCGAGATACGAAGTATCGAAGGCGTGGAGAACACGTTCGGTGTAGTAGCCGCCAGCGGCCTGGTCAAATTTGCCAATGGAAAAATTGCTCCCGTACTGCTGATCGGAAGCGAACCTCCCCTTTTCGTGGCAGGCCCAACGCCTTCCACGATCAATGCCGGCGAACTGAAAGACCTGGTGAAAGATGGTGCGGTATCAGCTGAATTTTTCGACGAGAGTGTGTTCGACAACTCCGTGAACCTTGGACAGCGCATTGAGATCAATGGCAAGGAAGCATTTATTCGGTTACAGACCAAAAACGCCCGGGGCTTCGCCGGTTCGTTCTTCTATACCACGCTGAGCAAGGCCAGGTTCTTCGGCAATTTTCCGGAGAATAAAATCAGTGCCATTGCGGTGCAGGTCAGGCAGGGAGACGACATTGCCAAAGTGGTGGATCGCATCAATGCCACCATCTATGGCGCTAAGGCCTGGAATGCGGAAGAGCTCCAACGGACTACGATAAAATACATCACCATCTCTTCCAACATCGGAACGAGCATAGGCTCCCTCGTTGTATTCGCCTTCATCAGCGGATTCTTCATCATAGGGCTTACGTTGTACTCGTCTGCCCTCGACAGGATCAAAGATTATGGAGCATTGAAAGCCATGGGCGCCACCAACGGCTATGTGCGGAGACTTATTCTGGTGCAGAGTTTCCTCTTTGCGATCATTGGCTTCGTCTTCGCCCTGCTCCTGCTGTTTGGCTTCAGTAAAGGGGTGGAATCAGCCGGGCTGGTGGTGAAATTCACTGCCATAGAATTGCTGGGGCTGTTCCTGGTCACCTTTATCATCTCCGTGGGTGGCTCGCTGTTCGCCATCCGTAAGATCAACAGTGTTGAACCGGCCTCCGTATTCAGGGGCTAATAAACATCCATCATGAAAAAGATCATCCTCATCTTCTCGATACTCGCATACCAACCGTTGTTGGCCCAGGTAAGTCTGAAAGAATGCCTGGATAAAGCGCTGGCCAATCGCGCGAGCATCAAAACGGCGAAGTCGGACCTGTTACTCGCCAGTCTGAAAACGATGGACAGCAAGTCGAAGTACATGCCCCAGCTGACCCTGGCCTACGACTATCTCTACAATCCGATCATCCCTACATCGATCGTGCCCGTGGGTCAGTTCAACCCCGTTGCGACCGACGAAACCCGCGCCATCCGGTTCGGTACCAACTGGCAGCAGAACGCGGGGCTGACGTTGTACCAGCCGTTGATCGACTTCACCCTGCGCAACCGCGTTAAGGAGAGCAAGATCAATGAATCCCTGGCCGCCCTTGATCTTGCCGGAGCAGAAGATGAGATCCGGTTCCAGGTAGCGGATACGTATATACGCATATTGAACCTGCAGGCCAAGCTGCGTGAATCTGTAGCGGATACGCAGCGTACCTTTTCTTCGATGGGCATCATCCGCGCCACCTATGATGAAGGGCGGACGTTGAAGACGGAGTTGAACAATGCGAGCATCAACCATCATGGCAGCTTGAGGCAATACCAGAAGGCCAATGCGGAATTGGTGACAGAGAAGATATTCATGATCTACCTGACTTCGATGGTGCCGGAGCAGATCATGGGATCGGAATTTACAGACCTACCTCCTTCTTTATTAGAACTGCCATCACTTGACAAAGACATTGTTTGGGATTCGATCACCAACTATCGCTCTTTGGGGTTGCAGGCCAGTCTGATTGAGCAGCAGATGCGGACGGATAAGAACAGGTTCAGTCCGAGTATAGGCTTCACAGGGTTCCTGGGTGCGAACCAATTCAGCCAGCAGTTCAAGCCTTTTGAACCCAATTCATGGTATGGCAACAGCAACCTGGGCTTGTCGGTCCGCCTGCCCTTATTTGATCCGAACAAGTCGTCCAACCTCCGCCACCAACTCGCGGTACAGGCCAACGACCTCAACAACCAGCGGGATGAGCTCAAGGCCGAAACAACGCGCAAGTACCAGCAGGCCCTGGTAGAAGCCACGCAGATCGAGAGGGAGATCAGCCTGGTCCGCGCCAACCGAGATCTTCTGAAAGAAAACCTCGAGATCTACCGTGAGCGCGCCGCCGCCGGTAAGTACATGTTCGCCGAGCTCAACACCCAGGAAGCCGAGTTGCAGAAAACTGAAAGCCAGATCGACCAGCTGCAGAAAAGTCTGTTGCAGAGCAAACTGAGTATCCTCAAAGAGGCGGGGTTGTTGAATGGGAGGTTGGCGGGGTTATAGTCCTATGCATTGATCATACCTTTCTGGCGTCTGCGATGAAGAGCGTAGTTTGACTGGGCAGTGCACTTGGTTTATTATATCATCATGCCGGGCTAATCAGTATACATGTTCCTATGAATACAGTCGTATCTTACGGGAGAAGAACCACTTAAACAGACGCTATGCCTTTAACTACCAGATTTACTGTTATTTTACTCTTTATCTTAATGATGGGAGTTTCAGAAGCTATGGGGCAACTAAAAGACATGACGCCGGAACAAGTTGTCCAGGCAAACCTGGATTGCTATAACAGAAGAGACATAGACGGGTTCATGAGCTATTTCAGTCCGGATATCAAAATGTATAATTTCACGGACAATAGTGTCACTATAGACGGCTTGGAACAATACAGGAAAGTGTATAAGGAACTGTTCGACCTTTCGCCCAACCTGTATTCAACCATTGTCAAGCGGATCGTTTTTGACAACAAGGTTATTGATCACGAAAGCATCGTGGGCCGCCGCGGCTCGGACGGGATATTTGAGATCGTTCTGATTTATGAGGTCAAGGACAATAAGATCTATAAGATTACGGCCATTAGGAAGTGACAAGACATATCTTATCCTATTTAAGAAACTACGCGTATTTCAAAAGAATATTACCATCTAGCTACAGAATACTACACCCCAGAGCAACACCAATAAATGCCCTAAATGCAAAACTTCAGATATACTGCTTATGAAATCCGGAGTAGATAATCAGTAACTTCTGCAAAGCGTGGCGAGTGTTTTACAATTCTTTCTTCTTTGGCAAGAGTTTCTATTGCACTGAGCAATTTATCGGATACGTCAACTTTAAAAATCACCTTCTTTTTTTAAAGAATTTCTCCATCCACCTTAGAAAGGTTGAAATCTCCGCTTGTCAATCGCGTAACGCACGTTTTAGAAATGCCATAAGCCAGCAACAAACCATACAAAAAATCTCTTTCTAGAAATTCCCTATCATCTGTTTTAGGTTCAATGCTATTTCACGACTGTTCATTTCTAAAATTTAAAGTTTTTGAGGTGTCTTTGCACTTCACGTTCTACTTGGTCAAAGTCGGGCAGGTCTCTTATTTGTTCGCTCATGGAGCTTTTCCATCTGCCTTTATATTGTGGCAATCTTTCATCTAATTTTTTCGGAAAATCGGTATGGATTAAATCTTTGATTTTGCATTTGGCTTCAAATTCACTTACATAAAAATCTGCATCCATTCCATATTCTTCCAGCAAATACCAGATGTCGTAAAAATCTCTTGCTTGCATTCGCTGCATTACCGAACGCATTTTTTCAACCAATACTTCCTCTAATGGATAACATAAGAGTTGGTGTTCTTCCAAATCAGAATAGCCAATAAACACATCATTCATGACTGGTTTAAAAACTAAATTCTCACTACGTGAAATATCAACTTTTACTTTTTTATTGTTCCCTTGTCCGCCAAGCGGACCAATGTAACTGATGTAAAAATGAATACCACCATCTTCATGCTCGTTGTTGTCAATGAAATCAAGCGGAATATTGGCTTCATCTTTTATGAATTCAAATACTTCTTTGAACCATGCGAAAATCTTCTCGTTTGGGACTTCATTATTTA
This sequence comes from Chitinophagaceae bacterium, assembly GCA_040404005.1. Classification (GTDB taxonomy): domain Bacteria; phylum Bacteroidota; class Bacteroidia; order Chitinophagales; family Chitinophagaceae; genus Pollutibacter. The sequence continues at coordinate 113,681 of JBBAJO010000005.1, forward strand.
GCAATGTAAAATCCAAGTCCTCCGAAAAGCGGTAATCTTCAAAATAGACTTTCTTTAAAACGGTTCCACCTTTGAAAATAATTGTCTTTGAAACTTGCTCCTGTTTGGAAATACCAAACAGAATCCATGAAAGAATGTAATCCTTTTCAATCTGCTGGTCACGAACACCAACTGCATTTGCTTTTTGCTTTATTTCTCCGGGTTTAATCATGTGTAAATGGAAGATTTGATGGTTTCCGTTTCCAAATTTTGCTGAATACTCCAGCGACTTATTCGCTTTCCCGTTTTAGGCAATTCGGTATCGAGCACCACATACGAAGCGGTTTTCATGTGTTGCAGTTCCTGAATAATATGGGTATTTATGTCTAATGCTTCCAGGAGAAAACCCAATCGTTTTATTACTGCTTGCGAATCAAATTTTTTGGTGTACTCAAGAAGTGTATCATATTTTATTTTGTCTTTCGAAATGTAGATTGCTCTTGCCACCTCAACAATTCCACTCGCATAATCGGGTTTGAATAAGCAATCAATAAAGGTTTTCTCTAAGTCGGAACACAGCACTTTATTAAAGCTGTCAATCCAGATTCTTCTTGAACCGAAAAAATGTTTGTCGTTGTGATAGATAAATTGAAAGGGAACTTCTTTGATTTTTATTTCAGATGGTCGTATTTGTTTTGAAACAACGATTTGTTCCTTCAAGGATGGTTGTGTAATGAGATTATGTATTTGTAAAGCGGAATAATAGCCGATATAATGTTTGGCATCATTCACTAAATGTTCTGCTATCAAATGCCAGTCGGGCATAAAATTCTCGGCATTTTGCTCATACGGAATTATGCAATAAACGCCTTCTTTCAAACGCATCAGCAAACCTCTCTTTGTCATGTCGCTTAGCAGTTCTCGGACTGCACTTGCTTTAGAGTCAGGCAGAGCTTTGCAAGCAAAAGAATAGTCAAAGCAATTTCTGTTCTGTCCGTTGAAATAGGACAGAAGCTCGCTTGACTTCGTTGAAATGTATTTACTCTTCATAGTAACAATGTCAGTTTAAACCTGACATCAATGATACGAAAGATAATTTAGTTAGTAGTCTTAGTTTGAAAAATTACTTTTTACAGTGTAATAGTCAGCACAAACCTGACATATTAGATATGAAACGTCATTTTTAACAGTGCGTTGGCAGAAACGGCTCCTCTCTTTCAGAAGTTTTCCGCTTTTGTCAAATTGTTTCCAAATGCCAATTTCGTTGTTGTCGTGATAAATACCAGTCCAATAGTTGCCCAAACTGTCGGCCATTGTCAGCAATTGAACTCAAATCAAGCGCTTCTACGGACCAGACCCTGCCCCACCAACGCAACTCCCACCACCAACACCACCCCGATCACATTCAGCCACAGCCACGCGATGTTGGTGGAAGCGTACACGATCAATACTACCGCCTGTCCGAAGAGCGCTGCCCAGAAAGTAGCGGTACCGTTGATGCGCTTGAAATAAAAAGCGATCAGGAAGATGCCGAGGATGATGCCATAGAACCAGGAACCGAGTACGTTGACAGCTTCGATCAACGATCCCATACCCGTTACGAACTGGGCCGTAGCCACGGTGAATAAACCCCAGAACAAGGTATACCAGCGGGACAGCTTGAAGTCCTGCTCCGGTGTCAACTCGCGGTTGATGAATTTCTTATGAAAGTCTACCACCGACGCGGAGGCCAGCGAATTCAGTGCCGCGGCAATACTGCCCCAAGCCGCGAGGAAGATCACGGCGATCAACAGTCCTACGAGCCCACGCGGCAAATGATCCACTACAAAACGCAGGAAAATATAGTTGGTATCATTGGTCTCCTTGTCTGATGTTGCCTTCAACACCACGGCCCGCGCATCTTTGCGTATCGCTTCCTGCTGGTGGTTGAGCGCATCCAACTGCGACAACAGTGAATCGCTATGGAGGTCAGCCTTTGCTAACGATTTCGCTACCTCAGCCTTGCGACCCGCTACGTCTGAGTGCCGCGATTCCAGACGCAGGATGGTATCCCGGTATTCCGTTTGAAGACTTTTCTGAAGAGGCGCATCATTGAACAACAAAGGCGCGGGATTGAATTGATAAAACGCAAATACGAGTATGCCTATCAATAAGATCAGAAACTGCATGGGCACCTTCACCATGCCGTTGAGGAGCAAGCCGATTTTGCTTTCACGGTCGGATTTTGCCGTGAGAAACCGACCTACCTGGCTCTGGTCCGTACCGAAGTAAGACAAGGCAAGGAAAAACCCACCGATGACGCCGCTGAATATATTGAACCGATCGTTCCAGTCGAAGCTCCCATCCTTTATACCCGTCGTGATCACGTTCATCTTATCCAGCTTGCCGCCAATGGTCAGGGCATCATAAAATCCGATCCCCTCGGGAAGCATGCTCACGCATATATACGCAGCTACAAATAAGCCGATAAAAATGATGGCCAGCTGCAACTTCTGGGTATGGGCCACCGCCTTGGCGCCGCCAGTGACGGTATAGATGATGAGCAGGCCGCCCATGAATAAATTGGTCCAGTAAATATTCCAGCCCATCAGGGAAGACAGGATGATCGAAGGCGCATAGACGCTGATGCCGGTTGACAAACCGCGAGAGATTAAAAACAGCGCCGAGGTGAGTGTCCTCGTTTTCACATCGAACCGCTTCTCTAAAAATTCATACGCCGTGATGAGATTCAGCTTCCGGAAGATTGGCACAAACGTGATGCACAACACCACCATGGCCAGCGGCAGTCCAAAATAATATTGCACGAAGCGCATACCATCCGTATAGGCTTGCCCGGGTGCCGAAAGAAAAGTCACCGCACTGGCTTGCGTACCCACAATACTGATCAGCACCATGTACCAGGGCATCTCGCGGTTGCCGCGGAAATACCCGTCCAGATCACGCGTGCTCTTACTCTTGTATACCCCATACAGGATGATGGCGGCAAGGGTGAACACGAGTATCGTCCAATCCAGTACACTCATCGGAAATGTTCAGTGATGATGGTAAACAGCACGATCTGCAACACGAGGAAAATAATCACCGCGAGGTACCAGCCTTTCCAGCTGTTGAATAGCGGCGGCTTATCGTTTCTCGTCATAACTTTTGTCGTTCCGATATACGAGATACGCTATGACCAGTCCCAACAGGATGGCTATAGCAGGCTTCCTGAAAAGCAGACCTATAACAAGCCCAGCAAATATGCCTACAATAATTCCTTTTCCTCTCATTTCTTATAGTTGGGATTTTCGATGTACGATCACCATCATTCCTTTTCCGCTCATTTCTTATAATTGGGATTAGCGATAATATTTGCAAACAAACGGTACGCTCCTCCTACCCCTGCAGGCAATTGCCTGAACAACGCCAGTCCCGTGTACACAAACTTCCCCTTGCCGTATTGCGCCATCAGCAGCGAGCCCTTCCGGTCTTCCGCTTCACCGGGATCCCTCATTCCCAATACCGCCTGGTACTCAGGTGCCCACTTGTCGGCAAAATAAATCCCACGCTCCTGGATCCAGCCATTAAAGTCAAGGTCAGTGATCTTATTGGGCCAGTTCAGCAGGGGACTGGAAGGCATATTGAACTGAATAGGACTTTCTTCGTTGGTAACACGACCGCTACTGATCGTAAAATCATAAGGACCGATCTTACCGGCACGGAAAGGACCTGCGAAATTATTGGTATTGTATTGCACCACCATCACACCGCCCGCTTTCACATAATTCATTAATGCATTATACGCAACTCCTAACCATTCGTGAATATTATAAGCCCGCAACCCCACCACGATCACGTCGTATTTAGAGAGACCCTGCTCATCCATATCGGCTTCACCAATATAACTGACTTCATACCCCAACTGCTCCAGTGCCTCCGGCACCTTATCGCCCGCACCACGAATATAGCCGGCTTTTTTACCCGCTGTTTTAATGTCCAGGTTCAATACGGTCACCCCATCTACATAGAAATATTTTATAGGGGGAATATGATCATAGTTAATGGTCGCCAGGGCCAGGTAATTGGCCTGGTCAAACTGACTGTTCTTATACTCTATCCTTGACGTGATGACATCCTGATCCGTCTTACCCATACCCTTATTCGTATAAGGCATCGGAAAGTTCTTCGTCATCCCTTTTGCAATGGCAAAGTCAACGTCTTTTACATCGTCTTCAGATTTTCCCGTTCTGTTGTGGATGGTTGCTTTAGCAGGACTAATATTCGCATATGCTGCCGCGGCAATGGTGTAGTTTTTAGACATGGGCTGGTTCTTCCTGAACAACATGATCGCTGGTGAAGTGTTTACAGACAATGGCGGCACTACAGACAGCGGCTGAAAGAGTTCGCCTTTTACGGGATCTGTGTGCTTATACATCACCCCTTTCTGATAAACCAGGTCAAGGCCCTCCACATTCACGGCAAAACTGGCCACAAAAGCCGGGTCGTTCTCCGGCTTGCCGATCAGCGCCTGGTCTTCCACGTTGAACGAACCCTTTTCCATGGGCTGTGTCAACCAATAGGGCTGGCTGATTCCTTTCGACTGATCCACATAAAACTGCTTGTTGAAACCGGCATTTCGATTCGGGGCAAGCCCCTGCGCAATCGTTGTATCGTAGCTTTCAAAGGTGACCTTGTTCCACTTAATGGATGCACCGCTTCTGTTGATCACACTGAAATTTACACGAAGTGAATCGCCCTGAACGGAGTACGACTGCGGCGTTGAGGCTTCGAAGTAAAGTCCCGCACAGGCCGAGATCAATTCCTTCACTTCTTCCAGCTTTTTACTCTTCCACGGTTGATCCGGCAACGTGGCAATTTCCCTGTAAAGTTCCACCAGCGGCTTCACCGAGAGTGATGGATTTGAAAAGTTATACCTGCTGATGACCTCGTTGATCCTTTGTGAAACCCCTGCAGCGCCAATGCGCGTCCAGGATACATCCACCCCGTCCATCAAACTGTCTTTCACCGGATCACCTCCCGTGAGTAAAAAGTATTCAAAACTGCTGCCGCGGCTGGCAGGCACACCGAAACCCTGACTCTTATGCTGGCTCCTGCTCTCCGCCGAGATCTCGCCATATCCTTTTCCAAGAAGTGGATTATAGGTCCCGACATCTACTTTAAATTGATCAGAAGAGATCGTATTGTTATTGCCGAAATTGAATGTGTTCCACAATATCCGTTTCGCTTTCCATGGTTGAATTCCGTTCTTCAATTGCGCCGGGAAGCGAGTAGGATCGGCCGCTGCAATGAATGCCTCACGAGCAAGCACACCCGAACCGGAGTGGTGACCATGCCCCGCCCTGCTGTCTTCCGGAAATCGTGTGATGATCACGTCAGGTTTGAAATTCCGTATCACACAAACCACATCGCCCAGGATCTTTTCCTTATTCCAGATCTGGAAAGCCTCTTCTGTGCTTTTTGAGAAACCGAAATCGTAGGCCCGGGTAAAAAATTGTTCCGCTCCGTCGATCCGCCTTGCAGCGAGCAGTTCCTGGGTCCTGATCAAACCCAATGCAACGCCCTGCTCTTCTCCGATCAGGTTCTGCCCTCCATCACCCCTCGTAATGGATAAATACCCTGTCCGGTACTGCCGGTCTTTGGAGAGCCATGCCAACAAACGTGTGTTTTCATCATCGGGGTGCGCGGCTACATACAAAACAGATCCAAGCACCTTCAGTTTCTGCATCCTGCTGAGAATGTCGGCACTGGTATAGGTAGCGGGTGTCTGGGCAACTGCATGCGCGGCGAGAATTAAAAAAATGAATAAGGCCTTTATCTTCTTCATAAATAGGAAACGGTAGTACAATCGCATCGCAATGTTTTAGCTGGTGGTGAAAATAATCAAAGCATATGAAATAGAAAGACATCCTACATTTACGTGATGAAAATGTTTTTAACCTGCCTGTTGCTGTTACCATTCATTTTGCTTCAGGCACAATTGGATCCATACCACTACGCGCCCGTTAAACAAGTGACGGCGACTCGCGCTGCTGTGGTATCGGCCCATCCCCTGGCCAGCGATGCAGGACTGCAGATCCTGAAACAAGGAGGTAATGCGATCGACGCTGCCATCGCCACCCAGCTTGCCCTTGCGGTGGTATATCCCGGCGCTGGTAACCTAGGCGGCGGCGGTTTCCTGGTAGCAAGGCTCGCGACACAACAAAACATTGCCTTTGACTACCGAGAGAAAGCACCCGCTGCTGCGCATAGGGATATGTACCTCGATAGTACCGGCAACGTGATCCCGGGCCTGAGCCTGAATGGTCATAAAGCCTCCGGGGTACCAGGCACCGTAGCAGGCTTAGTGGCTTCCCACAAATACGGTAAACTCCCGTTCAGCATACTGGTTGAACCCGCCATCAGGCTCGCCCATGGCTTTGCCATTATGGAACACGAAGCAAGGGGTTTGAACAACGCACAGAAACAATTCATCGAGAACAACACCCGTCCTACCGTCTTCATCAAACAAACCAAATGGAACGCAGGCGATACCCTGGTTCAATTGGAATTGGCGCGAACCTTAGAACGTATCCGCGACCAGGGACACGATGGCTTTTATAAGGGCGAGACCGCGGACCTGATCGTGGCAGAGATGAAGCGGAAGAATGGCCTGATCACCCTGAACGATCTCGCATCTTATCAGGCAGTAGAACGAACACCTGTGGTGTTCCCTTATAAAGGCCATACAGTTGTCACCACGCCCCTGCCTTCCAGCGGCATCGTGCTGCAGCAATTGCTGAAAATGACCGAATCAAAGAAGCTGGGGAAGAAGGGTTTTCATTCACCGGAAGCCATGCAGTGGATGATTGAAGCGGAAAGAAGGGCTTATGCCGACCGGGCAAAATTCATGGGGGATCGCGACTTTGTGAAAGTACCCGTGAGCACCCTGACCAGCCGAAAATACCTTCGCGCACGAATGAAGGATGTAGTCCCCGGAAAGGCCGGTTCCAGTGAGGAGGTAAAGGCGGGCGACATCAAGGAATCGGAAGAAACCACCCATCTTTCCGTGATCGACGAATACGGTAATGCCGTGGCCGTCACCACCACGCTGAACGATGGCTATGGCTCCCATACCGTCATCGGCGGGGCCGGCTTCCTGATCAATAATGAAATGGACGATTTCAGTTCGAAGCCCGGTGTTCCCAATATGTACGGCGCACTGGGCTCAACAGCGAATGCAATCGAACCCGGCAAAAGAATGTTGAGCTCCATGACGCCCACCATCGTCCTCAAAAAAAACAAACCCTATATCATTCTAGGAACACCTGGCGGGACCACCATCACCACCTCCGTTTACCAAAGCATCGTCAACATCATCGACTTCAAACTGTCGGCCTTCGACGCCGTGAATAAACCCAAGTTCCACCACCAGTGGAAGCCCGATCATATCGATGTGGAAGAAAAAGAATTTTCCCCCGAAACCCTGAACAGCCTGAGGGCCATGGGTTATACCCTCAAGAACAGGACGATCGGACGCGTGGAACTGATCCTGGTCAATGGAAAGAAGATCGAAGCGGTCGGCGATAAACGTGGCGACGACTCCGCTGCAGGTTATTAACATCCCGGGTATCGTTTTTATGGACGCTATTGTCTATTTTTAGCATTAAATTTTCCTTTTCCTGAAAAAAGTTTTTAGAACTACAGGGTACATCCTGCTCATATTTCTTTTTTTAGTAGTTACCACCGTACTTCTAATACAAACAGAATGGGCACAAAATCTGATCATCAGGCAGGTTACAAAACGTCTTTCCAAAGATCTCAATACAGAAGTCAGCGTGAAAAGGATCAATATCAGATTCTTTGATAAGCTAAGTCTTGAAGGCACCTTGATCAGGGATCAAAAAAAGGATACACTGCTTTATGCCGGGCGTTTAAAACTGGAGATCAACGACTGGTTCTTTTTCAAAGACAAGATCGAACTGAAACATATTGGTCTTGAAAACGCAGTAGTAAGGATGTCGCGCTACGATTCGAACTGGAATTACCAGTTCATCCTGGACTCGTTGGCGCCGAAACAAAAGACACCGAAGAAAAAGCAGGCCGATATTCAGGTTTTCCTAAAATCCGTTGACCTGAAGAATGTGTATATACAATACAAAGACCAGTGGGTGGGCCAGGATATGGTGGGCAGTATTGCCTCATTAGAGATGGATACAAAGGATTTAAATCTGGCAGAAAAGAAAATACTGATCAATTCCCTTACGCTCAACAGACCTTCATTTTACACCTTCGACTATAAGGGAAGAAAACCTCCCGGCAATAAAGATAAAACCAAACTCGTCTCTGTCAGCAATAACAACACCCTGCAATGGAACACCGAGGGTTGGACCATACACCTCGACAGGTTCAGCATCAAGGACGGTACGGTTAGTTTTGAAAGGGAGACTGAGCGTAAGAAATATGATTACTTCGATCCTGCTCATATCCTATTCAGCGGAATAACCGGAACCATTCAGAATCTGAACGTGATCAAAGACACCCTCTCGGGCAAGGTGGACCTCAAAACCAAAGAGCGTTCAGGATTTGAAGTACAAAGATTGAAAGCGGATATGAAGTTCCATCCGAAAGCGATGATCTTTACCAACCTCGACATTCAAACCCCTACCAGCAGGTTGAGGGATTTTTATGCCATGAATTACGAAGGCTTTAATAAGGACATGGCCGAATTCATCACCAACGTAAAACTGGAAGCATCATTTAAAAACAGCCAGCTGAGTTCAAAAGATATCGCCTATTTCGCGCCGGAATTAAAGGACCTGAATAAAACCATCCAGCTAAGTGGAACGGCAAAAGGCACCATCGATAACTTTACCGCAAATAATCTGAAGGTCCAGTACGGCAAAAACAGCTTCCTGTCGGGCAATCTCTCCATGAAAGGTTTGCCGGATATTGAGAAAACCCTGATCGATTTTAGCTCTGGGAATTTGAGGACCACCTATGCCGATGTAGCAACCCTGGTTCCCGATATCAAAAAAATCACTGAGCCCGATCTGAAAACCCTTGAATATATCAGATTCAACGGGAGCTTCCGGGGATACATGAGAAACTTTGCCACCAAAGGCACCGTGCAGACCGCATTAGGCAACGTGACGGCTGATGTAAAAATGCAAATTCCTGTAAAAGGCTCTCCTACTTACGCCGGTGCAGTGAACACCAACGGCTTTAATCTGGGCAGGTTGCTCGCGCAGGACAATCTCGGAATCATCGCTTTCAATGGCGAGATCAAAGGCCAGGGTTTTGAAACTACAGGTGCCGTTGATCTGAAAGGACTGGTGAGGGAAATAGACTTCAACGGCTACAAATACAAAAATGTCACACTTAATGGGAAGCTGATCCGAAAAGAATTTACAGGAGAAGCCATTGTTAACGACCCCAACTTGAAGGCCACGCTGAACGGTTTTTTTAATTTGAACGATCCAAAGCAAACCGAGCTGAACGTAGTGGCAGACATTCAACGGGCGAATCTTAAGGAACTGAATATCACAAAAGAAAAATATGGCGTGCTGGGTAAATTCAAAGTGAATTTCCTGGGAAACAGTATTGATGATTTCATTGGCGAAGCGTCATTATTTGATGTTGCCCTCACAAAGGATGACGAGGTGTATGTGTTTGACACACTCCAATTGAATGCCATGAACATCGATGAAAACAGGCAGATCGAACTGAAGAGTGCGGACATCTCCGTGATCATGAACGGCAAGTTCCAGTTGTCTGAAGTGCCCGCCACCCTGAACTCCTATTTAAGTAATTACTATCCCACCTATTTCAAAAAACCAACCAGGTCAGTGGGTGCCCAGTCGTTCACGGTGAAAGCTGACCTCGAAAACGTAGATCAATATCTGAAACTGTTTCACCCGAAATTGTCGGGCTTCAATTACAGCTCCCTTCAGGGAGCGATCAATACAGAAGAAAAGATCTTTCAGCTGAACCTGAATATTCCTCAGGCCAGTTTTGGAAAATATGAATTCCAGGACTTCGTTTTTGTGGGGAACGGAGATTTGGATAGTTTGAAGATGAATGCCGGCGCAGGCACCATCGTGATCAACGACAGCCTGAGGTTTCCGTCTACCAGTCTGGATATCCTGGCGGCGGGAGACGTTTCGAAATTCTCTATCAGCACATCGGCCAACCAGACCATCAATTCTGCCAATCTATCTGCCAGCATCACCCATCTTACAGATGGTATCAGGGTGCAGTTTAATCCGTCCACCATCGTACTGAACGATAAAACCTGGCGGATAGAGAAAAATGGCGAGCTCACCATCAGTAAGTCACTGGTAGATGCCAGTGAGATCAGGTTGATCAATGGCGAGCAGCAGGTGCTGATATCTTCCATACCGTCCGGACTTGGAAACAGCCATGATATCATTGTAGAGTTAAGAAAAGTAAACCTTGGCGATATACTTCCGTTTGTGTTGAAGGACCCCACCATAGAGGGTATCACCAGCGGCGAGATCACCATAGAAGATCCTTTGAATAAATTTAAGGTCTACATAAATGCCCAGACTGAGCAGACCCGTTTTGAAAATGACTCGATTGGCATAAGTTCTTTAAATGGGTACTACGATAAGGCCAACGACAAGGTGAAGTTCAATCTCAGCTCAAATAACCCCGACTATGTTTTTGATATTGATGGCGGACTGGATCTGGCAGATTCCGCCAATCCTCAGATCGCCGCAACAATAGATTTGAAAGACACGCGGATTTCCATCCTTCAAACCTACCTCGCTTCTGTGTTCTCAAAAATGGATGGCAAGGCGAATGGTGTCATTAATGTGGTAGGCAATGCGATTACCCCGGAGCTTGTTGGCTCGGTCAAATTAACCAGGGCGGGGATGCTGGTGGACTATACACAGGTTTATTATTCCATGGATGATGCAGAGATCAAATTCAGGGAGGGCCTGATCGATATAGGAGATATCACAATCACAGATCCCATTGGCAATAAGGGTAAAGTCAGTGGTACGCTGCAGCACAAGTTTTTCCGGAATATGCGGTTCGACTTCCGGGCTTCTTCGCAAAAGATGCTGGTGATGAACACCAACCGCCTGAACAACGACATTTTTTATGGTAAGGTGATCGGTCGCGTGAATTTCCTGTTCAATGGACCCGAAGAGAATATGAAGATGTACATCACAGGCGCACCCGTTGACAGTTCGAAGATGACGATTGTTACTTCAGGGACCACATCGAAAGAATCGGGCAAGGTGGATTACATCGTGTGGCGGGAGTATGGTCGTGAAATGAACGCCGACTCCCTGTCGCGAAACAACTCCAACTTGTCGATGGACCTCGACATTTCTGCCACCAATCTGCTGAAGATGACCGTGGTACTTGATCCGGAGGCAGGCGATAGCATCACAGCTACGGGATCAGGTAACCTGAAGATCCTGACGGGCACCAATGAGGCGCTGACCATGAATGGGCGGTTCAATATTGAAAAGGGAAATTACAATTTCAGTTTCCAGGAAATCTTCAACAAGCCATTTACCGTTGAGCCAGGTAGTTTTATCAGTTGGACCGGCGACCCCTACGATGCAGATATTAATATCAATGCACGTTATGTAGCCGAGAAGGTGCGCATGAGTACACTGTTTGAAGAGAGCAATGCCAGCGGGGTATCCAGTGTAAACTCCGATGTGCTTCGCGAGATCAGCGATGTGGAGGTGATGTGCAACCTGACCGGAACCCTGAGCTCCCCCATTACCAATTTCCAGCTCTCCCTGCCTGCGAACAGTTCGGTGAAGAACAATCCCACGATCGACAATAAGATAAAAACCATCAACCGCGACCAGAACGAAGTGAGTAAGCAATCCACCTACCTCATCGTATTCAAAAGCTTTGCCCCCCAATCCGCCATTGTGACGAGCGATCTAAACCAGGAGTTGTTGAACAATACCATCTCCGGGGTGATCAACAGTATTTTGTCGAACAGCGTCCAAAACTTTTTCTACAAACTCTTTGGCTCTTCCGTGGATGTGAATTTCAACTATTCCCGCGTGGCCACGAACCTGGCGGGGACCGCTACCAATTCTGGCACTGCGAACAACACCAGGGAGAACGTGAGTCTTGAGTTCATCAAATCGTTGGTCAACAACAGGCTGATCATCACCTTCGGCAGCGATTTCAACTTTAATGCGGTTGGAAGCGCCGCCGTTTCAAACCAGAACTTCCTCTTCCTGCCCGATGTGAATGTGGAATACAAGATCACCCCCGATGGCAAGTTTCGTACCTCCTTCTTTTACCGCAGCAGCTTCGATGCCCTCTCCAGTTCCGGCCGCCGCGACCGCACCGGCGGAAACATTTCTTACCGTACGGAGTTTGATTATATGTTCAACAGCAAGAAGAAGAAAGCAAGGCTTGAGGGCGATAGTAGCGGCGGGAATTGATGTGGGGATGTGAGCATGTTAACTTCGCCACCAAATATGGCAGATAATCCATATTCACTCCATCCGCTAGGTAATACTGGCATT
>JBBAJO010000005.1:126271-132627 GCA_040404005.1 Chitinophagaceae bacterium
AATACGATGAAAGACTTCGTCAGTAAACTCAAAATAACCATGTCTGAAATCTCTCCTATCTGCATGTCAAGCATCTCAAAAATTCCTGATTTTCCGCTTCTCCACAAAGGATGCCAATATTCAAACGCCCCTACTACTGTGCCTCCACTCAAAAAACATTAACAACGTACACTGAAAATAATAGTATGCGAAACTTACAGGAATAACGCAACAAATCCCTACTGAATCTTTTGCGTATATTTAATGCGTCAAGACAAATAAATCTCATTTATGAAAACAGGTAAATTTATTGGATGGATATTCTTTGCAAGTGTTGCCTTTTCAATTGTCGGCGCTTTCTTTAAAATAAGACATTGGGAAGGCGCGGATACGATTTTAACGGTCAGTATGATCGCCACCTTAGCATACATCATAGCCGCAATTTATGAAGTGCAAACTTCTCATAGAATTGACCAAAGGGAAAAGACCATGTGGACCATCGCCTTTATACTTCTCAACGGTGTTGCAGGACTTGTTTATTTCTTGATGGGAAGAAAGCGGGTGGTTGCAGATTGAAGCCTGAAATTGTAAAGAAAAACTTGCAATTTCAAATTATGCTTGGTAAATCAATATATACCAGAAGATTGGGATCGGTAGTGGCAAAGAATGCAAAAAGGCGCCTGTCCGGCAAATTCCACGTGATAGCCTCAAACACGAAGCGATGGACCGTCGTTTCAGAGGGAAGTGTAAGACCAATAAGAGCATTTACATCTAAAACCCAGGCTTTAACTTTCGCGAAGCGGTTTGCCATTTCAAAGCATGGAGCCGAAGTAATCGTTCATAGCATAGACGGCCAGGTATCGGACCGTGTTGCAGTTTAATGAAAGAGTTCCATCAAATGGCCTTTGAAAGCAGCGTTTTATTAACTGCCCATTTGATGATGATTATAGAGCCCTTCTAAGGCCATTAATCTTCACTGTTATATATTTTGACTTTCAGCCTAAGCTATCTCAGACTCAATCTTCGTCCCATATCAGAATCAACCAGATAAAGAAACACATCAGGGACTCTACATTTGGAATTCATGGCCTTTCTCGTTCCAAGCCCCTGAAGAAAGATGAGCTTCCTAGATTCAATATGCCATATGAATTAGGTCTGGATATAGGATGATGCGAATTTGGAGGTAGAAAGTTTAAGGAAAAACGCATACTGATATTAGAAACAGACAAATTTCATTACCAGAAGGTGCTCTCCGATATTGCTGGTCAGGATATCGAAAATCACAATGATGACCCTGCTACACTAGTTCGTAAGATTCGAAATTGGTTTTCTACTGTAGATGAGTCAAAAAAATACCCGAGTGCAAATACGGTGTGGATTGCGTTTAATCAATTCAATGATGATATGAATAGTTCCTTAACTATGGAAGGCTTTATATCTTCTGAGATTGAGACCATGCCTGTGAATGATTTCATCAATTTCGCTAAGGACTGGATCAAAAACTTCAAATCATAAAACATTTACCTAACGTCGGGTTATTGGGGAAAACGAATTAGGACATAAAGCATCTTTCCATTCGTTGACCTATTCTTTCATTTCCCACATTCCACCACATTCCCCACATTCATCACATTCTAAATCGTGTGTCCCATTTTATCCCTTTTCGCCTGCAGGTATTTTTCATTGTGGGGATTTGAGGTGATGACGATGGGAACCGTGTCCACGATCTCGAGCCCGTAGCCCCGGAGTGCGGCTCTTTTCTTGGGATTGTTGCTGATGAGTTTCAGTTTAGAGATATGTAAAAAGCGAAGGATTTGGGCGCCTATGCCATAGTCTCTTTTATCCATCGGCAACCCGAGGTGAAGGTTTGCTTCAACGGTGTCCATCCCGCCTTCCTGGAGTTTATAGGCTTTGAGTTTATTCAGCAGACCAATGCCGCGGCCTTCCTGATTCATATACAGGATGACGCCCTTACCGGCTTCTTCCACCATGGCCATGGCTTCATGCAGCTGCTCCCCGCAGTCGCAGCGGAGCGAGCCCAAAATATCGCCGGTGAAGCAGGATGAATGCACCCTCACCAGCACGGGCTCATCTTTCTTCCACTCCCCTTTCACCAGTGCCAGATGCTCGCCGCTTTCCGGGCTGTTGCGCTCACGGAAAACATATAATTTAAAGTGCCCATATTTGGTGGGCATATCCACCTTGACCATTTCCTCGATCAGGGAGTCCGTTTGGAGCCGGTATTCGATCAGGTCCTTAATGGTTACGATTTTCATGTCCAGGTTGACCGCCATTTCCTGCAGTTCGGGCAGCCTGGCCATGGAGCCATCCTCGTTCATGATCTCCACCAGTACACCGGCAGGCTCAAAACCAGCCAAACGGGCCAGGTCAATAGCGGCTTCGGTATGGCCGGAGCGGCGTAAAACCCCGCCCCTTTTCGCCCTTAGGGGAAATATATGTCCCGGGCGGCCCAGATCTCCGGGTGTGGTATTGGGATCGATCAGTGCCTGGATGGTCTTGGAGCGGTCGTGCGCCGAAATTCCGGTGGTGCAGCCGTGCCCCAAAAGGTCCACAGATACGGTAAAGGCCGTTTCGTGCAGGGCTGTATTATTATTGACCATCAGGTCCAGTCCCAGTTCATTGCACCTGTCCTCTACCATGGGCGTGCAGATCAGGCCCCGGCCGTATTTACTCATAAAATTCACTACTTCCGGGGTCGCATTGCGGGCAGCCGTAATGAAATCACCCTCATTTTCGCGATCTTCATCGTCCACTACAATGATCATTTTACCTTTTCTGATGTCTTCAATGGCACTTTGTATAGAATCCATGGAGCAAAGGTAGAGATATTAAAGAGTATCTGCAGGTTTTATAGAATTTGTCTAACGCCACTGGCTTATTCATTTTATGTTAATATCATGCTAATTAATTTTCAATGTTTTTCTTCATCTTTGCCGCTTAATTGCTATAATATGGGGAAGAAAATCTTACAACTCATTGCACTCCTTTTGGTATCCTTTACCATAAAGGCCCAGACAACCGCTTCAATAGTAGGTTTTGTTAAAGACGCCACTGAAAAAGGAATGGTCGGAGCTACGATAGAAGCCATTCACGAACCTTCAGGAACAAGGTATAAAACCCAGTCCCAGGCAGACGGTCGGTATACCCTTCAGGGACTGAGGATCGGTGGCCCTTACACGGTTAAATCAAGCTTCGTTGGGTACGGCACTCAAACGCAAGGGGATATCACCCTGTCGTTGGGAGATCCAACACGTTTCGACTTTGCACTGGCTGAAGCAAATAACCAGATGCAGGAGATCACGGTAACTGGCACCCGCTCAAGGAACCTGATTTCGAAAGAAAGAAAAGGTACCGGCACCAACATCAACAGGCGCGTTTTATCGAGCCTCCCAACACTGAACAGGAGTATTACCGATTTCACGAAACTTACCCCCCAGGCGAACGGAACATCCTTCGCCGGTCAGGATAACCGCTTCATCAATTTCACGATAGACGGTTCCATCTTCAATAACTCATTCGGTCTTCAGGCACTTCCCGGAAGCCAAACCAATTCAACACCCATTTCACTGGATGCGATCGAAGAGATCCAGGTGAACATTTCTCCATACAATCTTAAAGAAGCAGGCTTTACCGGTGCTTCCATAAACGCTGTAACAAAAAGTGGAACCAACACCCTTCACGGTTCTGGTTTCTATAACCAAAGGAACGAATCGCTGGTGGGTGATAAAGCAGGTCTTGACGGAAAGCAACCAGTGATCACCAATGCCTTCGACGTAAAACAGTTTGGCGGAAGTATTGGTGGCGCCATCATTAAGAACAAATTATTTTTCTTTGCCAACTACGAAGGTGAACGCAGGACTGACCCCGGAACTACATTCGTATCTAACAAAGGCGGTCCCAGCACAGGAAATATCACACGTGTACTGGAATCGGATCTGAAGACCTTACAAACTTTCCTCAGGGATAAGTTAGACTACGACCCAGGTGCATATGAAGGATACTCCCTGATTACCAAAAGTGATAAGGCGTTGTTGAAATTTGATTATAACATCAACGATAGGCACAAGTTGAGTGTACGTGGTAACATCCTGAAATCTGTGCGGGATGTGCCTGCCAGTAGCTCAGGCAGCTTTACCAATGGCAGAAGGGATAACATCTTTGCCATGAACTTCCAAAACAACAACTATGAGATCAACAACGATATCTATTCGGGTATCATGCAGTTGAACAGTCGTTTTGGTGCGACCGTGAGCAACGAATTGATTTTTGGATATACTGCGAACAGGGATTACCGCGCAGATAAAGCAGGTGCCTTCCCCACTGTTGATATCCTCGACGGCACAGACAGAAATTATATCACCTTCGGTTCCGAGCCCTTCACGCCCAACAACGAGTTGAATACCGACACGTGGCAGCTTTCTGACAATGTAACCATATATAAAGGAAAGCATACCATTTCAACCGGATTCAATTTTGAATCCTTTACGTTCTCTAACACGTTCACGCCAAACATCAATGGACAGTTTGCGTTCCATAATCTGGACAGCTTCTATGCTTCTGCGAATGCCTACCTCGCTAATCCGCAGATGGCAACCAACCCGGTTAACGTGAGAAGGTATGCATTAGGTTACAGCAACCTGCCTGGTGGCGGTGTTTGGTCAGCCAATACCAAAGCGAATAACATTGGCTTCTACCTGCAAGATGACTGGGCCCTGAGCGAAAATTTCACCATGACCTATGGTTTCCGTGTAGATATTCCTTATTTCGTAGGAAGCGGTTTCGTAAATACGGAGGTTGACAACTTCGGTTTTGTGGACGAAGAAGGAAAACCAACAAAACTGAGCACTTCGAAACTTCCCTCGGCCAAAGTGATGATCTCACCGAGGTGGGGATTCAACTATGACATCTTTGGAAATAAGAAGTCGCAGGTGCGCGGTGGTTTAGGTGTATTTACCGGTCGCCCCGCGTTCGTGTGGATCAGCAACCAAATGGGTAACAATGGTGTTCAGGCAGGATCGCTCAGCACGGATAATACCAGGGCCTTCCCCTTCAGTCCTGATGTCAGAAGAAATATCCCTGTGATCGCCAATCCCGGCCAGCCGGCGCCTTCTTATAACATCGCAACTACCGAAGAATCTTTCAGGTTCCCACAGGTATTCAGGGCCAACCTTGCCGTTGACCAGAACATTGGTTGGGGGATGATCGCGTCTGCCGAGATCCTGTTCACCCAGAGTCTTAGCAACGTATATTACTACAATGCCAATCTGAAGCCCGCAACGGCCACTTTCTCCGGCGCGGACAACCGCCCCAGGTATGCCACTTTCGGTACAAACGGTCAATTGCTTTCCGGAAGCGCATTCAACACAGCCAGCCGCGTGAACACCAAGATCACAGACGCAACGGTGTTGAGCAGCGGCCCTTACGGCGGCTCTTTTATGACCACCTTCAAGATTGAAAAGCCTATTCGCAGCAATGGATTTGGATTCATGGCGGCGTATACATACGCCAGTGTGAAAGACTATATCAGCGCGGGTTCTATTGCCTTCAGCAGTTGGAGGGATAACAGAACCGTTCGTGGCAATAACGATTATGGTATTTCTTTCAGCGATAACGAGACCAGGTCAAGAATTATCGGTAACCTGAACTATCGTGCCGAGGTATTCAAATCTGCCGCATTACAGATCTCCTTGTTTGGCCAGTCCCAAACACAGGGACGTGTATCATACGTGATCTCTGGTGACATGAACGGCGATGGCCTTTCAGGAAACGACCTCCTGTATATTCCAAAGGACCAGTCTGAAATCGTTTTCCAACAGTGGACAAACACCACCAATAATGAAGTCATTACGGTACAGGCGCAAAGAGAAGCGTTTGACAGATACATCAATAATGATGAATACCTGAGCAGGAACCGTGGTAAATATGCTGAAAGAAATGGCCTGAAACTTCCGATGGTGACGAGGTTTGACCTCAGCGTGCAACTGGAGTTGTTCAGGAACATTGGCAAACAGCGCCATACCATCCAGCTTCGTGCTGATATCTTCAATGTGGGCAATCTCTTCAGCTCGAAATCCGGCGTGGGTTATGTGGTAAACAATACTGCCCTGCTTAATTCCCGTGGATTCGATCCGGCAACCGGCCAGCCCGTTTATCGCATGAATCTGGTGAATAACTCCCTGCAGTATGATACGTACAGGAGAGGAACAAACCTGATCGATGTATGGCAAGCACAGTGGGGCATTCGCTACTTCTTCTAAGGAAGATGTAGAAAATGTCTTCATTAGATGAAGTAACCCTACATCTTCCTTAGAAGAAGTAGAATGTGGAGAATGTGATAAATGTGATGAATGTGAGAA
>JBBAJO010000005.1:132727-145804 GCA_040404005.1 Chitinophagaceae bacterium
ATGAATGTGAGAATGTGAGTAAATACATTAGAAAGAACGTCAAAAATAAGCATGCAACAAGCCTTCGAGAAACTCGAAGGCTTGTTCTTTATTAAGCAGATTTTCAGCCGGCTTTCATTTCTTCTTAATTTTTGAAATTGTCTTACCGATTGATTTTGTCGATTTATCCATATCCTTAATGGCAAAATCAATAGCTTCTTTAATCAATGATTTCACTTTGGGGTTTCTGTAGTCGCTTGTTTTCTTTACGTCAATATGCCTGATTAAATTACCTGTCCCCGTTAAGAGTTTATGGGGATCTTTCAAAACTGTCCCTTTGTTAAATCCCAAGTTCAGGTGGTTTGTGTAAATTGGCAGCATGCAAAAAGCATCTGATAGCTTGTCAGACATTGAAAAAACTGCTGTCAGGGCGTGGGTATGATAAACAAGCTCGTTACAGTCAGGATATAATTCGAAAATGCATTCTCTCAAATCTGTGAACAAGTCAATGAGTTCATGGTCTTTGAAGTCTAAAAAAAATTGAAAGTCTGGATGAATAGGCCTTGAAGTTTTCATCTCGCTGTATTGTCGTATTGCATTTAACAAATAAGGCTGGCGTCCGTGTCCAGGAACTTTGCTACATAACTTAATGACTTGCAAAATTTCAGGATGCTTTTTTTAAGCTGGGGGTACAATTAACCCACTCACCCACATTTATCACATTCATTCCCCACATTCCACCACATTCATCACATTCATCACATTGCCGCTGTTTCTACGTTTTGCCGTAGGCAAAACGTAGAAACAGCGGCATGGCTCTTCCCCAGGTGGGCACATCGTGCCTGCCGTCGGCAAACTCCTGGTAAATAATATCTTTCTCCCGCTGATAACCCTTTTTCTCCAACTCTTCGATCAACGATAAGGTATCATCAATGGAATCAATGATCCCGTTGTTGTTCCGGTCCGCCGTTTCATCAAGGGAACCCGTCTGGAAAAAAAACTTAAGCCAGGACGAATATTTCCCCGCCCTGATCCGGGCATGCATGATCCGGTCATGCTCTTCCACATACCCATCCTCTAAACCTTTCGACCTCCACCACAATGAACCGCTGAACACACCCGCATAAGTGAACTCCGCAGGATGGTTCCAAACGATGTCAAGTGCCATTAATCCGCCGAGGGAAAATCCCGCAAATGACTTGCTTCTAAACTCCGGCACATGATAGAGTTTCCTGATATGTGGCAGCAGTTCCTGGAAAATGAAGTAGGTATACTTTCCAGCTTTTGAACCGCGGTTCTTATAATCGGGATACCCTGCAGTGCCATATTCATTCTTCCTGTCCTTACCGGCATGTATAGCTGCAAACATCACCGGCCCGATCTCCCCGGCTTCGTACATCCCCTCTAAAATACCCAGAAAGCCCATTGCTTCCATGTCCTGGCCATCATTGATCAGTAGCAAGCTCATGTCTTCCGTATTGTCAACATGTGTCGGAAGAAAAAATTCCACTACCACATCCCTGTTGAGATGCTTTGAGTGAATATCATGACGCTCTACATGGATCAACGACTCCTTCTTAATCACCATAGAGGCCAAATATAAACCAGTGTGACACAAAAATCAGGCAGGCTTATTTGTTTTTTTCTCCTGTTAAAAATATATTTGAATATACCCCCATTACCGTAATTTCATAAGTATCTCCAAAAAATCAAAGCATGAAGAAGATAGGCGTATTGTTTGGCAAGGAACGTTCGTTTCCGGAAGCCTTCATAGAAAGGGTGAACAGCAAACAAGTCCCCGGTATCATTGCAGAACCGGTTTCCATAGATAAGGTGATGCAGGGCGAGTCGAGCGGCTACGCAGTGATCATAGACCGCATTTCGCAGGATGTACCATTTTACCGCGCTTTTCTAAAAAATGCGGCCATCAGCGGCACAGCGGTTATCAATAACCCATTCTGGTGGAGCGCCGACGAAAAATTCTTTAACAATGCGCTGGCCACCAAAATCGGTGTACCCGTTCCAAAAACAGTTATCCTCCCTTCACGCGATCATCCAGATGATACAACCGACGATTCTTTCTCTAACCTGGCGTATCCGCTCAACTGGAAAAGTATATTTGAATATGTTGGTTTCCCGGCATATATGAAACCCTTTGCCGGTGGGGGTTGGAAAAACGTTTACAGGTTAGACAGCATGGACGATTTCTTTGAAAAACACGCGGAAACCGGGCAACTGGTGATGCTGCTGCAGGAGGAGATCGTATTCGAAAAATACTACCGCTGCTATTGCATCGGGGGCAAATACGTTCGCATCATGCCCTACGAGCCACGCAATCCGCACCACCTTCGGTATGTAGCGAGCTTTGATACTTCACCCGAGGAATACAAAATGATGGAAGACATCGTTCTTAGGATCAACCACTACCTCGGTTATGATTTCAATACCGTTGAATTAGCCACCCGCAATGGAATTCCATATGCGATCGATTTTTGCAATCCCGCTCCAGATGCCGACATCCGCAGCGTGGGTCAGGAAAACTTCGACTGGGTAGTGGAAACCGCAGCATCTTACGCCATCGAAAGGGCACAGGCACAGCAAGATGGCCTCGATAACCTTACGTGGGGTGAATACATCAAGCGCAGTGCAGCAAAAACACCGTTGGCCTGACCAGAATAAGTAACCAAGATGCCAAACAGCCTAAACACCGTTGGCCAGATCTCATAACAACAAAGCAAGATGGCAAATTTCAGCTATAAGCATTTTACCCTGGGTGTGGAAGAGGAATACATGGTGATCGATCCCAATACCAGGGAGTTGAAAAGCCATGAGCAAAAGATCGTTACCGAGGGACAGAAGATCATCAAGGATAAGGTCAAAGCAGAAATGCATCAGGCCGTAGTAGAAGTAGGAACAGATATTTGCCAGGATATTGAGGAAGCGTATAAAGACGTAACCACCCTCAGAACCACCATTTCAGGGATCGCTGAAGGGCTCGGCTTAAAGATGGGAGCATCAGGCACACACCCCTTTTCACACTGGGAAAGCCAGCTGATCACCGACCATGCCCGATACCGGGAGATCGTCAATGAGATGCAGGAAGCTGCACGCAGCAACCTCATCTTCGGATTGCACGTACATGTAGGGATGCCTAACCAGGAAATGGCTATCCATATCGCTAATTCGGCCCGTTATTTTCTTCCCCATGTGTTTGCGCTAAGCACCAATTCCCCCTTCTGGGAAGGACGTCTCACGGGCTTCAAATCGTTCAGGACGAAAGTCTTCGATAAATTTCCCAGAACGGGCATACCCGACTATTTCGACAGCTACAGCAGCTACGAAAATTATGTGAACATCCTCATCAAAACAAATTGCATCGACAACGCGAAGAAGATCTGGTGGGACCTCAGAGTACATCCTTTCTTTGGCACTGTTGAATTCAGGATCTGCGATGTACCCTTGACCGTTGACGACACCATCGCCATCACCGCCATTTTTCAATGCCTCTGCGCCAAACTGTATAAACTGAGATCAAAGAACCTGAATTTCATGATCTATCCCCGGCAGTTGGTCAACGAAAACAAATGGCGGGCTTCCCGGTACGGCATTGATGGACAAATGATCGATTTCGGCAAAGAAGAAGAAGTGAATACCCGGGTACTGATCTATGAACTGCTCGACTTTATAGATGATGTGGCAGATGACCTTGGCTGCCGCGAAGGTTTGAAACTTGTCCAAAAAATTCTGGATAACGGTACGGGAGCCGACAGGCAATTGAAGGTTTTTGAAGAAACCAAGAACCTGGTCAGCGTGGCCGATTATATTTCCGGGCAATTTCTCGCACGCCTTTAATTAGTATGACCGGTATAGGCTTTTCAAGTTGCAGCTCGCACGCCTTTAACTAGCAGAACCGTGCAAAGACTTTGCAGGATGTTGCTGCCCCGCCTGTAGTAACAAGGTCATCTGTATGGGCTCTTGAAGACCCCTTTTTTCACCCCGATTTAACCAACATAAAAATCGGACGGGAGGTGATGATGGCCTTCCCTTATATTCCTGTAGCCGAAAGCTTAAAAATGTATTAATTTTGACGCTGATCATGGCGGAAAAATCGTTTAAAGTAGCCATATTGGACCTTTACGCAGGGGTGGATAACCAGGGAATGCGTTGTATCAGGGAGATTCTTAACCAATACGGTGAAGCCAATCATCTCGAGATCAGCTGGGACGAGTTTGATGTGAGGCTTCGGAACGAAGTTCCCGACCTCACCTACGATTTGTACATTTCCAGCGGTGGCCCGGGCAGCCCTCTCGATTCAGCGGATTCGGAATGGGAAAGAGCCTATTTCCACTGGCTGCACCAGATTGAAAAATGGAATAACGACCCTGCCAACCTGTTCAAAAAACACGTTTTCTTTATCTGCCATTCCTTCCAGCTCGCTTGCCGCCATTATAAAATTGGAAAGGTTTCTAAACGCCGCTCTACCGCATTCGGCGTTTTTCCTGTACACATGTTGCATGAAGGGGCAAATGAGCCCATCTTCGAAGGCCTGAACGATCCTTTCTATGCCGTGGATAGTCGCGACTATCAGGTCACCCATCCCCACCACAATCGCCTTAGGGAAATGGGTGGCCAGATCCTCTGCATCGAAAAAGAAAGGCCCCACGTACCGCTTGACAGGGCTATCATGGCCATCAGGTTCAGTCCTTTTATCATTGGAACGCAGTTTCACCCGGAGGCAGACGCTATTGGTATGAGCATGTACTTGCAGCTCGAAGAGAAAAAGAAAACCGTGATCGCTAACCATGGTTATGAAAAATGGGTCACCATGATAGAGCATTTGAATGATCCCGATAAGATCCTGTGGACATATTCACATATACTTCCTAATTTCCTCGATCTTTCAGTGAATCATGTATTAGCCATTCACCAATAAACATTCGCATGGTAGAGCAACTCAGAGAAGCATATAACAGGAACTTCACCGTTGAAAAATACCATGCTTTCCTGGAAGACCTGCACAGCCATTATCCCGGCGCCATCGATTTCCGGATCGCAGAGACTCCGGAATTCATTCCCAAATGGTTTGGCGATAAGATCATTGATGCCTGCGAACATATCGTAGACCTCATCACAGATCCCAACTTCAAATCAGCTACGGATAAAGCCATACCCGCAGGGGAATTCGTTGCCAATGAAAACGACCATGCGCATTTTTTAGCACTTGATTTTGGCATATGCGAGAATGCAACAGGCGAACTGGAACCCCAGCTGATAGAAATGCAGGGATTCCCCACCCTATTTGGTTTCCAGACTTACTATCCTGCAGTTGTTGAAAAGCATTTTCCCATTCCCGAGAACTACAGCCATTATTTTAACGGACATAACAAAGAAAGTTACACCAGGCTCCTAAAAGAACTGATCATTGGAGACGAAGATCCTGAACAAGTGATCTTGCTGGAGATTAAACCTCATGAGCAAAAAACAAGGATAGATTTCTATTGCACACAAGATCTGCTTGGCATTCAACCCGTATGCATAACCGATGTTTTTGCTGAAGGCAGGGATCTGTTCTATTTGCTCAACGGGAAGAAAACACCTGTCAAGAGAATTTACAACAGGATCATCTTCGACGACCTGCGGGCGAACAAGGAAAAGCTCGGGAATATCATTGATATCACGCAAGACTGGAACGTACAGTGGATCCCGCACCCCAACTGGTTCTACAGGATCAGCAAGTACACCCTTCCCTTCATCCATCACCCGTTCGTTCCCCAAACCTTTTTCCTGCATGAACTGAAGCAACCTCCTGCAGACCTGGAGAATTATGTCTTGAAGCCATTGTTCTCTTTTGCAGGCCAGGGCGTTGTGATCGATGTAACGCCTGATGACCTCAATAAAATCAATGATCCTGAAAACTGGATCCTGCAGAAAAAAGTCAAATACGCAGACGTGATCAAAACACCCGACGGCAGCGCCAAAGTGGAGATTCGCATGATGTATCTATGGAAAGATGGCGCAGCAAGGCCAGAGCTCGTAACAAATCTCAGCCGGCTCAGCAAGGGAAAAATGATCGGGGTCAGATACAACAAAGACAAAGAATGGGTAGGCGCTTCTGTGGCTTACTTTGAACAGTAATCATCATGGATCATATCAGCAATATCAAGGCAAAGCAGATCATTGAAGGTATCAGCGGACAATATATCCACGGAAACCAAATTACGATGGGCGTGGTGGAAGTGAAGAAAGGAAGCTTGTTGCCTCAGCACCACCATCCTCATGAACAGATCACCTTTATCCTTGAAGGCGAGTTGGAAATGACCATAGGGGGAGAAACCATAACGCTGAAGCCCGGCAGTTTCCATGTGATCCATTCAAACGTACCCCACGCTGCAGTAGCCCATATGGACTGCAAACTGATCGATGTATTTAGCCCTGTCAGGGAAGATTATCGCATTAGCGGATTAACGGATTAACGAGCTAGCTATCATGAGAATTCGCCAATCCGTCAATTCGCCAATTCACCAATCCGCCAATTCGCCAATCCGCCAATTCGCCAATCCGCCAATCCCCTACTCCGCCACATTCTTCAGCGCCCCGAGAACAGCATAGGCATTATGTGTCACCAGCAAACTCTTGATGGAATCCGTATTTTTAATCTCTACGAATCCCCCTTCTTTTGAACCGGTCTGCACTTCTACCAAATCAAATTTGCCCTCAGCGGATGATGTGAATACATAATTTTTTCCGAGATAATTAACCACGGCACTTTCAGGGACCGACATGACTTCCCGGGGTGAGGTCTTTATCCTCGACTGCAGGAACATCCCCGGCTGGAAGTTTCTCGGGTGGTCGATGAAATGACAGTGCACTGTTGCGCTCCTGTTCTCATCAACATTTCGCGTGACCAAAAAAACTTTTGCGCGAAACTTCCTGGTGGGCTCATTGATGAAATTCAATTCAACATCCTGGCCAATAGAAACACGCGAAACATCTTTCTGAAATACGGTCAACGCAGCATGAATATCACTCGGATCGATCAGCTCAAACAGCACGTCCGAAGGCTGCACGTATTTCCCGGTATTTACAAGCACTTTAGAAACATATCCGTTTATGGGAGAATACAGCGGCACACTTCGGGATAGATTCTCCGTGCTTAGCCTTTCCGGATTGATATGTATCAGCCTCAACTTCTCCGCCATCGCCTTCATCACCACTTTCTGGCTGTTGTAATCGGAGGTTGCCTGCTGGTAAACTTTTACCGCATTGACATTACTCTCGTTCAACTCCTTCTGGCGCTGATAGTCTTGCTCCACATACTTCAGCTTCTCCTTCCCGATCAGGTAGTCTTGCTGCAACTGCACCAGCGACTGATCCTCGATCACGCCCATCACATCACCTTTGTTTACGTGTAAACCCGGCAACAGCGTGGTGCTCTTCAGATAACCGCCCATCGGGAAGCTTACTGAAACAATATTTTGTGGTGGCACATCTACCACTCCATTTACCACGATCTCGTCCGACAATACCCGGCGCTGCATTTCCCCGATCTCAACACCCGCATTCTTCACCTGAGCAGAAGTGAGGTTCAATGACCGACGCTCTTCTGTTTCTTTCTCTGCAACCGCTTCCTGTTTGGGCGCTGACTTACAGGCGGCAAAAGCCAAAACTGTAATGATGAAAATTTTCTTAGTCATGTTAGTTTCCATTTAAATATTCCAATTCTGCAGACACTTGTTTCAATGAAAGCTTGGCATCCATATACTGCATTCTGATCCCAACGGCCTGGTTCATCAGGTTGATCCATTCCATATAACCGATATTGCCGGATTTGAAGGCCTGCAAGGCTTGTTTGATGATCTGGTCAGACTGCACCAATCCTGCTTTTTCAAAATGATCCCTTATACTTACATATTTCTGGTACTCTGCCTGCAATTGAGCTTTCCTGTTCTTCAGATTCTCCGCGGCATGATCCTCGTTCATTTTCGCGATCTCCACATTCAACTCGCTGGCCTGCACTTTCGCTTTTGTAGCCCCGTTAAACAAGGGCAGCCCAATGCCGAGGTTGTATGAACCGAATCTTTCCCCTGATCCATAATATTTCTGGTTAATTCCGTCCGAAGTTTGCCAGCCGGTAATGGAAAGATTATTGTACCCCAGATTCAGTTCAGGCAACAGTGCAGTCTTTTCATTTTTAGCTTCCGCTGCATGCACTGCCTGCCGCGACTGCCAGTAAGCCTGCAAAGGATGAAGATTCCCGCTGCTGCCAAAGTTCCAAAACTCAACTTCATCCTGTAAGGATTCCGGCAGCAGTTTCTCTTCGATTCTTAACAAATAGTGATTCCTTGCCTGCAATATATCCAGGTCACTGATCAGTTGCAGACGCTGCAGGCTTAGTCTTGAATACTCTGTTTCTGCCGACGTTTTTTCAAGCATAGCCGTTTCACCCGTTTTATACCTGAGCGCTGCCGCATCCAGAAATCCCTTGTATGCGGAATCCAGTATGGTCAGTACTTCCAGCCTGCCAAGCAAATCCTCCATATGATAGAAATTCAGCCTCACCTCTTTTCTTAACTCGGCCTCTTTCAACTTTACATCTGATTTGCCCGACTCGAAATTTGCCAGGTAAAGATCCCTCCTGCTCTTGTATACCCCAGGAAGCATGAACGACTGGTTCACATAGAATCTCGAGTCCGTATTGATGCTGTTGAATTTCCCATACTCCACCCCCAAAGCAGTCTTGGGGAGTTCAAACGTTTTGGAAGCCATTGTTTGCCAATACGTTGTTGCCTTCCTGTTCACCTGCAAGGAGAGATTGTTCCTCATGGCCATCGACAGCATACTATCAAGGGACACCTTTCTCCCTTGCTGGGCAAGTGAAGGCAAACTGATCATCAGCACCATTACTGCAACTATCCCGCCTTTTGCAGCCTTGCGTTCACCCGAGAACCAGAAATATAACAGCGGTAGCAATACCAGGGTAAGCAAGGTGGCCGTGATCAAGCCTCCAATTACAACCGTTGCCAGAGGCCGCTGCACTTCCGCCCCCGCAGAATGACTTAAAGCCATTGGTAAGAAACCAAAGGATGCCACGGAAGCTGTCATCAGCACAGGCCTCAGGCGAAGCAGGCTTCCTTCCATGATGATCTGTTTTACATCTGTCATACCTTCATTTTTGAGCCTGTTGAACTCTGTGATCAATACGATACCATTCAAAACGGCTACACCGAATAAAGCAATGAATCCCACACCCGCAGAAATACTGAACGGCATGCCGCGGATCCATAGCGAAATAATTCCTCCGATCGCGGACAGGGGAATAGCGGAAAAGATCAACAGTCCGTACCGGAGTGATCCAAATGCAAAGTATAACATCAGAAAGATGAGGCCGAGTGCGATTGGCACGGCAATACTCAATCTTTGTTTTGCCTCAACCAGATTCTCGAACTGCCCGCCAAAAACAACATAATAACCCGGCGGGAAAGGCATCGATCCGGAGATCTTCTCCTGTAACTCGCTCACTACAGTTTGTACATCGCGTCCGCGGGTGTTGAAGCCCACAATGATCCTTCGCTTTGCATCTTCCCGCTGGATCTGGTTGGGGCCTTGCTCGATGGCAATATCCGCCACTTCCGATAGTGGAATCTGAATACCATTCGCTGTGAGCACTTGCAATTGTTGCACATGCTCTAGATCATGCCTGGACTGATCAGATAGTCGGATTACCAAATCAAATCGCCTTTCGTTTTCAAAGACCTGGCCGGCAGACTCTCCTGCAAACGCAGTTCTGATCACCCTGTTCACATCCCTGATATCCAGTCCGTACATCGCCATCACGTCCCGCTTGTACCTGACTACGATTTGCGGAAGGCCGGTCACCGTTTCTATATAGATATCCGTAGCTCCATCTACGCCCTTGATCGCAGAGCCAAGTTTGGCAGCGTAGGATGCCAAAGAGTCCAGGTTCTCACCAAATATTTTACATACAACATCCTGCCTCGCACCCGCGATCAGTTCATTGAAACGCATTTGAATGGGATATTGAAACCCTGTAGTGAAACCAGGAATATCTTTAAGCGCTGTGCTCATCTTGTTCGCGAGTTCTTCATAAGATGAGGCCGATGTCCACTCGTCCTTCGGCTTCAACGTCACCATAACGTCGGTCATTTCAACAGGCATAGGATCCGTTGGTATCTCACTGCTTCCGATACGGGTGACTATTTTCTCCACTTCGGGAAATTGCTGCAAAATTTTTGAAGCCTGCAATGACTTTTCTACGGTTGATGTCAGTGAGGAACCGGTGAGCAACCTCGCATCCACCGCAAAATCCCCTTCTTCCAGTTTAGGAATAAACTCACCTCCTAACCTAGAAGCCACTACCATTGAAAACAGGAAGAACGACACCGTGGTCACCATCACCGTTTTGGGATAACGGAAAACTTTAGCCAATAAAG
Organism: Chitinophagaceae bacterium; assembly: GCA_040404005.1. GTDB lineage: Bacteria > Bacteroidota > Bacteroidia > Chitinophagales > Chitinophagaceae > Pollutibacter. Next base: position 143,158 of record JBBAJO010000005.1, read on the forward strand.
CTGCGTACCCTTTTTTCAAACTACCCATGAACTTATCTGTGAGCCCTTCGCCGTCATGAACTTTTTTGCTCATGAATACAGCCGTCATCATGGGAACATAGGTCAGTGAAAGAATGAAGGCCCCGATGAGGGCGAAAATCACGGTCTGTGCCATAGGCCTGAACATCTTCCCTTCTATACCGGTAAGGGAAAGAATGGGAAGATATACGATAAGAATGATGGCCTGTCCGAAAACAGCCGCGTTCATCATACGGGTGGATGAAGTGACCACAGCCTCGTCCATATTTTCCTGGCTGATCTTTCCATCATATATATGTCGGTGATACAATCTGTGGATCACCGCTTCAACAATGATCACCGCGCCATCAACGATCAATCCAAAGTCCAGCGCACCCAGGCTCATCAGATTACCACTCACCCCAAAAAGATTCATCATGCCTATGGCAAAAAGCATGGCTAGCGGAATAACGGAGGCTACGATCAGGCTGGCCCTGAGATTACCCAGAAAGATCACCAGGATAAATATCACGATCAGCGCACCTTCCAACAGGTTATTCTTTACGGTACTGATCGCCCTGTCAACGATCTTTGTCCGGTCATAAAAAGGGACTAGTTCAACCCCTGCAGGAAGATTCTCCTTGATCTTTTCCAGCCGTATTCTGACATCATGCACCACCTGTGATGCATTGGCGCCTTTTAGCATCAATACCACGGCTCCGGCTACCTCACCTTCAGATCCATAAGTCATGGCACCATACCTAACGGCCTTGCCTATACGAACTTCTGCCACCGTTCCCACATAGACCGGTATACCCGTGGTCGTGTTCTTTATGCGAATGTTCTCAATATCCCTGATGTTTCCCGTCAGACCCTCGGTACGAATGAACAGCATTTCGTTGCCTTTCTCAATATAGGCTCCCCCCGAGTTCTGGTTGTTCTGCTCCAGGGCATAGAAAAGGTCACTGATGGTGAGCCCCATCGACTTCAGCCGATCTCCATTCACGGCTACTTCATATTGCTTTAACCAGCCCCCAAAGCTGCTTACATCCGCCACACCTTTTGTTCCCAATAACTGCCTTCTTACTATCCAATCCTGTATGCTCCTGAGTTCTGACAGATCGTACTGCTGCTCGTAGCCCTTTTTAGGTTTCAGCACGTATTGGTATATCTCACCCAGACCGGTTGTGAGGGGTGCCATTTCAGGGACGCCTGCATCTTTTGGAATGATATCCCGGATGTTGGCAAGCCTTTCATCCACTTGTTGGCGGGCCCAGTATATATCTGTTTCATCGTCAAATACCAGGGTAACTACGGAGAGTCCGAATCTTGAAATTGATCTGAATTCCTTTATGCCGGGGATATTTGAGCAACCCTGTTCTATAGGGAAAGTAACTACCCTTTCCACCTCGGGAGATGCCAGGGCCGGTGTGACGGTGATCACCTGCACCTGGTTGCTTGTAATATCCGGAAGGGCATCTACGGGTAGCTTTGTCAGTTCGATGACGCCCCATATGATCCACCCCACGGTAAGTAATCCGATGATCAATTTATTGCGAACAGAAAACCTGATGATCGCATTCAGCATAATGCTGGTTATTTTAGGTAAGTAAAAATAATAGCTCTTCGTGCGAAGAGATAAGATAAGATAAAGAGGCTGCTAATTAAGCCCGGGGAGGTCTGAATAAGGAAGCAAGCGCCGGATCGCTGAGATCCGCATCATTGAAAACCGGCTGTTTGAGGTGAGTCATTACCGCTGGCCTGTTTATTGAAACTATTTGATGCGGGATCAGCACGATGTGGGCAGTTGAATGCTGCTCGACTCCTCTAAAGGGTAATTGCATGTCCCGGTCCTGGTCATTATCATTAATATCCTGCCCCCAATAATGCATGGATAGAAAATCAAGGATATCGATTTGTCGGTCCCTTTCCCTATGTTCAAGATAATGGGACACAAGGACGGGCAGTTTGAACAACTGGCTCAAACCGGAGGTACTGAAAAAGAATACCGAAATGGCTATATATGAGAACAATCTCCTCACCAACCAAATATACAACAGTAATGAGAAAAGGGCAATGATTCCTATTTCATCAGGGTATAACGCAGCCCGAAGAATAACCGGCGTCCCTGGTTGGGAGCATACATATAGGTGGGATCAAAACTCAAAGCGTAAGGATTATCCGGCGTAGCTATGATCGTTCCTGAAGCATCGTATTGAACTTGCTTATCGAACGGATCATCAGACCTTGCTATTAGGAAAGGCACGTTCCTGTCCGGCGTCCAGTTCAGCAGGTTCTTGATACCGCCATAGATTTCGATGTATTTGATTTTCTTACTGAACTGCAGGTTCTGGATAGACCAGACAGGGGAATAAGCAGGGCGGGGATCGAGGTGGCTGGCGAGGGGAAGGCGCATCGGCCCGTATACATTTCCCGTGTAGTCGATGGTCAGGCCTGCGCTAGGGAAATGGTACGACATATTCCAGACACTGCTCCATCTTTCCACCAGCACGGGTCTGAGCCTCACCTGCTTATCGTTTACAATGAAGACGTCTTGTACCGTTGCGCCAGCCATTGCTTTGAACCAGTTATTGAAATTGTAATCGAGGTTAAGACTTATACCGTGCGACAGGGAATGTCCGTTCAAATT
>JBBAJO010000006.1:0-13924 GCA_040404005.1 Chitinophagaceae bacterium
AGTTATAAGTAAGGCAGGAAGGGAAAGAAACTTTGATAATGGCATGGCTATTTTTTTGGGATATAAAGATAAAAAAAATTTTATATAAGCAACGGCCCAAAGGCTGTAGCTTGTTTCAATTTTATTGTGATTTGGTTAGAATTAAATCAACTTTTCACGTTGGCGGATGCCAGCTGGCGCTAGAGGTTGACCTGTCCGAGTTGGAAACAGGTACTTTAAGCAGGTGGATCAGGTAGAACTCGTTGTGACGGGTTCCTCGAATTCATTGGTGGGGAAGAGTTTTTGCAGTTCTGATTTAGACACCTGCTCGAGGGTGTCGATGACCCCTTGTTTGTATTGTCAACTTCTTCCAGCAGTCTTTCTCTGGAAACGTTCCGGGCTTTCATTTCTGCTACCCTGTTTCGGATGTATCCGGAATCACCGATGATGCTGCCGATAAAATATTGAAGGATTCCGTTGATAAAGAGGATATGGTTGCCGGCGGCTATCAGGCTGGCCTCCGGTGTCTTCCATAAAATTCATCTGATTCGAAAGAAACTACCTCGTTTTTAAGTTTGTTAATATCACGGGAATAGAGATCACGAGGACGGTTGTCATCATATTGTCATTTTCTTATTTAAAATACGTAAAGAAGATTCAGAATACGGTAGGTTTTCACGGCATCTTTTTTTTTCGGTTGATTGCCATGGTGTTCAGCGTAAGTGTTGGTGGTTGCTTCCCAACGGTGCTGTGTTTTAAAACGCATGCCTCCGGCTTCTTTACTTTCTTTTATGAGATGAGGGTTTGGCCGGCCAGGAAGGGCAGGGGTTCATTTTTTGAGCGTTCATTCTGCTCCGGGAGGGTTAATGTAGGGTTGTTTAATTCACTGAAAACCAAGTTTTAAGGTTTGTCGGATGCTTCTATACAGGAAATGGAAAAAAAAGGCTTATTTACGTAAAAAAAAACTTAACTTTGCCTCCCCAAAACAGGGCCCCAAAAACCCCTGTAATCTATACAAAAGGAGGACTTATTAAGTGGAAGAAAACAAAACACTAGAAACTGCCCCCGTTCTCGTTTCAGCGCACGATGATTTTGACTGGAGCGTAGACAAAAGGAACGTCACTTCCTACACACAGGAAGAGAAAGTTAAGTACGACTCAGCTTATGAGAACACTTTCAGGACCATCACCGATGGTGAGATGATTGAAGGTATACTTGTAGGAATTACCAAAACCGATGCCGTTATCAATATCGGTTTCAAAAGTGATGGTCTGATTTCCCTGAATGAATTCCGTGATCTGCCCAATTTGAAACTGGGAGATCTTGTGGAAGTTATGGTTGTTGAGAAGGAGGACCGTGAAGGTCACCTGCACCTCAGCCGTAAACAGGCCCGGATCACACGCGCATGGGAGAGGATCGTTGAAGTTCACAAAACAGGTGAAGTTGTCAGCGGTCTGGTTACCAGCAAAACCAAGGGTGGGCTTATTGTTGACATCTATGGCATGGAAACCTTCCTGCCGGGTTCACAGATCGATGTGAAGCCTGTAACTGACTATGATCAGTTCGTAGGTAAAACAATGGAGTTCAAAGTTGTGAAGATCAACGAAGCCATTAAGAATGCCGTTGTTTCTCACAAGGCCCTTATCGAAAGCGATATCGAAGCCCAGCGCATGGAGATCATGAGCAAGCTTGAAAAAGGTCAGGTTCTGGAAGGTACGATCAAGAACATCACTGACTTTGGTGCGTTCCTTGATCTTGGTGGAGTAGACGGGTTGTTGTACATCACGGACATCAGTTGGGGCAGGATCAGTCACCCTGCGGAGGTGTTGAAGCTTGACCAGAAGTTGAATGTTGTTGTGTTGGATTTTGACGACGAGAAGCGTAGGATCAGCCTTGGTCTTAAGCAGCTTACTCCACATCCCTGGGATACATTGCCTGAGACCCTGCATGAAGGTGCACTGGTGAAAGGTAAGGTGGTTAATATTGAAGATTATGGTGCATTCCTTGAGATACTTCCTGGTGTGGAAGGTCTTGTACACGTAAGTGAGATCACCTGGGCCAACACGCCGATCAACGCAAAGGAATTCTTCAAGTTGAACGACGAGTATGAAGCTAAGGTGGTTACACTTGATAAGGACAGCCGCAAGATGAGCCTTTCTATTAAGCAACTGACTTCCGATCCATGGAATGAGATCGAGAACAAGTATCCAATGGAAAGCCGTCACAAAGGCACGGTGAAAAATATCACTCCTTATGGCGTATTCGTAGAACTGGAACCCGGCATCGGCGGTATGATCCACATCAGTGACCTGAGCTGGCTGAAGAGATTCAACCATCCTTCTGAGTACACTAAAGTGGCTGCTACTATTGATGTGGCTATACTGAATATAGATAAGGAGAACCGTAAACTCCAACTTGGACATAAGCAACTGGAAGAAGATCCCTGGAATACGTTGCAGGAGACCTTCGCTATTGGCAGCATCCACGAAGGAACCATTTCACGTAAAGATGATAAAGGCGCAACCATTCAGCTTCCTTACGGACTGGAAGGATTTGCACCCGGACGCCACCTCGTGAAAGAAGACGGTAGTCCTGTATTGGTTGAGCAAACACTTCCCTTTGTTGTGATCGAATTCGATCGTAACGAGAAACGTATCGTGGTGAGTCATGCCAGGATATGGGAGCAAGCTAAAGTGGAAGAGAAAGTTGCCGTTGTGAAAGAGAAACAAGCTGAGGCTGTAAAAACCAAGAAGGCTGTGAAGGATGTTCAAAGCAAAGTTGAGAAGACCACCCTTGGTGATCTGGGCATACTAGCCGAACTGAAGAAAAAGATGGACGAAGGCGGCCCCGCAGAGGTGGCCGAGTAAATGATAAAAACCCCGCTTTTGCGGGGTTTTTTTTGTCTTTTTGCCGCTCAGGAATCATAATCCCGCTTCGAACTCATCAAAGTTGAAATCTTCCAGTGAGGGCAAAACCAAGTCCGCCGCCCGAAACCTCATTTCCTGTATGACACTGTGCAAGGGAACCACAACACAGCTCATTCTAGCGGCTTTTGCTGCGATCATTCCATAAAATGAATCTTCAAAACAAACACAATTCACCGGAGGTGTGCCTAGCGCCAAGGCACAATCGAGATAAACCTGCGGATGAGGTTTCCCATGGACCAGGTGTTCCGCAGAATTGAATGCGGAAAAAAAATCACTGATGCCTAATTTATCCACTACCACGTTGATGAGCCTCATGGGTGAGGAGGTAGCCAGACCAATGCGTAGACCCCGGTTCCTGAACTGGTCAAGCACTGATAGAACCCCCGGCATTGCTTCGCCATGTAGCCTGATCTTTTCCACTACCAGTTCATTGATATCCTCAACTGTTTTTGAGGTAATAGATGGATCTACCTGGTAGCGGGAGAACCAATTGTCAACAAATTCTTTTGTTCTTAGCCCGATTGAACTGGCGTATAGTTCAGGAGTGAGATGAATACCGAGTGGTTGGAAAACTTCTAAGGCAGTTTCATACCAAAGGGGTTCTGAGTCAATCAGAAGACCGTCCATATCAAAAATGGCAGACTGAATTTTCATATCCGCTAAAATACAGCTTGTCTCTTTAACTATTTATCAAGGTCACGCTGCATCTTGCTCATTATTTCAAGATGGGGGGCAGTAAGGATAGCGATTCCAATAAAAAAACCCATCATCATCACGGGCGCGTTGTAGGTGTTTCCTGCCCAGATCACCAGCATAGCGATCATTAGGCATGCAGCCAGGGAGAATGGAAGGCTCTTGCGCATCATGACACCCCATGACAAGGGTCTGAGGGGATGGTCCGACAAATGGTGGCGTATGTTATTCAACGCATGAAGAGAATGCCAGCATCCAAAATAGAAGGTGAATGAAAGCGTTAACGGAAGACTGACGATCACCCATAAGACGCAGATCAACTGGATGCAAAAACTGAGGTATGTAGGGCCGTCCTTACGCTGATCTTTTGCATATAGGAATAAGCCTAAACCTAAGGTCAGGGAAGTGATGACAACCAGGAAAACGATTCTACATTCATTGACGTAAAGCAGAAAGGGATGATTACTCAATTGGGGGAGTCCATTAATGATGGGCATGACCTCTTGAAGGTGTGTCAATAAGATGAAGGACAGCACCATTAACCCATAACTGATTTGGAGCAAAGTAAGTACCGGTCCGCTAAATGGTAGCTTAGCAAGATCTGTCTCTCCGAAATGGTAAGCAGACAGGACAAGGAATATCCCAAGGGAGAGTAGGGGAACGAAAAACCAAAGCAGGGCAAATACTGCCATCCTGAGAAAATAGGTACCCAGGAATTTGAACATGGAGAAAGTCTTGTTCCGCTTGGTATTATTTTTTTCTTCAACAAGATGATCCAAAGCGCCATGGGGAATTCCTGTCAGTAAGATGATAGAAATAAACAGGGTGATCTGTATATTGCCATTCAAGGGAATGAAAAAATGAATCACTGATATCATCACCCAGGTGATCAATAACCAGTTATCCCAGACAGGATGATGCACCAGTCCTTTCTTCTGAATGAACTCCATATGGAAAGCATTTAAATACAAAGAAACAGGTGGGCCTTATTCAAGCCCACCTGTTCATAATGAGGATCAGGCTTTCTCTTCTGATCTGCTCAGTGAATAGATCACAAGACCAAAACCAATTTTATTAACTGCATCACCGATATTATAGATAATGTCCATGGATGCCGCTGCGGCAGCAGGGTCAGCAACCATCTGCATGCCGAAAAGACCACCTTTGGTACCAAGGATATATCCAAGGGGGTAGATTGCCCAACCCACCAGCACAAACCAGGCGAGTGTCTTGTTGGCTCTCGCAACAGCAGGCCCGGCATTGCCGGCAAGCTTTGCCACTTCGCCAAACCAAACGAGGTAAACAATGTAGAAATATGCAGCTCCGCTGAGCGCGCCCCAGATCCAGCTCTGAGATTCGCCACCATAAATAGCTTCACCGATATAACCTGTAATGAGCATTACCAGTGCTGCGGCAATTAGTTTCCAGAGAAGATTTTGTGTAGCTCCAACTTTCCTTGTGATGAGGTAAAACTCAACACACATAAGGGGTACAGTAAGAATCCAGTCTACATAACGAAAGAAGGTAGGTGATTGACCCGTTTCCAGATTGTAACCGCGCATGTAATAATAATGCACTGCAGCAATGAAGGTGATCAGGCCTGAGACTAGAACAGAAGTTCTCCATTTTTTGTCGGTGTTTGACAATTCAAAGAAGAAGAAAACTGAAGCGGCCATCATGGCCATTGTACCGATGAAAAACGTGAAGGCTACATAGTTGTCTTTCCCAATAGCGACAACTTCTAACAGGTTTGTTGGCATAACTAATGATTATAAAGTTTTTAATAGCGGCTCTAACCGCGTACAGTAAAACGTAAATATTAACATTTAGTTCCTATTTCAGCAATCCGACGGCAAATATATTTTCAGTGTTGAATATGATTAACAAATATGTCATAAAAGTTAAACAAAATGACCGTTCTGCCTTCAAATGACGAACTGGTCTCATTTTCTTTTGGCAGGTCGCCTATACAACTCGGTTGTAGCTCGCCCAAGGTGCCTTGCACACTCAAATTCCTTATATTGCAATGGATTGTTTCACATATAAAACGTTCATGAGTTCGATTATAGAACAATTGAAAGATTTCAGACCCCTCAGAAAGATGGTTTATGCACTGGTAGGCGCGGTATCATACCCGGGCCTTGCGCTGGTCAATAAGATCAATATTTCCGGTACCGAGCATTTGAGGTCACTCCCTAAGAGCAATGTTCTCTTTGTATCCAATCACCAGACTTATTTTGCCGACGTGATCACATTCCTGCATATATTCTGCGCAGTAAAATGGAGGAAGGAAAACAGACTCGGTCTCCCGTACTACCTGCTGAATCCCTTTACCAATGTATACTACGTGGCTGCGGAAGAGACCATGAAAAGCAGTTTCATCACCCGCCTGTTTTCACTGGCTGGCGCACTTACGGTTAAGCGAACCTGGAGAAGCAAGGGTGAAGATGTTAAACGCGATGTAGATGTGTCTGACACGATAAAGATCGATGAGGCCTTGCAGAAGAGTTGGGTGATCACCTTTCCCCAGGGGACAACCAAGCCATTCGCCCCCGGAAGAAAAGGCACCGCGCATATCATAAAACAGAATAAACCTGTAGTGGTTCCGGTAGTGATCAACGGATTCTGGCGGGCCTTCAACAAAAAGGGCCTTCAGTTCAAAAAGAAAGGCTCATTGTTGTCGGTCAGGTTCAAAGAACCGCTTGATCTTGACTATAACGATACCGTAGAGAATATCCTTGATAAGGTGATGGATGCCATCGAGCAAAGTCGCAATTACATGCTGAAAAGCAAGCATCACCTGATGTCTAAGCTGGATAAGTAAATAATTCGATGAGATTTCTTTCGTCCATTGTGCTGACCGGGTACTTCATTTTTTTTTGTTTTGGTCCCGCGATCTCGCAGATCAGCATTTTCGGCAAAGTATTGGATGATGCGAGCGGCGATCCACTTGTAGGTGCGTCAGTTTACATCAATAATTCCACCATCGGGAGTTCAACCTCAGCAGATGGATCTTTTCTCCTTGGACCTGCATCGCCGGGAGTATATGATATCATCGTTTCGAATGTATCCTATGAAAGCATGATGTATAGGATAACCTTGTCAGACAAAGACCGGAAGGTTATTTTCAGGATGAAGGGGAAGGCCACCCAGATGAGAAGTATCCTGATCATGACGGACGAGATGCGCCGCAGGCGGATGGACGTACTCAGGAAACAGTTTCTGGGCATCACCATGGCGGCCTCTAAAACAAAGATCACCAACGAGGCGGATATCATGTTTGAAAGTGGTGAAAGCAGTGGCGAGATTGTTGCATTTACCGAAACCCCGTTGATCATTGTTAACAATGAATTAGGCTACAGGATCTATTTTGACCTGCAGAAATTCTATATCGACGAAAAGGGCAACAGAACCTATTTCTTTGGCTATGCCCGGTATGAAGACCTTGACAAAGGCAAAGAGAAAAAATGGGAGCGGCAAAGACTTCGATACTACCTGGGCAGCACCATGCATTTCTTTCACAGTTTACACAGCGGTCAATTAGCAGAGAACCACTTTCAAGTGTTCCAGATTAAAGACGTTGAAGGCGTTAACGCAAAAGCCATGATGCCCGTTTCCCAAAGCCTGTTGGTACAAACTGATTCTGTGAATCATGCAAACTATCTTGACATCAAGGGCAGCTATGCTGTACAATACTTAAAGGAGCCATATTACAAGGCAGAACTGTTGCGACGGGAGTTGGTGCACGGCGCTATACGCGGTGGGGTGGAATCAACCATTGACATGCTTGAGTATCCTGCCTATCTGGATCAGAATGGTTTGCTGGAAAATCCAATGGCCATCCAGTATGGCGGCTTCTGGTCTTACGAAAAGCTCGCCAATATGCTTCCGATCAATTACAGGCCCAAGTGAACGATTAGTCTTTTATAAAAAGCGCCTTCAATTCGGCTGCATCATTCGGATTCATTTTGCCTCCGAGGATCAACCTGAGCTGCCTGCGCCGAAGTGCACCATCAAAAAGCCTGATATCGTCTTCAGTTAACGGAACCAGAGGCGGGACAGTCCTTGGCTTTCTATTTGGATCCAATGCCACAAAAGTATAGTAGGCCTGGTTGCTTTTGTATCTGTACTGGTGGGTCAGGTCTTCGCCCCACACGTTCAAATGAACTTCCATGGAGGTATTGAAAGCCCTGGTCACTTTTGCTTCTATATGCACCACATTCCCAAGCTTAATTGGCGATTCGAAAGAAATATTGTCAACTGACGCGGTGACTACTGGTGCGTTACAATGTTTGCCGGCAGATAGTGCGGCGGCAATATCCATCCAGTACATCAACCGTCCTCCCATGAGATTGCCAAATAGATTGGTATCGTTGGGTAGTACCAGTTCGGTCATAATGATCAGGCTATCTGAAGGATTCTTCGTTTCCATAATATTATTTAAATAATGATCTTCTCACATCCTTTCAGGAAATCATCGTCAATATCGGCTGCAATACCGGGTTGGTCATTGATCTCCAGGAAATAATTATTGTATACTGCTCCTCCGATCACTGGATCTTTCAACTGACCCAGGAGGCAGGTATCAAGGTCATAAAATCTTATGTTATCGTGCGACATCGCAAAATGAACTTTCGCGGTCAGTGCCAGTCTGCTTTCGAGCATGCCTCCGAGCATACATTCCACTCCGCGCTTTGCTGATTCGTCAGCAATTTTATGTGCCTCCAGCAGCCCCCCGGATTTTGCCAGTTTGATATTGATATAATCAACCGCATTTGCTTCAATCAGTCTAATGGCGTCGTGATGGTCAAATACGGATTCATCGCCCATGATCTTTATAGGCGATAATTTTCTGAGTTGCGGCAATAACCGGTCGTACTGATGGGGGATAGGCTGTTCGCAAAACTGGATATCATATTCGCCCAGCCGCTGAAGGGTTGATACCGCGGTGTCAAAATCCCAGCCTTGGTTGGCATCGATCCTGAGTTGAATATCGCTTCCCACGGCATTCCTGATCAGCCTTATGCGTTCAACGTCATCTTTCCCCTTCTTACCCAGTTTAACCTTAATGATTTTCACGCCATCGGCTACGAATGCAATGGCTTTCGCCGCCATGTTTTCGGGTGTGTCTATTCCAATAGTGAGATCTGTTTGTATGGTCTTGATCCTGCCGTTCAGGTACGCGTACAGCGGCAGTCCCGTATGTTTAGCAGCGAGATCATGAAGGGCCATATCCCAGGCACTCTTAATAGTTGAATTGAAGGCAATGTACTGGTGCAGCTCCTGCATGCGTGCTTCAATGTCCAGCGGATCTTTTCCGTTTGTGATCCGGGCAAAATCTTTGGCTACTTCGAAGCAGGTGTTCTGAGTTTCTCCCACGAGCATGGGGAAGGCGGAACATTCGCCCATGCCTGTTATGCCCTCATCGGTATGTAGCCTTATGAAAATGTTCTGCGTAAAATAGGAGACCTCTGTTGCGATTACAAAAGGTTCCATGGGGATCGTGAGCTTATAGATTTCGGTCTGGGTGATCTTCATATTCCCGTGCGTTTCGCGAATATACTATATCGGAGACGTCTGCCCGAAAGATCTTGCGGCCGTACAGGCTCCGTACCATCAGAACAAATCCGCCTGCCCAATGTTAATAGCACATATGGAAAAACTGACACAGAAGCATGTACTGGTAGTAGGAGCCACAGGAGGCATAGGAGCGGCAACAGCGAGATTATTGGGGCAGAGCGGCGCAACCGTATATATCGCAGGCAGGGATCGGTCAAAGCTGCATGACCTTGCAACGGAATTGGGCCTGCCCGGCACAAGGAGTTTCCTGATTGATATGGCAGATCCTGCTTCCATTGAGGCGATGTCCGCATCGATCCACCAACAGATCCCCCAACTAGACATATTGGTGAACGCTGCTGGTATCGGGATCATCAAGCCACTGGAGCAGTTGAGTCTGGATGAGTTCCGTTATTCCATTCAGGTGAACCTGGAAGGATCTTTCCTGCTGGTCAGGAGCTTTCTCCCGGCCATGAAAACTTCAGGCAAAGGGTTGATCATTAATATGCCCGGGGTGCTCGGTAAGGTACCCATGGCCGGCGCAGCAGCTTACAGTGCGTCGAAATATGGACTGGTGGGCATGATGCAAAGCATCAGGGAAGAATTGAAAAGAACGGAGGTTCGGATCACCAACATCTTCATGGGTGGGGTAGACTCGCCGTTTTGGGATAGTATTAATTTGAGGGTGCAAAAGGACAAGATGATCCGGTCCGATGAGGCTGCCAGGGCCGTCTGGTTTTTGTGTCAGCAGCCTGCATCAGCGGTTGTGTCAGAAATGGTGCTTCAGCCCTTTAACCACCAGGCGATATAATGGAGATCCTATAGCCAGACGGGTCATATTGTCAAAGCACCCCGGCTTCTTTTCACTGATATAGTTTACTTTTACCCTGCCCCGGCGGGTGGGTTGCGATTAATATGGCTGGTACCATGAAGAAACTATATTTCCTTTTTACCCTGGTTCTGCTGACCGCTCGGATCCTGGCCCAGGATACTTCACAGTTGCAAGTGGCAGACCCGGTAGACCGGTCGCTGATCGATACTGCCCTGATGCCTGATTCTGCTTACCGCGATAAACTGAAGAAAGGGGCCTATGGCGCCAATCAAAGGCTTCGGGAAAAATACCTTGAACAACTCAGGTTAAGTAAACAAGCGGAGATCTACGCAAATCTCAGAGCCGTCTTTCAGAGGACCAAGGACTATATGAAAAGGGGAGTGGATACCCTCGCTATTGATGGCGAATTAGATGAGACCGAAGGGCGCCTGGAAGTGGCAGGTGAAGGAATATTCAATAACAAGGGAAGCATTCAAACGGCGAGAAATGTTTCAACTTCTTCTATTTTATTGATCGAGCTGCTGGACCGGAGCAGGGTGCGCCAAAAACAGATCGACAAATACCTGGCGGACTTGCTGGAATTCCGGAACAACATTGATTCATTAGCTAGTGATAGCCTTTTATTCGCGGTGCCCGAAGATTCTGTGGACTTGAAAGAATTTGTGCAGCGGCTCGCGCTTTTTTCTAAGGAGATCAAACCTACCGACTCGATGCTCAACAGCAGCATCAAAAAAATGCGACATCTCGAGACCCGGGCTGATGTTCTCAGGGGTGATGTGGTGTCACGCATTGAGGACATAGAGAGTTTTCATCGCGAGATCTCCGGCAACACATTAAAAAAGGAAGTCCCTTACCTATGGGAACCACCGGGTTATGCCAGGCCTTTTGAAGATATTTTTCGATTTTCTATCCGCAAGGCCAGCATGGTGTACACCTTTTATCTGAAGAACCATGGGTCTAAGATATTTTTTCTGCTGGTGGTTATTGTCTTGTTTGGGATGTATCTGCGGTCGTTGAAGAGAAACATTATCCAGACCATGGGAAGCCTCCCTGAAGATCTGGAAAAACAGATCGCGTTGCGTCATCCCTGGGCGACTGCGGCCCTGATTGTTTTATCGATGGGCCAGTTCATTTTCCCAACACCCCCATTTGCAATTTACGCAACAATCTGGACGATCTCCGGACTCTGCCTGAGTATGATGCTGTGGGATTTTATCAGTGGTTTCTGGTCGAAGTTCTGGGCTCTGACCCTCGTTCATTTTTTATTGGCCTGTATATTCAACCTGATATTGCAGGCTTCACGTGTTGAGCGTTATTTCATGCTTGCACTGGCAGTCGCAGGTGTTATCGGCGGTATGCGGTTTCTTCTATCTGCGGAAAGGAAGGACCTAAAAGAGAATCGCCTGATCATATTCCTTTGGCTATTTGTAGTCATGGAGGGATTTTCTGCCATTACGAATATTTTCGGCAGATACAATTTGAGCAAGGCTTTGCTTACCTCCGGGTATTTCAACCTGGTAGTGGGCGTTTGTTTATTATGGACGGTAAGTCTGTTGCACGATATCTTCAAACTCAGTGCGGAAGCATATCGCCAGGGCGGGAAGAAGAGGTATTATCTGGATTTCAATAAGATGGAATCTGAAGTACCATCTGTTTTATATTTTTTGCTTGGCCTTGGCTGGTTCATTTTGATCGGAAGAAATTTTTATGTGTATAAAGAGATCACTGATCCCGTCGTTGATTTCTTTAGTTCTGAGCGGCATATTGGAGCCTACAGCTTTAGTTTCAGCAATATCCTTCTTTTTGTTTTGATCATATTTCTGTCTACCATAGCAGCCAAAATAGTTTCTTATTTTGCCGATGATACTCCTTCAACCAGTGCGGAACGCAAAGGAGGTATAGGGAGATGGATGTTGCTGATCAAAATAGCAATCATGTCTTTTGGGGTGTTCATTGCTTTCGCCGCTACTGGTCTCCCCATGGATCGTATCGCCATTGTATTTGGTGCGCTGAGTGTTGGTATAGGCTTTGGCCTGCAGAACCTCTTTAATAATTTGGTGAGTGGCCTCATTATCGCCTTTGAGAAACCGTTGAATGTGGGCGATATTGTAGAAATAGGTGGCAGGTCGGGTACCATGAAATCGATTGGATTCAGGAGTAGCGTGATCACCACATTCGAAGGATCTGAAGTAGTGATCCCGAATGGCGACCTGCTTAACCAGCATCTCGTTAACTGGACCCTGAACACTACGGCCCGCCGCGTGGAAGTCGTTGTGGGAGTTGATTATGCCACTGAGCTCGAAAAAACCACCCAATTGATCATGGATATTCTCGCTCAGGATAAACGGATCCTTTCTTATCCGCAGTCTGCTGTATTGGTGAGTAATTTCGGGGCGAGTTCCATTGATCTCCGGATTCTGTTCTGGGTGGATAATAAGGATAACTGGCTTTATGTCAGAAGCGACGTTATGCGTGGTGTGAAAGCAGTATTTACGGCGTCCAACATTCAAATACCTTTTCCCCAGATGGTTTTACACAGCCAGCCTAAGCCCGGAAATACTATGGAAGAGGAAAGGATACTGACATGATGAATTCATTTTATGTATCCGCATTTATTCAAACGTATTTTTTGACCCCCTAACTACCAAACAGATTTAATGGCTGCCATTTCTTTCGATAATACGGAAAATGCCTTTGCTTACAAATCGGATAAAGAATTAAACAAAGCGAATTTCCTTTTTTCACTGATGCATTATCCCTTGCTGGTAAAGGCCGGAACAAACATCACCCCCTGGGCAATAAAGAGAGGGCTTCCCATCAAGGGATTGATCAGGAACACCATCTTTTCTCAGTTTGTTGGAGGCGAAACATTGGCGGAAACGGCGAAAGCCGCCAAAACACTGGGTGATTACCATGTTCAGGTGATCCTGGATTATGGGGTAGAAGGCGGTGACGATGGTGAAGCAGGATTTGACCATGCCTGCGAGGAATTCATCCGGGTGATCAATTACGCATCTACCCAAAAGAATATTCCTTTCATGAGTATCAAGCTGACCGGCATGGCCAGGTTCGGTCTGCTCGAGAAATTGGATAGATCTGTTGATGTCAATTCCGGTACCCTGATGAAAAGGTTTGCAAAGGCGATGGAGTCGCTTACCGATGAAGAGCGTGCGGAATGGCAGCGCGTTCATGGCCGGATGCAACGGATTTGTGCAGTGGCCATCGAAAAAAACATCGGTGTCCTTTTGGACGCTGAGGAAACCTGGATACAGGATCCCGTTGACGTGCTGTCGATGCTGATGATGGATCAGTATAACAAGGAGAAGGCGGTTGTTTTTAATACCATTCAGCATTATCGGCACGACAGGATGGAATTTCTTAGAGATTCTATCGAAGCGGCTGAAACGCGCAACTTTATTTTAGGTATGAAACTCGTGAGGGGCGCTTACATGGAGAAAGAAAGACTACGGGCAACAGAGATGAACTATGCATCTCCGATCCAGCCTGATAAAGCTTCTACCGACAGGGACTACGACCAAGGTGTCAAACTTTGCCTGGATCATATCCATAAAGTATCGCTGATCATTGCTACGCATAATGAAGAAAGCAACTTGAAGGCTACCCGCATATTGCAGGAAAATAATCTCCCGCTGGACCACACGCATGTGCATTTCTCACAGCTATACGGGATGAGTGATCATATCACGTTTAACCTGGCCAAGGCTGGATGCAGCGTAAGTAAGTACCTGCCTTTTGGACCCATTGAAGATGTAGTCCCGTATCTGATGCGAAGGGCCCAGGAGAATTCTTCCGTTTCGGGTCAGACCAGCAGGGAGCTGGCGCTTATTAAGAAGGAACTGGAACGACGCAGCCGTTCAGTTCCTTCTTAATGTGATCAATGTGGTGAATGTGATGAATGTGGGAAATGAATGTG
>JBBAJO010000006.1:14024-32226 GCA_040404005.1 Chitinophagaceae bacterium
TTCCTTCTTAATGTGATCAATGTGGTGAATGTGATGAATGTGGGAAATGAATGTGATGAATGTGATAAATGTGATGAATGTGGCCAATCAGGAAAATCTGATAAATAATTTTGTGAAATGTGATCAATGAATACGGGTAATATGATAAATGAACCGGATAAATAAACGAGTGCATTCATTCTCACATTCATTCTTCCACATTGATCACATTCTCACATTCATTGATCACATTTCCCACATTCATCACATTCATCACATTCAGCCTCTGCTAGGTGTTCCACCAATACGTGATCTTCAGCACCAGGGCTCTGTTCTTGACGGAAAAAGGCGCCGGTAGGTAATTGTCGGTATACACCAGGAAAATGTCTGACGCGGGCTTGTACCTCCATTGCAACCGGGTATTGATGTTCACATTTTTCAACTGGTTGTTGTACTGAACGAAGGTGGTAAAATATAGGTTATTCGTTACCGTTAAGTCGATCCTTGGGCTGACCAGCCATAACCTGGTTGTGTTCCACGGAGCTGGCATCCGGATATCATTATAACTCACGGCAACGCTGAATATGGCGTAGGGTTGTTTTCGAAAGCTGATCTCGCCAGATACATTCAACCTGGTTCCATTTTCATAAAATCCACCATAGCGGGTGGAGAAACTGTACGTGAAAACTCTCTGCGGTGCGGAAACAAACTCTGTCCCCCATGCCATCCAGCTGTGCTCAGTGCCCCTGGCCAGTGTATCCTTTCCCGAATTGGTTGGGTCGAATGGATTGAACAAGTATACGTAGTTACGTGCGAACCAGGTGGTGAATGTGGTATTGTCCCGAAAGGTTAGGGTATAAGGTATGTAGCTTTCATCGTCGAGGTGTTTGCCTGTTTCACTGAAATAGTATGCTGAATTGAGCCTGATACCATGCGAAAGGATTCGGCCTTTTTTTGGAAAAAAGAGCACCCCTGCGGAGGGATTCATTTTGAAGTAGCCTCTGCGAGGTACGTAGCCGACTTCGGCTATATAATTGCTGCCCACATATTCGTGTTGCCAGGCGAGATTAAGCCGTTTGCTTGCGTACTGCAAATTGCCCGCCTGGATCCAGTCTTTACTGCTGACACCCGGAGTAAAGGATTTCATCACCAGCATTTTCCCCGTGAGTCTGTTATTCGAAGTGGCGAGGTTGTATTCCAGTCCCAGATTTCTGTTATATCTATTAATGGGTTTACCTGCCAGTGTGTCGCTGAAGTTTCCCGGCGATTGTTTATTAACGGCAAGAATGCCAATATTAGAACGTTTGAACACCCTTCTTTGCAGGGCCATTACGGTGAAGTTCTGCGCTGGTAATCCCCGTTCTATATTTTTATCGGTCTGCATATTCATGAGGCCTATGCGCCAGTCTTTGTTTAGTTTTCCGCTCAGCCTCGCTCCCGCGATGATGGGTGCTTCCAGTCCTATCCGCCTCGAGAAGAAAGGCCTCACGGAAGTATATCCGAAATTGGCGAAGAGGTCGCCATTTTCCAGGAAGAACTGCCTTCGTTCCGGAAAAAACAATTCGAATCGATCCAGGTTGGTCACTTGCCGGTCTACTTCTACCTGGGAAAAATCCGGATTATAGGTGAGGTCGAGATTGAGTGATGAGGTTACGCCGATTTTGATATCGCCTCCGAATTCGTTCTTCCAGGAGGCAGGTGTATTTTTTTCGTAGTTCTTGTTGACGCTGGTCAGGCCATAGGGGATGATGGAGATGTTGGGACCTGGTGGAGGAGGTTCTTCGTCCCATACGAGGGTGCCGGTGAAGGCAAGCGATGCGGTGGGGAATTGTCGTGGTACCGGCGCCCAGGCAGATTTTTCCGGAACCCGAATATCATTGCGGCTGAGGTTGATCCCCCATTCGCGCAAGCCTTTTTTGTAGCGGAGTGTTTTGAAGGGAATGGCCGCTTCAAGGATCCATTTGTCCTCATAGTTCTTTACCACGGAGGTCCATTTATTATCCCAGTTCAGGTCCACTTTACTGCCTTCGTACATCAGGCCGTCCCATTGGGCGCCTTCGGCATTGACGCCAAAAGCCAGGCCATTGGTCTGGTCTTCAAAGGGGTCCATAAAAACGATGAAATTATCGTTCTTCACGAAGCTGAAATCGCGGCGAAGCGACTCTACCATGTTCACACCCGGTACTTTTTTATGGCATATGGCTACCAGGTACAGGTTCTTGTCGTCATAGCTGAACTTTACCTGCGTGGCCACCCTCACGTCCTGGTAATCCATGGGCAGCACAGTGGTAAAGCTGTCAGCGGTTTGTGACTCTAGCCATGTTGTTTCATCCACAACGCCGTCTACAGTAATGGGGCTTATGGCACGGTGGATATTCAACCGGTATTTGGAGTTGACTTTCTGCGCAAAAACGGAAAGGGATGAACAAAGTAGGATGCAGGCCAATAAGGGTCTTAACACACGACAAATATACGGAAGACGTTGGTCTGCCTCGCAGGGCGATTTTTTGGTGGGATGATCTTAATCCGGGGAATCTTCTTACTTTTATCGCCCCGTAAATGAGATTGGACTGTTAGCTCAGTTGGTTTAGAGCATTACTTTGACAGAGTAGGGGCCACTGGTTCGAGTCCAGTACAGTCCACCAAAAGCAGATCATCGATCTGCTTTTTTATGCCGATTATAACGCCGCTTCCCAAAGTATCTCAACCGGATGCTTTGCTTTTTTACCCGTCCCGTCTTTGATCTGGTGACGGCAACTGGTGCCGGGTGCAGCAATGATGGTTTGCTCATCTTGCTTGCGAACTGCGGGGAACAGCACCAGTTCGCCGATCTGCATGCTCAGATCATAGTGTTCCTTTTCATATCCAAACGATCCGGCCATGCCGCAGCAGCCGGAGGGGATCGTTTCAACAGTATAGTTAGCAGGGAATGATAAAATTTTAACTGATGGCGCTACGGAGGAGATGGCTTTTTGTTGGCAATGGCCATGCAGGACCAACTTACGGGTGTCGGTAGTGAACTGTTCTTTCCTGATCTTCCCTTTCTCCATTTCGGCAGCCAGGAACTCGTCGATCATAAACACATGGGTGGACATTTTTTTAGCGGCCTCCAGGTTTTCTTCAAACGCCAGGTCAGGATATTCATCCCTGAACGTTAAGATGGCGGATGGCTCTATCCCTACCATCGGGGTTTCTGCGCTGACGATCGGGCTGAGGAGTTTAATGTTCTTATTGATGATCTTCTGCGCGTCACGGATCAGGCCCTTGGACAACCAGGTACGGCCGCTTTCCAGATGTTCAGGGATCTCCACGTCGTAGCCAAGTTTTTCCAATAGCCTGATGGCTTTTATCCCGATCTCGGTATCGTTGAAATTGGTGAACTCGTCGCAAAACAAATAAACCTTTTTCGACGGGCTGCCTGTGGATCGTTTGTTCTTTTTGTACCAGCTTCGCAGTGTGGTTTTGTACAACGTGGGCATGGACCTCTCCGTGGCAAAGCCCGTTGCTTTTTTCAACAACTTGCTGGTGACCGGATTGGTCATCACAAAATTATACAGTCCAGGTACAATGGCGCCGAGCTTTGACGTAGCCGTATAATTTGCGATCATCCTCGACCTGAGCGGTACCCCATGTTCATCATAGTAATGCTGTAGGAATTCTGCCTTCAATTTGGCCACATCCACATTGGAAGGGCATTCTGATTTGCATGCCTTACAGCTCAGGCAGAGGTCCATCACATCGTAGATCTCCTGGTGATCGAAACGGTTTGCTTTATCGGAGCGGGTCAGGAATTCACGAAGGATGTTCGCCCTTGCCCGGGTGGTATCTTTTTCATTTCGGGTAGCCATGTACGATGGGCACATGGTGCCGCCGGAGTGATGGGTTTTACGGCAATCGCCGGAACCGTTACACTGCTCCGCATGCTGAAGGATATCCTGTTTGTAAAATCGAAAAGTCGTTTCGAATGCCGGCGTCTTCTGCCCCGCATCGTATCGCAGCATGGTGTCCATCGGTGGGGTATCCACGATCTTTCCCGGATTGAAGATCTGTTCCGGATCCCACACTTTCTTTACTTCGCGGAGCAGCTGGTAATTTTTGTCGCCCACCATCTGCCTGATGAATTCGCCGCGCAATCTTCCGTCGCCATGTTCACCACTCAACGATCCATTGTATTTCTTCACCAGCGTGGCGATCTCTTCCGCGATCACCCGGAACTGGCGATGCCCTTCTTCTGTTTTCAGGTTGATGATGGGCCTCAGATGGATCTCTCCGGAGCCCGCATGGGCATAGTGCACGGAGTAGAGGCCGTGTTTAGTAAGGATTTCATTGAAGTCGCGAATATATGCCGGAAGATCCGCGACATCAACGGCCGTGTCTTCAATAACGGGTACGGCTTTTTCGTCACCAGGCAGATTGCTCAGCAAGCCAAGGCCCGCTTTACGCAAAGTCCAGATCTTTTTGGTGTCGTCGCCAAATAACAATGGGAAATGATAGCCATATCCTGCGGCCCGCATCTCCGCTTCCACGTGTTTGCAGATCTCGATGATCTCTTCGCGGGTAGGACGACAAAACTCAACCACCAGGATGGCCCCTGGATCGCCCTGCACGAAGAAGCGGTTCTTCATTTGCTCGCGGTTGTCCTTGGTGCAATCCAGGATATAATGATCGATCAGTTCACTGGCGCTGGGATGATATTTTAGCGCAATGAGATTGGCATGCAGGGACTCATCGATCGAATTGAAATGCACGCACAGTAATCCTGTTTCTTTTGGCGGCAGATCCACCACGTTCAGTTCGATCTCAGTGATGAAAGCCAGGGTGCCTTCAGATCCGGCAATAAGTTTACAGAAATTAAAATCAGGGCCACCAACTGTGAATGGGGCTGTTTCCAACAGCACGTCAACGGCGTAGCCGGTGTTCCTGCGCTCCACACTTTTTCTCGGGAATTCCTTTCGGATCTCCACCTGGTTATCGTACTGACTCAGCAGGCTTCGTGTAGTTCTGTAAATCAGCGCTTCAAGGCTGTTGCCCTCACATTTCTCATGGAACTGGTCGATGGTGAGATCGCGGAATTCTACTTCTGAGCCGTCAGACAACAGGGCTTTCACGGAGAGCAGGTGTTCGCGGGTGCTTCGGTATACTACTGAGTTGGATCCGCAGGAGTTATTCCCCACCATCCCGCCGATCATGGCGCGGTTGGCGGTGGATGTTTCAGGCCCAAAAAACAAACCATGGGGTTTGAGGAAATAGTTCAGTTCGTCGCGCACCACCCCGGGCTGAACCCGCACTCGTTTTGCAGTGGGGTCGAAATCCAGGATCTTATTGAAATGTTTGGATACGTCTACCACAATGCCATTACCCACCACCTGGCCTGCCAGTGAGGTGCCGGCGGTGCGGGGGATGAGTGAGGTATGTTCGCGCCTCGCAAAAGCGATCAGTTTTTTAAGGTCCTCTATGTTTTTCGGGATCGCAACTGCGAGGGGCATTTCACGGTATGCTGATGCATCTGTCGCATAGAGAATACGCATCTGCTGATCAACATACAGATCACCTTCCATGAGCGCAGCCAATTGTGAAAGTTTTTCTTTCATAAAGTCAAAAGTCAAAAGCCAAAAGTCAGCGGTAGTCCGACTTCTGACTTCTGACTTTTTTATTTGGATTAAGCTAATCTCTTCTTCAGGTTCTCGTCAATGGCATCCAGGAATTCTTCCGTATACAGGTAATGGTCACCATGGTTTACTTTATTTCCATGTATACATACAGCAAGGTCCTTGGTCATCTTACCGGATTCAACCGTTTCAATGCAAACCGCTTCCAGTGCATTTGCAAAATCGATCAATGCCTGGTTGTTATCCAGTTTGCCACGGAAAGCAAGGCCTCTTGTCCATGCGAATATAGACGCGATGGGATTGGTGCTGGTTGGTTTTCCCTTCTGGTGGTCGCGGAAGTGACGGGTTACGGTACCGTGAGCCGCTTCTGCTTCCATGGTTTTGCCATCGGGTGTAACCAGTACGGAAGTCATCAAACCTAATGAGCCGAACCCTTGTGCCACCGTATCACTTTGGACATCGCCATCATAATTTTTACAAGCCCAAACAAAGTTGCCATTCCATTTAAGGGCGCTGGCCACCATGTCATCGATCAGACGATGTTCGTAGGTGATGCCAGCGGCTTCAAACTTCGCCTTGAATTCGTTATTGTAAATTTCTTCAAAGATGTCCTTGAAACGGCCGTCGTATTTTTTCAGGATGGTGTTCTTGGTACTCATATAGAGCGGCCATCCTTTTTGCAGGGCCATATTCATGCAGCTTCGTGCAAATCCAATGATGCTCTCGTCAACGTTGTACATGCTCATGGCAACGCCGGGGCCTTTGAATTGGAACACTTCGTGTTCGATCACCTGTCCGTCTTCGCCTTCAAATTTGATGGTAAGCTTTCCTTTTCCGGGTACAACGAAATCAGTTGCGCGATACTGGTCGCCGAAAGCATGACGACCAACTATAATGGGGGCATCCCAGGTGGTCACCAGACGGGGAATATTTTTTATGACGATGGGTTCACGGAAAACAGTTCCGTCCAGTATATTCCGGATGGTTCCGTTGGGGCTCTTCCACATCTGTTTGAGGTTAAATTCTTTTACCCTGGCTTCATCGGGTGTG
The DNA here is from genome assembly GCA_040404005.1 of Chitinophagaceae bacterium. Lineage (GTDB taxonomy): Bacteria > Bacteroidota > Bacteroidia > Chitinophagales > Chitinophagaceae > Pollutibacter. The sequence goes on from JBBAJO010000006.1 coordinate 20,663, forward strand.
ATGGTAGCGCATTTGATACCCACGCCATACTGCCTGATGGCATTGGCGGCATCTACAGTTACCTGGTCATTGGTTTCATCCCGGTATTCCACGCCAAGGTCGTAATATTTGATATCCACTTCCACATAGGGTAGGATCAGTTTTTCCTTGATGAATTTCCAGATGATACGGGTCATTTCATCGCCGTCCAGTTCAACAACCGGATTTGCCACTTTTATTTTTTCAGCCATCTATTCATTGTTTGTTTTGGGAGGGTGAAGTTAAGCAATTAGCTGATTGGCTCATTGGCTAATTAGCTAATTGCTTACATTTCAGTCGGCTTATATGGTATCAGGATCCCCGAACATGAATCCAGATAAACCTCGGATAACTAGTTTACGACAAAGGCCTAAAGAATCAGCCAATGAGCCAATCAACCAATCAGCCAATTACCCTAAGGCCACATCAAGGATCATCATGACGGTAAAACCGCCGATAAAGCCCAGTACTGCAAGGTCAGTGTATTTATCCCGTTGCGTTTCAGGTATTACCTCCTCCACTACTACGTAGATCATTGCCCCCGCGGCAAAGGCCAACGCAAAGGGCAGCATGGGCTGCATGTATATCACTGCTACCGCGCCAATCACCCCGGCAACTGGTTCCACAATGGCAGAAAGCTGGCCGTACCAAAAGCTTCTGAAACGCCCCATGCCCTGACGTCGGAGGGGTACCGATACGGCGAGGCCTTCAGGGAAGTTCTGTATACCGATGCCGAACGCGAGGGCAACTGCCGCTGCAACACTTGCCTCAGGCATCCCGTTCGCGGCTGCGCCGAAAAGAACGCCTACGGCCAGTCCTTCAGGGATATTATGCAGGGTGATGGCCAAAATGAGCAGCGTGGTTTTTCGCCATTGGGTTTTCATCCCTTCCGTCTCATGTTCGCCGAAGTTAATATGAAGATGGGGCATGTATTTGTCGAGCAAAAAGATGAACAGTGAACCTGCCAGGAATCCTACTGCGGCAGGCATCCATTTCATGGATGGATATAAGCGCTCCGACATCTCGATGGCCGGGTTAAGCAATGACCAGAAACTGGCGGCAACCATGACTCCCCCTGTAAAACCGAGCATGATATCCAGTACTTTTCTGTCGATGGTCTTAAAGAAAAAAACCAGTGATGCACCTGCTGCCGTAACCAGCCAGGTAAATGTGGTGGCTATAAGGGCCGACCAGACCGGGCCTACCTCGCGGACAAAATTTTCAATGGCTATCATGATCGGTCAATTTTTTTTACCCAAATGTGTTTCGCAACGGCCTCGCTCAGGATAAATGGCTGATGTCTGCCTATGCGGATCTCCAGGCTGTTGTCGAAGTTGAACTTCTTCTTCACCTCCAGCCGGGTGCCCATAGTAATATGATTATGTTTCAGGATGTCGAGCATTTCGGGGGTCTGATTTCCTACATGGCAGACTTCCATCACCTGGCTCAAAGGGATGGCGGTGATGCATACCCGCTCGTGTGTTGCGATCTTTCCCTGCTGGTCGGGAATCGGATCTCCATGGGGGTCAAACCTCGGGAAACCCAGGTACCCATCAAGCTTGTCGATCAGTTTCTTGCTTTTTACATGTTCCAGTTGCTCGGCCACTTCATGCACCTCGTCCCAGCTGAATTTGAGCTTTTCCGACAGGAAGAATTCCCAGAGCCGGTGCCGCCTGATGATCCCTAAAGCCACTTTGCGTCCATCACTGTTGAGCCGGAAGCCCTGGTATTTTTCGTAGTTCAGGAGTTTCTTGGTCTTCAGTTTTTTCAACATATCTGTCACCGAAGCCGGCCGGGTCTTCAATTCCGCTGAAAGTTCATTTGTAGTCACCATGCCCTCATCACCCTGCAGGTGATAGATCGCTTTGATGTAATTCTCTTCACTGGTAGAATAAGTCATGGAAGAAAAAATAATTTAGACAAATCTAAAAAATTATTAATTCGTAGCAAAACATTCTCTTGTTGTTTCAATGGGCATGGTCTTTGGTGGATTTTATATAACTTGACCACATGATCAGGATCTTTCTATGCTTCATCTTTACGTCATTCCTTTTTGCCTGTAAATCAGGCAAAAAGTCGTTAAACAGTGAGGAGTCGATTTCCGCGAAGGAGTTTGTGGAGTCATTTCCTGAGCTGAAGCTGCCCTTTGCGATGCAAGACAGCCTCCTGGATAATAAACTCGGCGATACTGCCCTGATCAGCATTAAACTGTTGCAGGTGTTTATTCCCGATTCCCTCTACAAAAAAGATTTCAAGAATGCAAAGCCAAACTTTTATGCCCTCGGACGCGCGGTCGATAAGAACGAGGATAAGTACCTGGTGATCAAAGCCGCTACAGCGACAAAGCAGGTAGCCTATATCGTATGTTTTAATAAGGAGGATGTGTTCAAAGCCGGCATGTCCTTCGTTACCAATAGCAGCAACCGGAATGTGGAACTTGAAGGCTTGTTGGATAAAAAGTTCACTATTTCCAGTCATAGGAAGAAAAAGGCCCGTGATGGGCAAATTTACTATTCGCGAAATGTGTATGTGTATAATAGCGTTGGAACATTTACTTTGATCCTGATGGAGTCCAACGAAGTGCCGGAAGATCAGGAAGTATATAATCCTATTGACTCCGCGGCCACCAGTTTTACATGGACGGGCAATTATGTGAAAGACAAGAAAAATTTCATCAGCGTGAGGGACGGTTCCAAACCGAACCGCCTGAGCTTTTTTATCCATTTCGAAAAGAATAACGGGGAGTGTGTCGGCGAACTGAAAGGGGAAGTCGATATGGTACAGCCTTCAATCGCTCGTTATTCAGCAGCCGGCGACCCGTGCTCCCTGGAGTTCAGGTTCGAAAAAAACAAGGTCTCCGTTACCGAATTAAGTGGCTGTGGCAATCACCGCGGGATCAAATGTTTCTTCAACGACAGCTACCCAAAAAAGCTGGTCAAAGCCATGGAGAAAACGCAGGCGCGAATCAAGTAAGCTCATTTTTCCCATCTCTTTGCGTAAAATTGACACGGTGGCAGTCATATTAGCCATTTTACGTTTATATTGCGACCCTTAATTAAAGCAAGGAAACCCTTAAGATGTCTAACTTTACCCAATACAACATACCCTATTCAATTGACCCCAGATACAATACCAGGGCGGCATACTTTTCCATGGAGTTTGCTATACATCAGTCGTTGAAAATTTACAGCGGCGGACTTGGATTTTTAGCCGGCTCACATTTAAGAAGTGCTTTTCAGTTAAAACAAAACCTGATTGGCATCGGAATCCTCTGGAAATATGGATACTATGATCAGGGCCGCAACCAGGACCAGACCTTACATGTTCAGTGGAATGAGAAGATCTATAATTTCCTCCAGGACACCGGTATTACATTCCAGATCAATATTCACGATGCTCCTGTTTGGGTAAAGGTTTGGTACCTGCATCCGGATACGTTCAGGAGCGCGCCTCTTTTCCTCATGAGCACGGATGTTCCAGAGAATGATTATGTTTCTCAAACAATAACGCACAGGCTTTACGATGCCAATGTGGCCACCAAAGTGGCGCAGTTTATTTTGTTGGGCAGGGGCGGCGCGAAGTTGCTGGATATGATCAATTTTAATCCTGATGTTTACCACCTGAATGAGGCGCATGGGGTTTCCCTCGTGTTCCACCTCCTCACAAAATTTGGAACCAAGGAAGAAGTCAGGAAAAGACTTGTGTTCACCACCCATACGCCTGAAGAAGCAGGTAACGAGAAGCATGATATACATCTTTGCCAGAAGATGACTTATTTCAATGGGTTCACATTAGATGAAGTAAGGCAGCTGACGGGTATTACGGATGATCAGTTCAACCACTCGCTCGTAGCGCTGCGTTTTGCAAGATTGTCTAACGCCGTTTCTGAACTGCACGGCCATGTCAGCAGGAAAATGTGGGGTAAATATCCCGGCATTGCAAATATCATCCATATCACCAACTCACAGAACTGGGGTTATTGGGCCGATAAGCAATTGTATTTCGCGATGGACGAGCAGAACGAAGAACGTTTCATCGATCGGAAAAGATACCTTAAGAAAAGGGCTTTTGATCTGGTTGCCGATCAAACCGGTAAACTGATGGATCCCGATGTATTCACCATCGTCTGGGCCAGGAGGTTTGCAGGGTATAAGCGGGCAGATCTGATCACGCGCGACAAAGTTCGTTTCGAAAAACTATTGCAGAATAAAAAGTATCCCGTACAGATCATCTGGGCCGGCAAGCCTTATCCGGTTGATTATCCTGCCATCAGTGATTTCAACTATTTGGTTCACCTGAGCAAAGGGTATGATAATGTTGCCGTATGCACGGGTTACGAACTATACCTGAGTAAACGCCTGAAACAGGCTTCGGATGTATGGCTTAACAATCCAAGGGTACCCCGCGAAGCCTCCGGTACGAGCGGCATGACAGCTGCAATGAATGGCTCCGTGAATTTTTCTACCAATGACGGATGGATCGTTGAGTTCATCGATCATGGCCATAATGGATTTGTAGTGCCGCCGGTGGATTACGAAAAAATGAATGTCCACGACCAGGACCAATACGATCTTGATCAGATCTATGAGATCCTCAACAACCAGATATTGCCGTCTTACTACGACGCTCCCGAAACCTGGAGGCAGGTGGTTAAGAATGGCATGCGGGATGTGAGGTTTGAGTTCGATTCGAACCGTATGGCTCATCAGTACTACGAGTTATTATACAATGCGCCGGATGGAGTATAAGAAAAACATCGACGTCCGCTGGTCCGATTTAGATCCTAACTTCCATATGCTTCATTCAAAGTATTACGACCTTGGTGCATATATCAGAATGTGCTTTCTTATTGAACACGGCATTACGGAACAGGAACTCGAAAAGAACAGGATTGGTGCCATTCTCCTCCGGGAGGAATGTTCTTTCCGGAAAGAGATCAAATTCGGCGACAAAGTAGACATCGACCTTCAACTCACAAAAGCCAGGGAAAGTATGGTAAGATGGTCGATCCGGCATATCATCACTTGCAATGGAAAGCTTTCTGCTACCATTAACGTCGATGGTTCATGGATCGATATGGACAGGCGGAGAATGGCCATTCCGCCACCTCATTTTTCAGATGGCTTTCTTGAGATGCCCCGCTCGGACGATTTTCATTGGTTTTAGCTGAATCCCACCCCAATAGGACAATATTTTTGCCGGTCTCCTGATTGATGACTGGTGCGCTGAAACCGCCTCTAAGATTTCCCATGCTCCCCACTAAGCCGTATTTTTGCTTCATGATGCAGAAATTATCAACCATTTTTTCTTTGCTGTTTCTGGTGACCATACAACATGCCTCCTGTCAGCAGCAGCAGGCACTGGGCATAGATGAATTCCAGACAAAGATCTCTGAAAAAGGTGTCCAGATCCTTGATGTCAGAACCATGGGCGAGTACAATAGTGGTTTTTTGACAAACGCCCTGCAGGCCGATTGGAATAACCAGACACAGTTTAACGACAGGACTCAGCATCTTGATAAGACGAGACCGGTATATGTATACTGTGCCAGTGGAGTAAGAAGTGCAGCTGCTGCAGCTGCTTTACGCGAAAAAGGATTTAACGCCATTAACATGGAAGGAGGGATGAATGCCTGGAAGCGGGCAGGTAAGCCCGTTCAAGGTGCTACCAATGAGGGTAAGATCAGCGCAGCAGACTATCAAAAATTTAGCGGTACCAGGGGACTGGTATTGGTTGATTTTGGCGCAGCCTGGTGCCCGCCCTGTAAGAAAATGGAACCTGTATTGGCCGAGGTTAAAAAAATGTCGGGCGTCACTGTCCGTTACGTTGACGGTGGGGCCAATGCTGACCTGTTGAACGTATATCAGGTTGATGCCCTGCCTACATTTATTCTGTATAAAGATGGAAAGGAAGTATGGAGGAAACAGGGCATCGTTTCCCTGGAGGAGTTTGAGAAAGTGTTCAAATCAAATGCATGAAGCCGGCTCATGTTTTTCGCACCCTGTTCAGCCTGTTACTCTACGCCGGAATTTATTATCTCATCTTTCGCGACATAAAAAGCATCGCCTTTTTACTGGCAGTGGTTATCCTCCACGAAGCGGGCCATTTTATAGCCATGAGGATCTTCGGATATGCCAATGTAAGGATGCTGTTCATTCCATTGTTCGGCGCGTTGGTATCTGGTCAACCCGCTAACGCTGATCCTGGCCGGAAGATGATGGTATTGTTTGCAGGCCCTTTGCCGGGCATCATACTGGGCATGATGATCGCTTATGTGTACACGGCTTCGCACCAGCATATTTTTTACCAGCTGGCCCTCATGTTCATTTTTTTAAATGCATTTAACCTGCTGCCGCTAACACCCATGGATGGGGGACAAATGTTGGAAGTTCTTTTCCCGGAACACAGCAGGTGGGTGCAAACTTTATTCATCGTACTGAGCACGCTGGCACTCTCGTTGGTGACCTATATGACCCGGAATTATCTGTTGGTATTTCTGATCCTCCTGCTTTGGTGGAGGCTCACGTCCATTTGGAGAAAAGTCCCGGATAATCGGGAAATAAAAAACGCCGGGCCCGTGATCAGGCTCGGCGTTATGCAAACATTTCTATATACTTTGATCTGGCTGGTTTTCATGGTTCTGCCCATGATCACACTCTACCGCATTTCCTGATCAGTCTTCCCTGTCGAGCTGGATGTTAGCATGAATTTTCACTTCATTGCTAACAACGGCACCGCCGGTTTCAGTCAGTGCATCCCAGGTGAGTGCGAAATCTTTTCTGTGAATTTTTCCGTTGATCTCGAATCCCGCTTTTGTTTTACCATAGAAAGGATCTTTGGTGATGCCAAAGTACTCTACGTCAAGAGACACGGGCTGCGTGGTGCCGCGGATGGTCAGGTCGCCGGTCAGCACATAATGGTCGCCTTTTTTCCCGAGGCCCGTGCTTACGAAAGTAAGTTGAGGGAAATGTTCAGCGTCAAAGAAATCGCCTGACTTCAGGTGGGTATTCCTTCCTTCTGCACCAGTCTCTATGCTGTCTACTTCAGCACTGAAAGAAATTTCTGCTTCCGTGAAATCATCCGAGCTGGTTACCACTTTGCCACTGAAGTTTTTGAACCGGCCGGTTACGGTGGTGATTACAAGGTGTTTTACCTTAAAGCTTACTTCGCTATGAAGGGTATCGATGACCCATGATGTTTTCAATGCTGTTTCTGTTGACATTTTGGTTTGTTTGATGTATTGATGTTGTAACAACAAAATTACTTCGGTGGTTCACCTCCGGCAAGTAAAAACTAAGGGGCTAATGGTATTTTTTACGGGTCATCTCCCGGAATTCGGAAAAACTCTGCTCCTGGTGCTGCCGGAATAGTTTGCTGAAATGACTTGGATCTTCGAATCCTAGGGTATATGCTACTTCTTTTGCGCTTAATTCCGTATAGCCAGCGTAACGTTTGGCCTCTAGCATGATCCGATTCAGAATAAAGTCTTTTGCTGAAGTGCCGGTTTCAACAGAGATCACCTCATTCAGGTAATTGGGTGTGATGTGCAGTGCAAGCGCATACTCCGAAACTTTATGCCAATCCGTGTAATGTATCTCGAGCAGGCTGCGGAACTGTTTCAACAGTTGGGTACGCGTATTTGTTTTCATGCCTGACCGGGGTTCCAGGCGTACGGAAAGCCTCTTACATTCCAGCAGGAATAGTTTCAACCAGGAAGCAATGGCATCGAGGTAGTATACGCCCGCTTGTTTGAACTCATCCCGGACATGGTATACGAGATGCTCCAGATTCTTGATGTCCATACCGGGTTCGAGGTGAAACGGCGCCATATCGTCGCACTTGAAAAAGAACCCCGTGTTTTCGATCCACTGCTGCGATAGTTCATGTTCATGTAGAAAGTCGGGCGTAAACAACAATACATATCCTTTTGCCCCTTCATCGAGTTGAAGATGGTGCACCTGTTCAGGTGTGAGGAAATAGATGGTGTCAGTATCAACGGTATATGAGCGAAAATCAATATGGTGCAATCCGCTGCCTTGCCTCACCCAGATAATGGTATAATAGTTATGCCTGTGCGGTACAAGGGCACTGGATACTTTTTGCATGGATTCGATCTCTTCCATGGTTCTGAAAACAAACGCAGCCGGCACTCCATTTAATTTGAGCGAAACGGTGTCTACTTGTTGTCTTCTTGCATTGGGCATGGGTAAAGTTAAACATTTGTAGATTTGCAGGGATGAGTACACCGGCCGGCAGTAAATACCTGATGTTTCGAAACCGTCTGGAGAAAGTGTACCGTCACCGCTCAAAGTTGGCCCGAAGGCAGGGGATAGCCTGTTACAGGTTGTACGACCGGGACCTGCCTGAATTTCCTCTGATCATTGAAATGTACGGTGCCAGCGTCTATGTGGCAGAATATCGGAGTAAGCATAATCTGGACGATGCGGAGTACGCAGAGTGGATGCAGTTCAGCCTCCGGCAGGTTGCCGAAGTGTTACAGGTTGATCCCTCCCTGATCTTCTGTAAAATGCGGGAGAGGAAAACCGACAGGCAGGGCCAGTACCTTAAAACTGGATCTCAAAAACAGGAGTTCACCGTGGAAGAAGGCGGCTTAACATTTATCATCAACCTGAGCGACTATATCGACACCGGGTTATTCCTGGATCATCGACTCACAAGGGGGATGGTAAGGGGTCAATCTGAAGGGAAGAAACTGCTTAATCTTTTTTGTTATACCGGGTCCTTCACGGTGTATGCGGCTGCGGGCGGTGCTTCAGAAACAGTTTCCATAGATCTTTCCAACACCTATATCGACTGGGCATCCCGAAATCTTGCCCTGAATGGGATGGACAACGAACGGAACCGTTTGATACGGGGCGACGTGTTGCAGTTGCTGCCCACACTTCCCGATGATCATTTTGATATCGTTGTCCTGGATCCGCCCACTTTTTCCAACAGCAAAATGATGAAAGACTTCCTGGATATCCAGCAGGATCATGTTGAACTGATCAACCTTTGCCTCAAAAAAACCGTGAAGGACGGAGTGCTATACTTTTCAACAAACCTCAGGAGCTTTCATTTGGAGAATGAACTCATCATGGCCTCGTCGATCTTTGATATTACAAAGACTACCACCCCATTTGATTTTGAAGGCAAGCTGCTTCGCTGGTGCTATCTGATCACTAAATGATTGGAGCGTAAGCTAGTTCCCGATTACCAAATGGTCACAGAAATAGCGCTTCAAATTCTGCCACGGATTTATTTCCATTCCGCAGAAACAGGCGATCCCCGTGGATCTGGTAATTGTCAATTTCTTCCAGCTTTTTTGAAAAAATATCTTCCACCTGCATACCCGGACCCTCGCAGTACATCCTGGTCATGGCGGCTGGTCCTATGGCCAGTTTGCCATCCTTGTATGTGTACGTTCCACGCATATTGTTGCAACCGGCGTGTCCGTGGAACTGTTGTATCCGATCGTCAAATTGTATAAAGACATCTTTCTTTAGCGCAGGGAAAACCTCTATTCCGGCAAGTTTAACCATCTTCCAGCGGGTATTGCCAAAATCAGCATCAGGCTTATTGTTCATAACGGGTTTGGTTTTGGGTAAGCAGGAGTAGCCTGCTATGATAATTGAAAGCAAAATAACTAACTGTCTGCTCATTTTATACGTTTTTACACCAGGATGTGATGGTAAAAAAATTACACAGGGATTGTCTTTTAGGATTGTATCCACGCCTTTATTGGTTATTTTTAAAGGGTGATGAATAAAATGAACCTCTCAGTAAAAATTTTCATATCCCTTTTGTTGTTGCTCGCTGGCCTCATTTCCTGCGGTCCGGAGAGTCCTGGCCTGATGGACACCAGGAAAAATTATGATGATCTGGTGGTCCTGTTCCGGGAATGGAGAGCCTTTCAGGTGCCACCGTTCGCAGAGGGGGTTCCTGACTATTCTCCAGCCGCCATGAAGAAACAGCAGGAAGACCTCAAGCTGTGGAAGGCCCGGTTGGCCGCTGTAGATACAGCAGGTTGGCCCGTGAAGCAACAGGTGGACTGGTACCTGGTTTGGGCGGAAATGAACGGACTGGATTTTGATCACCGGGTTATTCAGCCCTGGGTGCGCGATCCTGCCTTTTATGTATGGTTTTACACTTACCCATCCGATGTCCCGGAAAGGGAAGGCCCCAATATGGCTGGCGCTATCGAGCTGCCCGATTATTCAATGCCCCTGTCCGCTGATGACGCTGCCGAAATTTCAGGAAGACTGTTGAAGGCAGGTCTGATGTATGAGAAGGCAAGAAAAAATCTTACCGGCAAAGCCAGGGATCTTTGGAACCGCGGAATCAACAGTATTGAACAGCAAAGCAGGGAACTTGCCGATTTTTCAGCAGCGGTGAAAAGTACATACCCGGATCTTTCAGCAGCGGCATTAGATGCCAAAAAAGCATCCGACGATTTTAGCAGGTGGCTGAAATCGGAAGCAGCTCAGAAAAATGAAGTATCTGGAGTTGGAAAAGAGAATTTCACATGGTATATCCGGAACGTCCACCTCATGCCATATACATGGGAAGTGTATGAGCAGTTGCTTGAACGGGAACTGGCCCGGGCGCACACCGCGGTCAGACTAACGGAACACCGTAACCGAAATATTCCGAGGCTGGAGCGGATAAACCGAGCTGCGCAATACGATTCTGTTATGCAAGATGGTGTGAAAGAATTCATGGGATTTCTGGAGAGCAGCGAAATACTCACAGTGAAAGATTATATGGAACCGGCTATGATGGCGCAGACGGGAAAATTTCAGCCGGCTGATGGACTGCGCGGATTTTTCTCAGAAGTCGATTACCGCGATCCCATGCCCATGAGGTGCCATATGTTTCATTGGATCGATAAAGCCATGAGCAAACGCGAGCCCGTGGAGAGTCCCATCAGAAGGCTGCCCTCCCTGTATAATATTTTTGACAGTAGGGCTGAAGGTCTCGCAACAGCGATGGAAGAACTCATGTGGCAGGCGGGTCTTTATAAGAACCGCCCGCGGGCGGAGGAATTGGTCTGGGTGATGCTTGCGCAAAGGGCCGCCCGCGGACTCGGAGGGATTTATCAGCATGGCCAGGTAATGAACTTTGACCAGTCTACGCAGTTTGCATCTAAGTGGGTGCCGTGGGGGTTATTACCGGCAGAAGGCGAAACCATACAGGGAGAAGAGCATTTCTATCTGCAGCAGCCCGGATATGAAACAAGCTATGTATCAGGTAAATTGGAAGTAGACAGGTTGATCGCAGAGTATGCCCGGCAGCGGGAGGGAAAGTTCAATATGAAATCATTTATGGATGAGTTTCTGAGTAAGGGGATCATTCCAATGTCCCTGATCCATTGGGAGATGACCGGAGATAAGACAGTACTTGCAAGGGCCGTTGGAAATGAGAAATTAAACTAAAATATTTTCGGTTCTTTGTGGCATGATCACGGAAATCGGACAGGATATCTCAAAGGCCGTCATACTATTGCAAACGGGAGCACTGGTGGCCATTCCTACAGAAACCGTATA
>JBBAJO010000006.1:32236-59012 GCA_040404005.1 Chitinophagaceae bacterium
TCAATTTATTTGAAGTAAAGGGCAGGCCGCGCTTCAATCCCCTGATCATGCATCTGCATTCGCTGGCTGCAGCCGAACATTATGTAACCCATATTCCTGCTCCACTCCGTTTATTGGCTGATCAGTTTTCACCCGGCCCACTGAGTTACCTGTTACCCAAATCATCATTGGTGCCCGATCTGATTACGGCCGGCTCAGATAAAGTAGTCATCCGGGTTCCTTCCCACCCCATGACACTTGAGTTGCTGCAGCAACTCAACTTTCCACTGGCAGCACCCTCGGCAAATCCTTTCGGATATGTGAGTCCTGTCACCGCGGAACATGTTAAGGAAGGACTGGATGGCCGAATCCCTTATATATTAAATGGCGGACCCTGTTCAGTGGGTCTGGAGTCTACGATCGTTGGCATGGAAGGTGATCAGATCATCATTCACAGGCTTGGAGGCATCACTGCTGAAGATATATTCCATGTTACAGGTATAAAACCCGGGTTTTCTTTGTTGCATAAAAAACCAGATACGCCTGGGCAATTGATGTCACACTACGCTCCTGCAAAGCCCCTGATTGTTGGTGACCTGTCCACCTTGGTAGCTGCGCATGCTGACAAAAAACTGGCGGTGATCTCTTTTACAGATCAGAGGTTGGATGTTCACATCAGCAAAGTGATGTCGCCCAGCGGGGATCTTCACGAGGCCGCTGCCAATCTCTTCGCCGTCCTGAGAGAACTTGATAAGTCGGATGCTGACCTGATCCTCGCGGAACTGTTTCCGGCTACCGGTATCGGACAGGCGATAAACGACCGCTTAAGCAGGGCGGGCGGAAGGATCTGACTTGTTGGGAAGACCAATCCTGAAGGGGCAAATCATAAGCAGATCATGCAATCATTCCATGATCTCACTTAGCTCAAGCCACCTGATCTCTTTTTCATCGATCAATTTTGTGATCTCGCCAATTCTTCCTGAAAGGCGCTGCAGTTCCTCAAAAGGCTGAGAAGGGGAGCCGAGTTTTTCGGTAATGGCTTCTTTCTCTTTATTGAGTTCTGCAATTTCTTTTTCGAGGGTTTCAAATTCCCGTTGTTCCTTGAAAGAAGGTTTTTTCTTATTTGCAGTTGCGATGGTTGGCGTTATGTCAACAAGGATTTTTGCGGGCGCAGGCGGAGCGGGAGAGTCCCTGCGGGATTGCTCAAATTCCAGGTATGTTCTATACTCGGAATAGTTCCCGGGGAAATCCCGAACCTGGCCATCGCCTTCAAATACAATAAGATGATCTACCAATTTATCCATGAAGTACCTGTCGTGCGAAACGATCATCAGGCAACCCGGGAAATCTGCGAGAAAGTTTTCCAGTACCCCAAGGGTTGGCAGATCAAGGTCATTTGTCGGCTCATCGAGGATCAGGAAATTTGGACTTTTAAACAGGATACTTAGTAAATGCAATCTTCTTTTTTCACCGCCACTCAGTTTTGAGATGTAGGTATATTGCTGATCTGGCGTAAACAGGAATAACTCCAGGAATTGTGATGCACTTAGCGAACCACCTTTTGCGAGGGGGAAGCTTTCTGCAATATTCTTGACATACTCAATCACCCGCATATCTTCTTTAACGATCAGCCCTTCCTGCGAGTAGTTTCCAAAAACAATGGTTTCACCAATATTCACCTTCCCGCTGTCTGCCTGCTCAAGACCCTGAACTATATTGATAAAGGTTGATTTGCCCACGCCATTTTTTCCGGCAATGCCTACGCGTTCCCCTTTTTTAAAGGTATAATCAAAGCCTTGTAGGATCACTTTATCACCGTAACGCTTACATACTTTTTTCATCTCCACCACCTTGCCACCCAGTCTGTTCATCTTCATCTCGAGTTCCAGCTTGTTGTCTTCGATCCTTTTTTTAGCCTGGGCCTCAACAACATAAAAATTATCCTGCCGGCTTTTGGATTTTGTGGTTCTGGCCCTGGGTTGTTTGCGCATCCACTCCAGTTCTTTGCGGTAGGTATTTTTAGCCTTGTCAATACTGGCCACTTCACTGTCGATCCGCGCGGCTTTTTTCTCGAGGTAGTTGGCGTAATCTCCTTTATAGGTATATAGCTGGCTGTTTTCGATCTCCCAAATTTCAGTGGATACCTCGTCCAGGAAATACCTGTCGTGCGTAACAAGTAATAAAGTAATGTTTTCCTTGTTCAGGAAATGTTCCAGCCATTCCACCATTTCCACATCGAGGTGGTTGGTCGGTTCGTCCATGATCAGCAGGATGTGTTTATGTTCGAACCCGATATCGATCAGGGTGCGTGCCAGGGCTACGCGCTTTCGTTGCCCACCGCTCAGGGTACCGACGATCTGGTGGAGATTATGGATACGTAACTTTCCCAGGATCTGTTTTACCTTCGCATCGAAGTCCCAGGCGTTATTATCTTCCATGAGGCTGATGGCCTCGCCCTGCCGGATATAATCATCCGTTTCCATGGCGTCTTCATATTCCCGAATGGCATCCATGACCGGATGTTTATGGAAGAATATATTCTGGAGGATGGTCTCATTTTCCAGAAATTCAGGATTCTGTTCAAATAGGGCGATATCTACGTCTTTATTGACCCAGAACTTACCCTGATCCTCATGTTCCTTACCGGCGAGTATCCTTAACAGCGTTGATTTTCCCGTTCCATTTCGGGCGATGAGGGCAATTTTATCCCCTTCTGAGATATGAAAATTTAACCCTGAGAAAAGGGGTTTTATTCCGAAAGATTTACCGAGACCTTCAGCAGACACATAATGCATGCCGCAAAGGTAATCTTTGTAAAGCGAAGAACATGTTCGTGATCACCTTCCGGCGAGGTAGATGAGCAGGCATAATACTACCGTGAAGAGAATGGCCAGGGGGATGGTTAACGTATCTTCCATTGCTTTCTTTTTTTTCCTGGACCGGAATACTGCCAGGTCGTTCAATAGATCCTGGTCACCTTCAGCGATCGCCTCCAATTTTGGCCATAGTGGCGACAGGTGGGCAGCATCAAGTGGATGGGTGGCGGAAAGTAAGTGCTGGACGATCGTTTTGTTAACATCTTTTTCGCTGAACTTCAAGAGGCAGTTGATGTTTTCGTCGCACACCAGGGCCATGATCTTTTCGAAAATGCCATTTTGGTCCATCCTGAACACGTCCTGAGTAGAGACGTAGCGATCCAACTTCAGCACCTTATGTAAAATGGAATATGGTGTGAGGGGCTGCGTGTCCGCGTATTTTTCATTCATCACCTGACGGAGCCATCGTTCTTGCAGCCATGCTTCTTTTTTGGCGGGTTGGGTAAGCGTTTCGTAGGCTTCCTTAATATCATGAAATCTTGCTTCAGCATAAAGATCATGCTGATTTTTGTCGGGGTGAAATTGTAATGCGAGTTTCCTATACTGTTTTTTGATCTCTTCGCGGGTAGACATCGGAGTACAGTCCAGCATGCTGTAATAATCTTTCATCGGGGCAAAATTCCAACAACCGGCGGAATAAAAAAAATGCGCCGAAACCGGGGCATGTATTTTTTTCTATCGCCTGTTTCCCGACTTCCATTCCTGATTGCGCAGCTTCCATAAGCCGGTGTAAGTAGTAGTACATCGCTACGATATCTATTTTTCCAGCCCTGTTCCTATGCTGTACCGTGTGGATCGGCAATACAACTGTTTTCCATTGCCTTACATTTTGTAGAAAAAGGTTTGCCACTACATGAACCAGTTACCCTGGGCAACGGTAGAGGCGGGGTCGTTGTTTTCGACACCCAGGTATGTTGGATTTACGATCTGCACGGATTCGTATGTACTTCTCCGATCGGAAAAAAATCGAGGGCGGCTTTCTTGCCTACCAGGTTATCTCCCGGTCCGGGGTAAAGAATGTTAACGTTATCGTTGTAGGCGTTGTGGGAAACACTGTACCCCTCTTTAGGGATCCCCATGCAGTTGGTATTCAGTTAGCCATCGCCATTGGTGTCGTGAAACAGGACAAAGGGGAATGTCCCGACGGAGATGGAAGTAACATTCACTTCAACCCTGTCGTTAACAGCTTTTCCTTTCAGTTTTTGTAACGCGTATCCGGTCTCAAAAGGGAAACCTTTGGAAGAGGAAAATAAGGCAACCATGACATCCCCGTTTTTGTTACTGACCGCGGTTACCGTTACTTTGATACTATCTTCCGCCCTTTCCGTGGGGGTGGTGAATAAGGCAAAAAAAAAGTGGAGGAGAAATGAGACCTAATCGGTAAAATTAAACAAAATCGTTCAAGTTTTGTTTAATAATTTGTCGCACAAAGCTCTACAAAGCAGAAGGCAGTATTTATGAGGAATAACAAAGTGGAAAACAGGCATCTACATCTAGTCGTTTTATTTATCATGTTCATGGCAGTTTCCGCCTCCGTCTCTGCGCAGGCAACCGGAACTATAAATGGTTATGTGCGGGACTCGAAAAGCCTGGTTCCCGTGGGCGGGATCAGCGTAAGGGTATTGGAGGCTGATAAGGGGACCGTAAGTGATTCTTCCGGATTTTTCCGGATAACGGGTCTTCCGACTAGAACGTATACCCTTGAAGCGTCTGGAACCGGGTATAAATCTGTGCAAAAGTTTGACGTGGTGCTAACATCCGGAAATACATCCGAGGTTAGTTTTGAAGTAGAGACTGCAGTCACGGAACTCAGCAATATTGTAGTACAGGCGAATTTTGCCAAACCCGTGGGGGTAGTGAACTCCGTTCAATCATTAGGCATCAACGAGATCGCCCGATATCCGGGCGCCAATTTCGATATGGCAAAAGTGGTTCAATCATTGCCGGGGGTTTCGGGCTCCGTGGGATTCAGGAACGATATCATCATCAGGGGGGGTGCTCCCAACGAGAACAGCTATTTTTTGGATGGTGTAGAAATCCCTACCATTAACCATTTCGCTACACAGGGCGCGGCTGGCGGTCCGGTTGGAATGTTGAATGTTTCCTTCATCGACAAGGTAACCTTATATACCTCGGCTTTCCCAGCCAAATATGATAACCCTTTGTCGGGCGTTCTTCAGTTTCGCCTGAAAGAGGGCAATCCCGATAAGATCCAGGGAAACGTGAGGCTCAGCGCCAGTGAGGCCGCATTGACGATGGAAGGTCCGCTTGGAAAGAAAAACGGTAAAACCACTTTTTTGGCCTCGGTGCGAAGGTCTTACCTCCAATTTTTATTCAAGCTGATAGAACTGCCGTTCCTTCCCGATTATTGGGATTTTCAATATAAACTCACGCATAAGATCGACAAAAAGAATGAGATCAATATAATCGGGCTGGCTTCGATCGACAATTTTACTTTTTCTAAACCAGATAATGCCACGCTTGAACAACTCTTCATACTTGACCAGATCCCATTGAACAGGCAAAAGACCAATACCATCGGAATTTCATGGCGTCACGCCATGAAAAACGGTTGGTGGCAATTGGTGGCAAGTAAGAATACGCTAAACAATTCCGCTGATAAATTTGAGAACAATCAAACCAATGATGAGTCGAAGCGCATCTTGAAGTATAAGTCTATTGAAGACGAGAATCGCTTGCGCTATGAGTTGAACAGCAGCACCGGTGGCTGGCAGTTGAACGCCGGCGGTGTATTGATCTATTCCGATTACAGCAATTCAACGTATCAGAGGCGACCTACAGGAACGATAGACTATGCCAGTGAGCTCGGATTTTTAAGATATGGTCTACATAGCAGCCTGAGCAGAAAATTCTTTTCAAACCGGCTATCCCTTACCGGCGGTCTCCGCGTAGATGGAAACAGCTTTACCACTAACGGCAACGACATCGGCCGGACCTTGTCGCCCAGATTATCCATGGCGTATTCCCTTGCAAGAGGACTTAACATCAACGCTTCTGTTGGCCGGTATTATAAGATACCACCTTATACCACCCTTGGTTTTTCGATGAACAACAAGTTTGCGAATGAGGACCTGGAGTATATTCGTTCAGACCATTATGTGGCAGGACTGGAATGGCTTCCTTCGGGGTCATTGAGGATCACCGCGGAGGGTTTTTATAAGAAGTACGGTAACTATCCGGTCTCCTCCTCGTTGGGTATTTCCCTGGCAAATCTGGGCGGTGATTTCGGCGTACTTGGAAATGAAAAAGTGACCAGTACCGGTGAGGGTCAAGCGTATGGGTTCGAGTTGCTTTTTCAGAAAAGGCTGACCAAACATTTTTATGGCATCATGGCCTACACGTTTTATTATAGTCAGTTTTCCGGAGCGAATGGAGTATTGCTGCCTTCGGCCTGGGATAACAGGCATTTAGTGTCATTTACCGGCGGTTACAAATTTGGTAAGAACTGGGAAGTGGGGGTGAGGTTCAGGGTACAGGGTGGAGCGCCCTACACGCCATGGAATAATTTCCTTTCGCTGGAAAATTATCCTTTTACAAACGAGGCAGTGCTCGACTATCCCCAACTGAATACGCGTCGCCTGGAAGCGTTTCACGCTGCCGATCTTAGGATCGATAAGAAATTCAATTTTGCCAAATGGTCCCTCGATCTGTTTTTAGATATACAGAATGTATACAACAGCGTGAACCCCACACCTGACGGCTGGACGCTAAAGCGTAATCCTGATGAATCTATTGCCACTACAACCGGTGAGCCCTATAATCCGGGTGTCTTTGGTAATCCTTCTGCTCAGAACAACCGTCAGAATGCGATCGGTGTTTTACTGCCGCAGGATAGTGGTTCGCGATTGCCGAGTATCGGATTTGTTGTGGAGTTTTAGTTTTGATTTCATTTCATTTCATCGAAGCGTAATCGATCATAAACCGGTATTTCACATCGGATTTCAACACCCTTTCATAAGTTTAGCAACATTGGTATAAAACAGAGTCTGCTAATGGTTGCTGCTCCCGTCTTCATCTTCAGCATCGGGGGAATAAGTATTAATCTCTACGTCCTCTTCGCCAATATCTACCATAGCATCTTCTTGTATGGTCATAGCCGTATTAAGGTCATCGTCTTACAGCTCCTGTCCAGAACTTTTTTCGTTAAGTTTTTCTCCTTTGTGGTCGAGGGTATCAAGGGCCGCACTGGCAAGATTCTGGTTGTCGGCCGTTGCTTTAAAGTCGTCCATCCGTTCCTGCATAGCCAATTCCTCAGCTGGAATATTTGTATCATTTCCCGTGACTCTGAGCCCTTCGTCGTTGTCCGGTTTGTTCAATTGATCTAACAACGCCAATGCCTTCTTCACCGTCCTATGAAGGGGTGTTATCCGAAAGTCAGCGGAGTAGGCCGGGCCTGATTTACTCCTGGCCCGGGATGTGCTTACGTTCCGGCATATCTATTGGTGTTTCTTTAGCTTCGAGATTTTCCTGGTCTTCAAGGGAGCCAACGATGTCATGGCTGGCAGACTGATTTTGACCTAATTTGTAGGATAGTATTCATCTTTTTTTATGTATTGAATAAAAATCTATGCGAGTTACTCTGGTATTATTTTTTACCTTTATTAGCTATGAATCTTTCCTTAAGCCTCCCCGCATTATTTGTAATATCTTTTCTTGTCATGTTTGTACTGATTATGGGAAGATATTTCCTCATTGCAGGTATTTTTCATTTGTATTTCTTTGTTTGGAAGCGCGATTACTGGAGAGCGCGTAAACTGCACGCTGATAAAAAATACAGCAAAGGCCAGTTTCGAAGGGAGATCAAGTGGAGCCTCATTACCGCACTCATATTTTCTTTCACCGGGGCGCTCATGGTCTTAGTTTGGATGGGGGGCTATACAAAGGTTTATCGCGATGACAGTTACCCTCTGTGGTGGTCAGTGATCAGCCTGCCCGTTTTTTTCTTCCTCCATGAGACCTACTATTACTGGGTACACCGGTTCATGCATCACCCGGGGGTGTTTAAACATGTGCACCAGGTCCACCACGAGAGCTATATTCCTTCACCATGGACGGCATTTTCTTTTCATCCGCTGGAGGCGCTGCTCCAGGCCATCATTATACCCTTTATCGTGATACTGATCCCAATTCATCTCCATGCACTCATCTTTCTCTTCACCTGCATGACGTTATCAAGTGTGATCAATCATCTTGGGATTGAGATATATCCCGCGTGGTTTGCGAAATACCCGGTGGGTAGACTATTGATCGGTGCCACTCACCATGCCCTTCATCATAAGCAATTCAAATACAACTTCGGCTTATATTTCACGTTCTGGGATAGGTGGGGTAAAACGGAAAGTCCGATCTATCACCAAAAGTTTGATGAGTTGACACAGAAAAGGTCAGCATAAATGAATACTGACCTGTAGGAGCTGTGCCTGACATTTATTTCAACGCTTCTTCCAAATATGCGCTGACCGGTTCACAAGTGCAAATAAGGTTTCTATCGCCATGCGTATTATTTACCCTTGAAACGCTGGGCCAGAATTTACTCAGCCTCACATAATCGAGTGGGAAAACGGCTTCCTCCCTGGAATAGGGATGCGGCCAGCTGTCACTTACTACAGTGAATTGTGTATGCGGCGCATTTTTCAAAACATTATCTTTTCTATCGGCGCTGCCTTCTTCAATCATCCTGATCTCTTCACGAATGGAAAGCATGGCATCGCAAAAACGATCAAGTTCGGCTTTGTCTTCGCTCTCTGTTGGCTCAATCATAATGGTGCCGGGAACAGGAAAACTCATGGTGGGAGCGTGGAAGCCATAATCGATCAGGCGCTTCGCCACATCCTCCGTTTCTATATCAGCTGATTTCTTGAATGGCCGCAGGTCTACTATAAATTCATGCGCACAAGTTCCATTGGTACCCAGATAAAGGATGTCAAATTGATTTTGCAGCCTGGCCCGCATATAATTGGCGTTCAGGATAGCGTACTCGGTGGCTTTCTTTACACCGCTGTAGCCAAGCATCCGGATATAGCCATAACTGATCAGCAAGATAGACGTACTTCCATAAGGAGCAGCACTTACAGCAGTATGAATAGCTTTTAATTCATCTGTAAAAACATGACCGGGCAGGAAAGGTGCAAGATGTGATTTTACACAGATTGGGCCCATGCCTGGGCCTCCGCCGCCGTGTGGTATGGCAAATGTCTTGTGCAGATTGAGGTGGCAGACATCAGCGCCAATGAGGCCAGGTGCGGTAAGGCCGACCTGGGCGTTCATGTTCGCGCCATCCATATAGACCTGGCCTCCATGTTCATGGATGATCGCCGTGATTTCCTTTACTGTTTCCTCATAAACGCCGTATGTACTTGGATAGGTGATCATGATGCCGGCGAGCGACCTACTATGCAGGATAGCTTTGGCCTTAAGGTCTTCAATGTCTATATATCCATTGTCAAGGGCCTTTACCACAACTACCTTCATCCCTGCCATTACTGCTGACGCAGGGTTGGTGCCGTGCGCGGAGATCGGGATCAACATCACATCTCTATGATGGTCCCCCCTGCTGATATGGTAGTCCCGGATGGTAAGCAATCCTGCATACTCGCCCTGTGCACCACTGTTTGGCTGCAGGCTGCAGGCGTCGAAAGCCGTGATTTCGCAGAGATAGGCCGACAATTGGTCAACGATGTATTTGTAACCTTCTGCCTGACCGGCAGGCACAAATGGATGCATCTTGCTCCAGTGGGCCCAGCTAAGCGGCATCATTTCGCTGGCTGCATTCAGCTTCATGGTACAACTGCCCAGGGATATCATGGAAGTGTTCAAAGAAAGGTCTTTGTTCTCCAGGCTCTTGATATACCGCATCATTTGACTCTCACTCCTGTGTGCGTTGAATACGGGATGGGTGAGGTAAGAAGAACTGCGTGTAAGCGACATTGGTAGATGGTCAAGCGTGGCATCAGACGCAATGCTGAAAGCAACGGGATCGACATCGTTTTCAAAACAATTGATCAGGTCGTACAAGTCAGCGATCGTAGTGGTCTCATCGAGTGATATGCCAATATGCTTGTTGTCGATATATCTCAGGTTGATCATCTGGGCCTCTGCTTTTTCCCTGATGCTTTTGACATCATCGCATACGACAGTGATGGTATCAAAATAGTTTTGTGAAAAAAGGTCGAAGCCTCTTTCTTCGATGGCTTCGGCCGTGGTCTGCGTGTAAAGCGCAATGCGTTTTGAGATCTCGGCGAGGCCTTGCGCACCATGGTAAACGGCATACATAGCTGCCATGTTGGCCAGCAATGCCTGGGCTGTACAAATATTTGACGTTGCTTTTTCCCGCTTAATGTGTTGTTCGCGTGTTTGCAGTGCCATACGAAGGGCCCGGTTGCCTTTGGCGTCGATGCTTACTCCTATGATCCTGCCAGGGAGGGATCGCTTGAATTCTTCCCTTGTGGCAAAGAAAGCCGCGTGCGGACCTCCGTATCCGAGAGGCACGCCAAAACGTTGTGCTGACCCACAGGCAACATCAGCACCTAATTCCCCGGGCGGGGTAAGCAGGGTGAGCGCCAGCAGGTCCGTTGTCATCACCACATATCCCCCGGATTCATGTACATGTTGTACGAAGGATCGGTAATCTTCTATCGAACCCTTGTCGTTCGGATATTGAACAAGTGCTCCAAAATAATGGTGATCAATGTTGGTTGTTTTATAATCTCCAACCTCGATCTGTATACCGATGGGAATGGCGCGGGTATACAGCACATCCAGCGTTTGAGGAAACACGTGCTGGTCCACGAAGAATTTGGGTTTGTCGATATGTTCCTGTTTGTTGTGGCTATTGAAGAACATGGTCATTGCCTCGGCCGCTGCGGTAGCTTCGTCAAGCAGGGAAGCGTTAGCGATCGGCAGCCCTGTAAGATCTGAAACCATGGACTGATAGTTCAGGAGGCTTTCCAGACGCCCCTGGGAGATCTCGGCCTGGTAAGGGGTATATTGGGTGTACCAACCCGGATTCTCGAAAATATTCCTCAGTATCACGCTTGGCGTAATGGTATCATAATATCCCTGCCCTATATAGTTCCTGAATACTTTATTACCGAGGCTAACCTCCTTGATGTGTTGGAGGTATTCAAATTCGGTCATAGCCTCCGGGAGGTCCAGCTCATGATTCATCCTGATGGCGGGAGGTACGGTTTTGTCGATCAGGGAGTCCATCGAAGCCTCACCTATCGTTTTCAGCATCCTGGCTGTTTCTCTCTGGTCCGGTCCAATATGCCTGCGTTGGAATTCGTTCTGTCCCTGGTCTGCGATGTTCATGAGATGATGGTTAAATCTGGTTCTAAAGCGATGCAAATTTACGAGGGAAGGCCGAGATAATGCTCCTTTTGTGTAAGGATTTGGCGAATTAACGGATTGGCGAATTGACGGATTGGCTAATTGACGGATTGGCTAATTCTGCAAGGCATTTCCATGATTGATGCTGCTACTGCTTCTTAAAATCCGTTAATTCGCTAATTCGTCCATCCACCAACGGGCTTATTTGCTATTTTTGGATCTTGAGTTTATTAAATAATTGGGAAAAAAAATCCCGGGCCCGGCAGAAGGATTATAAACGGTTTCTCAGCAAGGCTGACAAGAACATCGTGCTTCGCCACCAGCAGGAGTTGCATGAAGAAGCCATGGAGAAAATCGATTGCCTGAGCTGTGCCAATTGCTGTAAAACCTATTCCCCGCGGTTCAAAACTCCCGATATCAAGCGGATCAGTAAGCATCTGCGGATGAAGGAAAGCGATTTTATCGACACCTACCTGGATTTGGATCATGAGGGGGATTATGTGGTGAAGTCTTCCCCCTGCCCTTTTTTAGGGGCGGATAATGCCTGCTCCATATATGATCAGAGGCCTTCCGACTGTGCCCGCTTTCCGTATACTGACGAAGACGTACTGTACAAGCGTCAGGCGCTGACCCTGAAAAATTCAACTTTTTGTCCGATTGTTTACCATGTGTTGGAGCGCCTTATCGCAATAGGCTAAGTGCTGGCGGATTCTTCATCCCTCAGCTGCTTACTGGTTTTCCTGCTGCCGTCGTGGCTCCAGCCCGGTGGGCCAAATACATACCTGAGGCGCTGAGACCAGCTGATGTTTTTTCGGAATACATCCTTGCCGATAGCTACCCATTCATGTGTAATGATATGGTCCGGGGTTTCTTTTTTGAGCGGCGTGGTGAGGCCGTAACGCAGGGGTTGGTATTGTTCGTCTGGCAGCTCCTGCTGGAAAGTCCCGAACCATTTGTCCCAAAGGATCAGGAACATGCCCAGGTTTTTATCCAGGTATAGGGCATTGGAGGCGTGGTGAACCCGATGATGGGAGGGGGTCACCAGGATATATTCGAGCCAGCCCATCTTCCTGATAAACTCGGTATGGATCAGGATGCCCCAGATCTGGGTGGCGGAGTACATGAATACGATGTCCATGGGTTTAAATCCAAGGAAGGCCAGCGGAATAAAATAGATGAACCGGTAAAGGGGTTGAAAAACGGAGGAGCGGAATCCTACGGTGAAATTCATTTTACTGGACGAATGGTGGGTGACATGGACGGCCCAGAAGAGGCGGATCTGGTGGTCAAAACGGTGAAGCCAGTAAAAAATAAAATCCTCTGCCAGTAACAGGGTAAGCCAGTAGATCCAGGGATTTGTTATTTCAGTAAAACGATAGTTCCAGCAGGCTACCAGAACCACCACATAAAAGGAGCGAAAGATAAGATCAAGTCCTCCATTCAGCAACATCAGTAAAAAATTATTGGCGCTGTCGCGGACAGAATAGGAGGCTCTGTTTTGGTAGCTGCTCAGCGCGATCTCCATCAAAATGATGATGGCGTAGATCGGAGTGGTCAACAAGATGAGTAGCTGCTCTCGCACTGATTCTTCCATGTCTGCAAATATAAAGAATGGGATGTTAATACTCCACTTTGCGGAGCCCGGGGGCTTTAAACCAGGTGATCACCACTACCGCCAGAGTCATGCCGCCACCAAAGATCACTGCAGGGACCACGCCAAAAAGTCGTGAGGTAAGGCCGCTTTCAAAAGCCCCCAGTTCGTTAGATGACATAATGAAAATGCTATTCAGGGAGGCCACACGGCCACGCATTTCATCAGGGGTCTTCAGTTGCAGGATAGTAGACCTTACGATCACACTGATCCCATCCAGTACGCCGCTCATGAACAGCGCAAACATCGAGAGCCAGAATATCTGGGAGATGCCGAACAAAATGATCATCATCCCAAAACCCGCTACACAGAATAGCATCAATTGACCCTGTTGTTTTTTCAATGGCCGGATGGTTACCACGGTAAGTATGAACAGCGCGCCAATGGCGGGGGCCGACCGGAGCATGCCCAGTCCCTCAGGCCCTGTTTTCAAAACGACATCTGCAAAGTAGGGGAGCAGTGCTGTTGCCCCACCAAAGAATACCGCGAAAAGATCCAGGCTAATGGTGCCAAGGATCTCCCTTGACCGTCTGACAAACCTGAAGCCCTGGCGGATACTTTCTAAAACTGATTCGCCTGCTTTTTGCGGCGAAGGTGGTTTAGCGGTAATCAGGAAAATGGAGCTTAAGGCAACAACCAGCCCTGCGATCATGCCGTAAAATGTTGGTGTGATCCCGGCCATGCCGTAGAGCAGTCCTGCCAGTGCAGGGCCCGTTACTGCTCCGATCTGCCAGGAGCCGCTGTGCCAGGTAATGGCGTTTGGAAGCTCCTCTTTCGGCACCAGCTGGCTTACCAGGGCAAATGAAGTGGGGCCGCTGAATGCCCGCATAATTCCAATGCAAAAGATAACGGCGTAAATGATAAGCAACGTCATGTCTTGCCCCACCGCATTCATAGTCATGGGCAGGGTGGTCAATGTCAGGATCATGGTCAGCAGCAGATTTCCGCCAATGGAAAATAGCAGGAGTTTTCGTTTGTCGTTCCGGTCGATGGTATGCCCGGCATAGAAGGCCATGGCAAAGGCTGGTATGAATTCGATCAGTCCGATCAGGCCAATGCTAAAAGGGTCTTTGGTGATCTCATACACTTTCCAGCTGATCAGGGTGGCCTGCATATTGAGGACCAGAATGAAGAAAAATCTGGAGATGATGTATAAGCGAAACTCGCGGTGCCGTAGTGCCTGGTAAGCATTCTTCATGGCTTCGAATTAAGGGAGTACCAGGTAATGCTGACCGTGGTCGTAATCTTTTTCCAGCGCATCTATCACCGTTTTGACATGGACGGGATTGCCGAGGAAGTCCGAATTCGAGACGTCAATGAACAAGGTTTTGAAATTATGCTGTTTGATATAGTGGGTATAGGTTTCCTGGATGGAGAACAGGTAATCGTCCGGGATCATCTGTTCGTAGGGGCGGTTTCTTTTCTTTATATTCTCCTGCAGTTTATTAACGGGTGAATGCAGGTAGATCAGTATGTCTGGCTGAATGAGTTGTTGAAAAAGAATATCGAATAAACGTTGGTAAAGCCTGAATTCATCATCGGGGAGATTTACTTTGGCGAACAACAGGCATTTGGTGAACAGGTAGTCGGAAATAGTGACTGTTTGAAACAGGTCTTTCTGCATGATCAGGTCTTTCTGCTGTTTAAACCGTTCAGCCATGAAAAATAATTCCAAAGGGAAGGCGAACTGTTTCGGGTTCTCGTAAAACTTGGGTAGAAAAGGGTTATCGGCAAACTCTTCCAAAATGAGTCGGGCTCCGTAATGTCTGGACAGCATATGGGCGAGGGTAGTTTTGCCGGCACCAATATTTCCTTCGATAGAGATGAAATGATAATTCATAATGACCCCTCAAACATAAGGAGAGGCAATAAAGTCATCATGTTTTTTTATCAACAGCGAGTGTATCTGGGCATTCTTCCAGTAATTCGGTCATGTTTTTACGCAAAAGGGGATGAACCATTCCGGGGGCGATCTCAGCCATGGGAGTCATCACAAACCGGCGGTTCTGCATGTGTGGATGGGGAATGGTGAGGCTGGGGAGGACGAGGACCTCGTCGTTATAGAAGATGATGTCTATATCAATGATCCTGGGCCCGAATTTTTCGGCCCGGAACCTTCCAAGTTCCTGTTCAATACCCAAAATTTTTTCCAGGAGCAGGGTGGGAGCCAAGGCCGTTTCCACCCATAATGCCTGGTTCAGGAAGTCGGCCTGATCAGTTTTTCCCCAGGCTGAGGTCTCGAAAATGGAGGATTCCAGCAGGATAGGTCCGCAAACAGCCGCTATAAGGGCTCTGGTTTTCCTGAGATTCTCAATTCTATCGCCAATATTGCCACCTATCAGTAAATATGCATGATTCATAAAACGAAACATTCGAGGGTGGTTAAATTACTCTATTTTTAGCGGATAAAATTTTGTAATACGTGAGGAATTTCTTTAAAATGTTTTTTGCCGCGCTACTGGCGATCATCGTTTTCTGCGGTGTTATTTTGATATTTTTCTCCGTTGTTATCGGCGGCCTGATATCCAAAGAAGATTCATCGATTGAGCCCCGGTCCGTGCTGTTCATCGATCTGAATAAAAGTTTCCAGGATAAAAAATCGATCAATCCATTCCTGCAGTTCACCGGAAATGTGGAGGATGAACTACCAACGCTTTACGAACTGGTAAGGATGGTCCGCAAGGCCAAAACAGATTCGTCTGTCAAGGGGATCTACCTGAAGGCGGAGATGAATCTGAACGGGTATGCCAGCAGTGAAGAACTGAGGAATGCGCTGATCGAATTTAAGAACTCCGGCAAATTTGTATTGGCATACGGAGACTATATGACGCAGCAGGCATATCACGTTGCGAACGTGGCAGACAGGATCTATGTTAATCCGAAAGGGATGTTTGACTGGACCGGTTTTGCAGTGGAGTATGTTTATTTCAAGAATATGTTGAAGCGGCTTGAAATTGAACCGCAGATCTTTTATGATGGTAAGTTTAAAAGTGCCACTGAGCCTTTCAGGGAGGAGAAGATGACGGAGGCAAACAGGATTCAGACTACGGTTTGGCTGGGGGATGTCTATGAGCGGTTTTTGACAAACACCGCATACTCCCGGAGCCTGGATACCGCTGCACTTCGCAAGTATGCTGATACATATGCCATTCAGCATGTCAAATCCGCGGTGGACTACAAATTGATCGACGGCTTACGATATGATGATGAAGTAAAGCAGGAGATCAAGAAGAAACTCAATATCGGTAAGGATGATAAGATTAATTTTATCACGCCCGGAACGTATATGCATACCCGCAGCATCAGGGAATATGGGAAAGACAAAGTAGCCGTGATCTATGCAGAGGGCGAGATCGTTGATGGTAAAGGCGAAGAAGGCCAGGTAGGTTCCGATACGTATCGCAACCTGATCCGGAAGATCAGATACAACGATAATGTAAAAGCGATCGTACTTCGGGTGAATTCGCCCGGCGGAAGCAGCCTCGCCAGTGAGGTGATCTGGAGAGAGCTCATGCTGGCAAAGAAAGACGGGAAGCCGATAGTGGTTTCCATGGGTGATGTGGCCGCAAGTGGAGGGTATTATATTTCGTGCATGGCTGACAGTATCTTCGCTCAGCCCAATACCATCACCGGATCGATAGGGGTATTTGCCATGATACCCAATATGGAGAGCTTCTTTAAGAATAAATTGGGTGTTACGTTCGACCGGGTGAAAACAGGGGCATACGCCGATGCCATTTCTATCTCCAAGCCCTTGAACGCACAGGAAAGTAGGATCATCCAGAATCAGGTTGATATCATTTATTCAGATTTTAAAGGCAGGGTGTCGGAAGGCAGGAAACTCGATACGGCCTATGTGGACAGTATCGCCCAGGGCCGGGTATGGACCGGTACAAGAGCCTCAAAGATCGGTCTGGTAGACAGGGTAGGCGGTATCGATGATGCCATCAAGTCGGCGGCAAAACTGGCTAAAATGAAAGAGTATAATGTTTCAGAATATCCGGAGCCAAGATCTCCCTTTGATGACCTCTTTGGTCCCTATATGAACAACGCTTCCGCCAGTGTAATAGAAAAAGAACTGGGGGTAGAAAATGCTAAGCTCTTCAAGCAAGTGAAACGCCTCAAAGAAAGTTTCGGTACCATTCAGGCAAGGCTGCCCTTTGAGTGGAACTGGAAATAAAGGGTTAGCCTTTTTTGCAATAGCTTTGCCGCTTCCGTATGAAAAGATCCTACAGCCAGGTCAGGGCCATGTTGGCCATAACAAAAGCCAGTTTCACTTCGCTGCTGAGGAGTCCCTCCGCGATCGTGTTCAGCGTGCTGTTTCCATTGATCTTTATACTGGTGTTCGGATTCATTGGCGGCGGTGGCAGGGTGACTTTCAAAGTGGGCTTCCATCCGGAATCCGATACCACTTCATTATTGTTTAAAGTTTTACGGGATAGTGTTGGGCTGGTGGTAGTGAACAAGCCACTGGCACAAATGGAATCAGAGCTTGAACGGGGCCGAATCACCGCCATCGTAAAAGTGGCTCCAAATCCGGCGGGTAATCCCCGATATATCGTTGATCTGAAGTCTTCAGGAGCAGTGAATGCGCAGAATATAAATGTGCTCAGATCCATTGTAAGTACAGTGATCCTTCGTTTTAATGAGATCATCTACCCCAGCCAGCCCACCGTAGCGTCGGTAGTGATGAATGATAAGATACCGGGAAGAAAGTATCGTACGATCGATTTTATCTTGCCGGGGCAATTGGGATTTTCGTTACTGAGCGCGGGCGTTTTTGGCGTTGCCTTTATATTCTTCAATCTCCGTCAATCCCTGGTCCTGAAACGATTTTTCGCATCGCCCATCCACAAGGGATACATTCTCATGGGCGAGGCACTAAGCAGGGTGATCTTTCAGATGTTGACCGCTGTAGTGATCCTTACCCTGGGTTATTTTGTTTTTGATTTCACCCTCGTAAACGGCTGGGTCACCTTTTTGGAGCTGTTGTTCCTGAGTCTTCTCGGCCTGGTGGTGTTCATGGGTTTTGGGTTCATTGTCAGCGGCCTGGCGAAAAGCGAAGCAGCCATTCCGCCGTTTTCAAACCTCATCACATTGCCACAGTTTCTTTTGGCCGGCACTTTTTTCCCCGTTGAGAATTTCCCTAAATGGTTGCAGCCCATTTCCAATATACTTCCCCTCACACACCTGAATCAGGCCATGAGAGACGTAGCTTTTGAAGGCGCCCATATCTCGGATTGCGCGCCGCAATTGGGCGTGTTGCTGTTGTGGGGCACGGTAGCCTATATCATTGCCATCAAGGTGTTTAAATGGGAGTAAATGAGAAGATTTTATAAGCCGGTATTGATCGGTATTGCAGGCCTCGTTATCGTGATGCTCGGATTTTCCGTCCTTCTCCCCAACCAGGTCATGACCTCTAAATGGGTCAGGGTTTCCCAGGATAAAGACTTCGTTATCCGGGTGGTGAAAGATCTGCATACATGGGATCAGTGGAACAGTCTGCTTGCGGGTGCCCAGGCCGTTGAGGTGAAAGACTCCCTGCTGAACTGGACTTCTCCCAACGGTCATATGAATTCCATCAGGATAGAAGGTGTAGAGGGTAACGGTGTGTCCACATCAATTTCCCTGAACAGGAGCAAGCATATCAACTCAGGCTTCAGTATCGAAAAAAGAAGTTCGGATTCCGTACAGGTGGTCTGGTATATCATTGAGGACCTCAAATGGTATCCCTGGGAGAAGTTTTATGGGATGATGGCTGCCGATATGAAAGGCCCTCTTATGCAAGAGAGCCTCGACAGATTAAAAAGTTACCTGGATCAGCGCTGATCAGCCGCTGTATTTCTCATGAGCAGGTATTCCGATACTTTCAATGCCCGATCGCGGTTAAGCTCCTTTCCTTTTGGCGGTATCACCAGTTACCGATCGATCTGTATAACGTATCTGTCAGCGTGGTGAACATATGAGTTGATTCTTCTTCATTGATGCAGTAGGGTGGCATGAGATAGACGGTGTTTCCAAGGGGCCTTATGTAGAGCCCTTTTTCCATGGCTGAACGCCCAATGAGATGCCCGGTAACATTCAGGTATTCATGGCGGCCCTCATCCACCTCGAAGGCCAGGATAGTGCCCTGGTGCCGTATGTTTAGCAGCGGCAATTGCTGGTCTTCCAGTTCCGTTACGTATTTTTTATTTGCTGCCGAAATACGCTCAATGGCGGCCATGCATTGATCTTCCTTTAACAGGGCCAGGCTCGCAATGGCAGACGCGCATGATATTGGGTTAGCGGTAAAGGAATGTCCGTGGAAGAATGTCATCATCCGATCGTCCTGGACATATGCATCGTGTATTTTCCTGACACAGGCTGTTATACCAAGTGGCAAAGCGCCACCGGTCAACCCCTTGCTGAGGCAAATGATGTCCGGCTTTTGCCGCATAAATTCGCTGGCGAAGACCTTTCCGGTTCTTCCAAAACCTGTCATCACCTCATCGGCTATGCAAATGATATCAAACTCTTTTGCTTTTGTGAGGATCTGGTCAAGCAGGTCCGCTTCGTATATTTTCATTCCGCCCGCTCCCTGTACCAGTGGTTCGTAAATGAAGCACGCAACATGTTGGCCATGTTCTTCGATGATGGTCAGCGTTTTTTGAATGTTTTCGGAGGAAGGAGTATCCAGATAGATCACTTCAAACAACAGGTCCTGGAATGCAAGCGTGAATACGCCCCTGTCAGACACACTCATGGCGCCAAATGTATCACCATGATAGCTGTTTCTAAAGGCAAGAATTTTTTTCCTGGATATTGAACTGTTCTTTTCATTGAGGTTCCACCAATATTGAATGGACATTTTCAAAGCCACTTCCGTAGAGGTGGAGCCATTATCGCTGTAGAATATTTTTGTGAATTCCCCTGGCAGTAAGGGGATCAGATTTTCCGCGAGCTCAACCGCGGGCTTGTGGGTAAAGCCTGCAAAAATGATATGCTCGAGGGTGGCAGCCTGATGCGCAATGGCAACTGCGATCTTAGGGTGAGCATGACCGTGAATGTTTACCCACCAGCTGCTGATGGCATCAAGATACTTCTTCCCTTTATCGTCGTACAGCCACGCACCTTCTGCTTTTTCAATGAACAGATTTTCTTCTGCCATTTTCTGATGGGTGAACGGATGCCAGATATGTTTACTATCAAGTTCCTGGTAAGACATGTTGTAAAGGTAGTATCGAAAATGGATTGCCAGGTTAAGTTAATGGTGGACAGGATCAGGGGGTGCAGGTGGATGCACCGGATCCTGGTGCTAATTGATCATCAAGGCCGGTTGAATTTATTTTTCATGAGGCTGGCGATGCGTTCTGACCGGTTTTGTTCATCTTTCAGGGCGTAGATGAATGTAACGATCTCCCTTTGTTTATCTGGTGGCTGCATGTTGAATGCGTTTTCAGCGTCAGGATCGTCTCTCAGGCAGTCTTGCAGTTCTTCGGGAATAAATACATCTTCATGGTCACGGTATAAAATTACTTTGACGGTGTCACCTTCCCCTTTCTTCAATTTTTTTCTGATCTCAGCGCGTACCGGTAAAAACAGTTCGCCATTGCCCATGGGCATGAGGTGATATTGCCTGATCTCAAAATCGTCTATAGTGCCTTTTACTTTTATCCATCCAAAATGCGCATGCGGGTCAGGGGTAACACCGGGAAGCCTGCAGAAGGTCCAGCCGCCTTTACCCGGGAACTTTTCGAGCTTTATTCTTTTATTCACCAGCAGGTTCATCGGGTTGCCGTTTTAAAAAATGGATATTACGCATGAGTCCCTTGTATCCTGTTCGTTTAAGGGGTGAGTGTTTGAAATGCTTCTTAAAGTTCTCCTCGGTCAGTTCTTCCCAGTCAGTATCTCTGGAGTCTGTCATGGCCACCCCCGGTCTAAGGGCATGATGATCATGCGGTTTTGAGAATCTGTTCCAGGGGCAAACTTCCTGGCAGATATCACAGCCGAACATCCAGTTCTCGAATTTTCCCTCGAAGCCCTGGGGAATGAGCGCATCTTTCAACTCAATGGTGAAATAAGAAATACAACTGCTGCCGTCAACCACCTTGCCGGGCTTGATGGCCTGGGTGGGACAGGCATCTATGCATCTGGTACATGAGCCGCAGTAGTCTCTGACATATGGATCATCATAGGAGAGCTCGAGATCTGTGATCAGGGTGGCGATGAAAAAATATGAGCCTGAGTTCTTATTGATGATATTTCCATTTTTACCGATCCATCCCAATCCGGATCTCAGTGCCCAAGAGCGCTCCAATACCGGCGCAGAATCCACAAAGCCGCGACCGTTCACCGGCCCGGTTTTTTCTTCGAGCAAGTGTAAAAGTTCTTTCAGCTGGTTTCTGATCACATCATGGTAATCGTCCCCATATGCATAACGGGCCACCTTATATGTGGCATTGGATAGCGTCTCTGCGGGAAAATAATTGTACAGCAGGGTGATCACTGACTTAGCGCCCGGGACCAATTTGGTTGGATCAATCCGCAGTTCGAAATGGTTCTCCATGTATTTCATGGATCCCTGCATCCCGTTGTTCAGCCATTGTTCCAGCCTTCTCGCATCTTCATCCAGTTTAACTGCTTTAGCTATGCCACAATAAGAGAAGCCTAACTTCGAAGCCAGGGATTTTACAAGCGCGGTGTGGTCTGATACAGAACCCGTCATTGGGCCTTAAGCAGGTTCATTAGTTCGGTAACGATGGTGCGCTTTTTATCGCCTTCGGGATCTTTCAACAATACCAGGATGGCGGTATTGCTTTTAAAATCAAGGCTAACCTGGGTGCCTGAAAGCCCTTGCCGGATCACCAAAGCATTTCCTGAGTCATCTTTCTCTTCCACCCAGGTGGTCAGGCAATAGTCCATGTCTTTGTACATATCCGGTTTTGAAACGATCCTGGCGTCCGGGAACTGGGCCTTTCGAAGTTCTTCAACGGCCGATTCGCTTAAAATCTTCTTATTATTGATAGTCCCTTTATTCAGGAGCATCTGTAAGAAAAGCATTCCGTCAGTTCCTGTAGTCAATGCGCCTGCCAGGGGATCAACTTTTCCGTTGTCAGACTGAAAGAGGGTTTGTCTCATGCCCGCCGTTCGGAATAGTTTTTCGAGGGAAAGCCGGTCGAACGTTTTTTTAGTTGCCGCTTCAGCCGATCTGGCTGCGATCGCAATACCGATCCTGTTATATGAAAATACTTCACCCGGGTTTGCTATAATGTCCCTCTTGGTAATGTATGTGTCTACTTCATCCGTAAGATTGTCGAAGTTGGATTTATTTAAAATTTTTCCTACACCTTCTTTCCCTGCATCCAAACCCGTTGTGTGGGAAAGTGCATGGCGAATGGTGATATATCCCTTCATGTACTGGTCAAATTTGGGGATATATTTCGCCGCCGGATCATCGAGGGAGAGCTTGCCCTCGTCCTGCAACATGAGCACTACAGCGGCAGTGAACCATTGCGTAAGTTCTTCGGCAGAGGCGGTAGATTTTAAGGTAAAATCTTTGCCCAGTTCCTTTTTATAGATGGGCTTCCCATCTTTCTGCACGATCACTACCAGTTCGTTACCCAGCGCCTTCTGATTTTTTTGCAGGAACTGATCTGCAGCCGTGAAATCCTGACCTGCAGCTAACTGAAATAATAGCAGAAATAATGCTATTGCTCTGACTTTCAGGCAGCTTTTGGGGTTCCCGTATGCCATAATATCCTGTTGCCGATTTTGGTTTTTGTTTTGATGCATATAAAGTACAAATAATAGAATTATGAATTTAGGCAACTTTACCATAAAGGCAGCGGAAGTTATGCAGCATGCGCAGCAATTAGCGTTTAATTCACAGAACCCGAATATTGAATCGGAGCACTTGCTGAAGGCCATGCTGGATCAGGATGATTCGCCCACAGACTATCTGTTGAAGCGAAACAACGTAACCGTGAATCTACTGGAAACCAAGTTGGCGGAGTTGATCGGGAAGTTGCCTAAAACCTCGGGCGAACCGGCCCAGTCAATAAGCAGAGAGGCCAACAGCGTGGTTCTGAGGGCAGGTGCTAACCTGAAGAATTTCGGAGATGAGTTTGTTACTCCAGAGCATCTGTTGCTTGCTTTGGTGCAGGGGAACGACAGCACCGCGAAGCTTTTAAAAGATGCAGGACTTACTGAAAAAGGACTGGTCACCGCGATCAAGGACCTCAGGAAGGGCGATACCGTGAAGTCGCAGACCCAGGAAACCCAGTACAACGCGTTGAATAAGTATGCCCGTAACCTCAATGAAATGGCCCGGCAGGGTAAGTTAGATCCAGTGATCGGCAGGGATGAGGAGATCCGGAGGACGTTGCACATTCTCTCCCGGAGGTCAAAGAACAATCCTATTCTCGTAGGTGAACCAGGCGTGGGTAAAACAGCCATTGCTGAAGGTCTTGCTATGAGGATCGTTAATGGCGACGTACCCGAGAACTTGCAGCGCAAGGTGATTTATGCGTTAGACATGGGGCAGTTGATCGCAGGAGCAAAATACAAGGGTGAGTTTGAAGAGCGATTGAAAGGGGTGGTGAAAGAAGTTGCTGAGAGTGATGGCGAGATCATCCTGTTCATTGACGAGATCCACACACTGGTTGGCGCCGGCGGCGGCGAAGGGGCTATGGATGCAGCTAACATATTAAAGCCTGCTCTTGCACGTGGAGAATTACGCGCAGTTGGCGCAACTACGTTGAATGAATACCAGAAATTTTTTGAGAAGGACAAGGCCCTGGAACGACGTTTCCAGAAAGTAATGATCGACGAGCCATCTGTGGAAGATGCGATCTCTATACTGAGGGGATTAAAAGACCGGTATGAAACACATCACCATGTTCGTATCAAGGACGAGGCGATCATTGCGGCTGTTGAACTGTCTAGTCGCTACATCACGGACAGGTTCCTGCCTGATAAGGCGATCGACCTGATAGACGAGAGCGCCGCTAAGCTGAGGCTCGAAATGAATTCCATGCCCGAAGAACTGGATAAGCTGGAAAGGCAGATCAGGCAATTGGAGATTGAACGAGAGGCTATTAAAAGGGAGAACGATGAAGTGAAGCTAAAAGAACTCAATACAGATATCGCAAACCTTTCTGTGGAACGCGATACCCTGAAGTCGAAATGGATGCAGGAGAAAGAAATAGTGGAAAAGGTACAGCAGGGGAAGGCAGACATCGAGCAGTTGAAAATGCAGGCCGAGCGAGCGGAGCGTGAAGGCGATTATGGGAAAGTGGCAGAGATCAGGTACGGTAAGGTGAAAGAGAAAGAAGCGATGATGGTT
The DNA here is from genome assembly GCA_040404005.1 of Chitinophagaceae bacterium. Classification (GTDB taxonomy): domain Bacteria; phylum Bacteroidota; class Bacteroidia; order Chitinophagales; family Chitinophagaceae; genus Pollutibacter. The sequence continues at coordinate 56,415 of JBBAJO010000006.1, forward strand.
GAGTTGACAAAAGAATTGAATGAGCACAGCGAAAAACGCTTATTGAAGGAGGAAGTGGATGCAGAAGATATTGCGGATAATGTGGCCAAGGCTACAGGGATACCGGTGACCCGGATGATCCAGAGCGAGCGCGAGAAATTGCTTCATCTGGAAGAGCATTTGCACCAACGCGTCATTGGGCAGGAAGAAGCTATTGAAGCTGTTGCAGATGCAGTGAGGAGAAGCAGGGCAGGTTTGCACGATCCAAGGAAGCCGATCGGATCATTCATCTTCCTGGGTACTACGGGTGTTGGTAAAACAGAACTGGCCAAGGCACTCGCAGAATACTTGTTCAACGATGAAACGATGATGACCCGCATCGATATGAGTGAATACCAGGAGAAGCATACCGTTTCACGACTGGTAGGTGCTCCTCCCGGATATGTCGGATACGACGAAGGAGGACAGCTTACGGAATCGGTCAGACGAAAACCCTATAGCGTGGTGTTATTGGATGAGATCGAAAAGGCACATCCGGATGTCTGGAACGTGATGCTGCAGGTGCTTGATGATGGCCGACTGACCGACAATAAAGGTCGTGTGGTGAATTTCAAAAATACCATTATCATCATGACGTCAAATATCGGTAGCCAGTTGATCCAGGATGCGTTTGAGGGCGTCAATGAGCGTAATGTGGAAGATGTCACCAGCAGAGCGAAGGTCGACGTGATGAACCTGCTGCGCTCAACCATCAGGCCGGAATTCCTGAACAGGGTAGATGACATTATCATGTTCAAACCGTTGATGAAGAAAGAGATCAGGAACATCATTCATATTCAGCTGAACAATCTCAGAAAGTTGGTTGAAGAAGCTGGGATCAGGCTGGAGTTCACCGATTATACCCTGGATTATCTGGCTGAGAACGGATTTGATCCACAATTCGGTGCAAGGCCACTGAAGAGACTGATACAGAAGGAGATCATCAATGCAATGTCTAAACGAATACTGGCTGGAGACATAGACAAGTCAAAACCGGTTGTAGTAGATGTGTTCGATGGAGTGGTGGTGTTCAGGAACGAAGAAGCAACTGTTCAGGGATAAACAGCATCTATGATGTTATGAACAGATCCAAGATTGACATTATACCGCCCAAAGATATTTGGGTTGGTGAGAAGGTTGCGCCTGTGTCTCTGGTAATGTTTGGCGACTATGAAAGCGAAGCCTGCGCAAAAGCACATGAGGTGGTGAAGAAGATTTTGTTTGAATACCAAGGCAAAGTTAAGTTCAACTACAGGCATTTCCCATTAACTCGAATACACCAGAAAGCACATAAGGCTGCTGAAGCCTCTGTTGCTGTTTCGCAGTACGGGAAATTCTGGGAGATGCACGACCTGATATTTCAGAATCGGAGAAACCTTGGCAGCATCAGCCTTAGGGATTATGCTATTGAAGCCGGGGTACGAGATAAAAACTTTCTTCCCAAAATGACGGATTCTGTTTATGGATGGACGGTTCGTAACGACCTGATGGAAGGGCTGCACAAGGGAATCCGGAACGTTCCTGCTTTCTTCATTAACAACGAACTTTTTGAAGGCACTCCCAACTTAACCGATTTAAGTAAAGCGATCGACCAGCACCTAAAGGAGCGGCCAAAGATCCGGGCTTAGCTACCCTTTATTTTCTTCCTTCCTTAATTTTCGGTCCAGGTAAAAAGTCCCGAACGGAATAAGGGATGCCAGGAACGCAACGGCAACCTGTTCATAATCCCAGTTCTTCTTCCTCCAAACGATCAATAAGGCTGCGCAAAACAGCACAAAAAACAATCCGTGAAAGCTGCCGGCTATGGTCACTGCCTTGGGCATGTTTCCAAAATATTTAAGTGGCATGGCTATGCCCAAAAGCGCCAGGTATGAAATTCCTTCGATATTGCCGATCAACCTTAAATTCCTGATGGGGTTCATGCCGGGTTAATTTTGTGCAAATTTAGCTTTTGAAACGTGTTTTTCCACCAACTCCGTTCCATATACCATAAATTACATCCGTCAACAAGTGTTAATAACAATAAAAATAAAAGTATATGTCGGAAAACACAGTAAACGAAGGACTGAATGATGCCAAATCCGGTGCAGAAAAAGCTGCAAATGCTGCGGAGAATTCCTGGGATGCCACAAAGGATAAGATCGAAGGCACCGTAGATAAGCTGGGCGATGAAGCCGGGAAAGTCTGGGATAAGGTTGAAGATAAGGCAGAAGTGTTATGGGATAAGGCTCAATCTGGTGAACTGACCGAAGAAGCGAAAGCTAAATTGGGAGAACTCGCTGAAGGTGCTAAAGGTTTGTGGAATAAGCTGGTTGATAAACTCGACGGCGACGAACCTCCTGCTGCGGATAAACAAGCTTAATGGTAATTAACCTGAATAGCCGGCTGCCATTGCGGTAGCCGGTTTTTTTTTGCCTGCCAAGTAACTGATAATATTGCAGTTAGATCTTTCGTTAAAGCATGATGACAATATCCTATTTGAAAATTACCTTAGGCCTTTTGCTACTCTTACTCCTAACAATTGCTGGTGGTCCGGCTCAGTCTAAAGGCGCAGAAGAGGCGGTACAGGCAGAAGAGGCG
>JBBAJO010000006.1:59112-66739 GCA_040404005.1 Chitinophagaceae bacterium
TACAGGCAGAAGAGGCGATACAGGCACAAGAGGCGGTACAAAATACAGTACCTGCGAAGGTGGATACAAATGAAATGGTTGCTCCTGAAGTACCCGCAACATTTCCTGTCCTCGATACCCCAGAATACCTGAAAAAGCTCACTTACATGCTGAATGGAGATTCTTCGGGCAAGTGGCCTGCGCCCGGGCCTGTGCCAAAGGAAGGTGCCATTCTACCATTTAAGAGGATCATCGCTTATTATGGGAATCTCTATTCAACCCGTATGGGTATTTTGGGCGAATTGCCAAAGCCCCAGATGTTTGCAAAATTGAAAGGGGAAGTCGCGAAATGGGAAAAAGCCGATCCCCAAACCCCGGTCCAGCCAGCGCTTCATTATATTGCGGTAACTGCTCAGCAAAGTCCGGGTGCCGGAGGCAAGTACCGTCTTAGGATGCCTTTTAAGCAAATAGATACCGTTTTAAAATGGGCCAGTGAGATCAACGCCCTCGTATTCCTCGACATTCAGGTAGGCTTGAGTACCTTGCAACAGGAGGTTCCTGAGTTCGAAGAATATTTCAAGAAGCCAAATGTGCACTTCGGTATTGATCCTGAGTTCAGCATGAAAGCCGGAAAGAAGCCAGGTACCGTTGTTGGAACTTACGATGCTGCTGATATCAATTATGTAATCGATTATCTGTCAGATATCGTCAAGAAGAATAATCTGCCCCCCAAAGTGCTGGTGGTGCACCGCTTTACCCAGGGTATGGTGACCAACTATAATGATATTAAAACAACCCCTGAGGTTCAGGTGGTGATGCATATGGACGGTTGGGGGGAACCTGCCAAGAAGGTAAATACGTATAAGACTTTCATTCACCGCGAGCCGGTTCAGTTCACAGGTTTCAAGATTTTTTATAAGAACGACCTGAAAAGGGCGCCTAATAAACTCATGACTCCTGATGATCTGATGAAGCTTAAACCAATGCCGGTTTATATCCAGTACCAATAATTGGCAGAAAATAATTTACAGGAAAGGTTGTCGGAAACGATAACCATTTCCTTTTCTATCCTTGCATCATTTTGTAGATAACAAAGGCGATCACTACCAGAAGCAGTATGGTGACTATCGATGCGATGGTAAGTGTTTGTTGGTCTGGTATCAGCTGATTGTATTTCTTTCTTTTTTGAGATGTTTTGGTTTGGAGTTGGGCATTCAACTGCTGGAGTACCGTTGCGATTTTTTGTTTGTCTTTCATTTCCGAAAGACCTTCCACAGCATCGTTGATGAAACCTGAATCGGCCATAAGCTTCTCTACACGATGTTTTTCTTCCGCATCCAGTTTATCTTCCAGGTAATCCATCAGCATTTTTTCATTGACATCTGCCGGGGGATCATTTATGATATCGTTCCATTTACTTTTCATTTTCCTGCCTCTTTTGTAAAGTAATCTTTAAATTTCTTTTGCCATTTTGGATATGGCTTTTTACCTGAAGTACAGTGTACCCGGATGCGGCCGCGATCTCCTGGTAGCTTTGCTGATGCAGGTAGAATTTTGTGACACAGGCTTTCTGCTCAGCATTCAGACCGTTCACGGCATCGTCCATCCTTTCCAATAGTCTTTCCCTGTTTTCCAACATCCAGCCCTCCGTGGATTCATCTTTCGGATCATAATTCATTTCTTCAAGGGATCTAACCAGCCCTTTTTTTCTAAGCTGCATTAAACAGTGATTTTTCGCGATCATGTACAGCCAACTTTTGAAGTAGGTAACCCGGTACTTTGGAATTTCGGTGAGGGCTTTTAGAAAAACCACTTGAACGGCATCTTTGGCTTCCTCCTCATCTTTCAGGTATTTCATGGAAACCCCGAGCAGCAAAAGGGTATATCGGCTGAGGAGGAGTCCCATCCACTTGGTGTTGCCATCCGAATAATATTTGTCAAGGAGTTCCTGGTCAGTCATAAATGATCTTCAGAAGGTCATTATTAGCGTAAAGCTCAGGCAATTATCATTTATAGGATGCTTAAAATTCACAATTGCACAAATCCTAACCGGGGTTTAACATAAACAACCCTAAAACGGGTTGTGAAATTTGCTTTCAGACGACTTTCCTGTCGAAGAACAACATCTTTATGGCGAGGATCAGGAGAAAAACAGCAAAAAGTTTCTTCAGGCTTTCCTGGGGAAGGTTAAGCGCCCATTTGCTGCCCAGAAAACTGCCAAGAACAAAGCCTATGGATAGTAAACCTACTGCTTTAATGTCTACATAACCTTTCTTGTAATAGTTGATCACGCCTAAGATGGCAACCGGCAGCACCAGTAGGCCCAGCGACGTGCCCTGCGCTTTGTGCTGGGAAAATGCAAGGAAATATACCAGCGCAGGAACAATGATCAGTCCGCCACCAATTCCGATCATGCCGCCTAACATGCCTGCAGCAAAACCGATGATGATGATAAGTGCTATAGTTTCGGCGGTCATAGGCCTTTCCTTTAAGGGATCCATATTACTTTGAATGGAACGTTTCTTTATAGAGGGCGAGTGCCGTTTCAATGATTTTTAAGGCCGAGACCTTATCCTGGAATTCCTCTACCACCACCACTTTGTTTTCCAGTTTCTTGTACTCCTCAAAAAAATTCCTCAGTTCATTAAAGAAATGTTGCGGCAGCTCTTCTATGTTGTTGATGTAGTTTACGCTGGGGTCGTTGGTGGCTACTGCGATGATCTTATCATCCATGTCTCCGTTATCGATCATTTGCATTACGCCAATGACCCGGGCTTCCATCAGGCAGAGTGGCTGCACAGAAATACTGGACAGCACCAGGATGTCCAGGGGGTCCTTATCATCACCGTATGTCTGGGGTATAAAGCCGTAGTTGATCGGGTACATGAACGAAGAGTAGATGACCCTATCCAGTCGGAGTAAACCACTGGGCTTGTCGATCTCGTATTTTGCCCTTGATCCCTTTGGGATCTCGATGACCGCATTGACGATTCTCGGGGCCGTTTCTCCGGGAGATACGCCGTGCCAGGGATGAAGAACGGTTAACATGTTTTTCATTTTTACAAACCTAAGGTAATTATTTATTGGCCCAATAGTCTATCACAAGTACTTTATCAAGGTGTGGCTTTAGAACGTCAACGAATGCTTTATGGGCCGGATGGGGGAGGTAGGCTGCTCTGTCATCTTCAGACTTGAAGCTCACGAAGAAACAGTGCGTGAACCCCTGGTTGATGTTCTCAGGGCTGTTATTCAATCCCCACTCGAAGCCGGCAATTTCTTTGATCTGTGAAGGCAGTTGCGCAAAGGCTTGCTCCACTTTTTTCACGTCAGTCGGGGCAGCATTATCCTTGAATTTGAAAAGTACTACGTGCCGGAGAAGTTTTGTATCATTTTTCTTATCCTGGGATTGCAAAGACAGAAATGCTGTGAGGCTGATAAGAACGAGTAAAATCGCTTTCATGTGTAAAGTTTTGATGATTATTTAGCCACTGAATAGCCCAGTAGGGTAGCCAGCAGACCAAGAAGAACACTTCCTGAAATATAGGTGATCGAAAAAAGGTAATGACCGTTTCTCATCAACAGGATGTTTTCATAGGAAAAAGCAGAGAACGTAGTAAAGCCCCCGCATATTCCGGTAGCAAGGAATAACAGCGTAGTGGGACCCATGTTTCCGCTTTTGCCAAACATGGCGTAGACCATTCCGATCAGGAAACTACCCGCGATGTTGATGATGAACGTTGCCAGTGGAAATGGATGTTGAAACAATTGCATCACCAGCTTGCCTGTGAGAAATCTGAGGATTCCCCCAACGGCGCTGCCGGCACCAACGATTAAAATCTCTTTTATCATTCAGTAATCGGGAGGTTGCCGGAAAAAGTATAACTAAAATCTACCCACCACTCGCCATCTTTCCTGACTACTTTGATATCCATAGGCTTCTGCGTGTAGGAGTTGGAATAGTTGATGATCTGTATGGAATCACTCACTTCTTCCACCTTATTGATGATGATACTGGCTTGCTTCAGTTCAATCAACTCAGAGCCCGGCTGCTTGCGCATGTAGTCTGTATATCGCTTGTAGAGTCGGATATCATCATCGTCAGGTATCACATACAATTCACCTTTCTTATAATCGCCATCAAGAACTGCCCGGACGAATTCGCGGCCTGCATCAAGACCGTCCTCCGGCTTCCTGAATCCAACGGGATCGTTGCAGGAAAAAAACAGGGCTGCAAGCAGACTTATGAAGAAAACTCTCATTGTGGTCTAAGGTAAACCAATTCCAACAAAAAAAGCGAAGCATTGCTTCGCTTTAATTTGGTCGTTTGGGTGCGGCTTTTAGCCACAACGTGTGGTGATTAAAATTTATTCTGAAATTGATTGTCGTTTTGTTCCCGGTCTCTGTCGTACGCCTTAATGATGGCTTTAACCAGGCGATGACGAACAACGTCTTCCTCGTCGAGCTCAATATGGGCGATGCCGTCGATGTTTCGCAAGATCCGAATGGCCTTATCAAGACCGCTGCGCTGGTTCTTTGGAAGGTCAACCTGGGTGAGGTCACCGGTAATGATCGCCTTCGCATTGGAACCAATCCTTGTCAGGAACATTTTGATCTGCAGGTCCGTGGCATTTTGGGCTTCATCAAGAATGATGTAGGCATGATCCAGCGTACGGCCACGCATATAAGCCAGCGGGGCTATTTCGATCACCCGCGTGGTCATGTAGTAACCCAGCTTATCAGCCGGGATCATATCATCCAGCGCGTCGTACAATGGGCGCAGATAGGGATCGATCTTTTCCTTGAGGTCACCAGGCAGGAATCCAAGGCTTTCACCCGCTTCCACTGCCGGTCTGGTCAGGATGATCTTTTTAACCATCTTGTTCTTCAATGCCCTTACGGCAAGGGCCACCGCTGTATATGTTTTACCAGTACCAGCAGGACCAACAGCAAAAATGATGTCGTTTTTATCTGAAGCGGTTACCATCCGTTTCTGGTTGGCAGTGCGGGCTCTAACAGATTTGCCATTGGGGCCGAACACCAATACATCATTGGGATTACGCTCAATGAAATTGTCCACTGTTTCCGCATCATCGCCACCGAGGATCTGTTCAAAATAATTTTCACTCACATGTCCATTCCTTTCCAGGTATTGGACAAGCAGTTCAATTTTTTCTTTTGCGCTTTCAATTTGCTCGGGTGCTCCGCTCAATTTGATCTGGGTGCCGCGGCTTAGAATTTTTAATAGTGGGAACTTTTTCTTTAGCAGGTCTAACTTTCCATTGTTAACTCCAAAAAATTCGATAGGGTTAACGGTTTCCAGGTTAATGATCGTTTCTGTCAATGCTTTTCCGGTTTATGTTCGAATAATCGTGTACCAAACTCCTTGCTACGTCCTTTTCAAATATAAAAAATACATCCCCAAGTAACAATCATTTACTTATTAACAGAATGTTAGTAATTCGATGATGGGTTAAAAGCGTACCAGCAACTTCAGATTGACAAGCCTTGGCGTGAGGCGGTTGGGGAGTGTGTAGATGGTATTTGAAAAATCCTTGATGAGCAGGTAGGATATTGTATTTCTCCTGTCAAGCATGTTAAATACTTCGAAACTCAGCCAAATGTTATCGAGATCCCTGAACGGACTATGGCTTCGCCTTTTGGTTTTCTCACTGTCGAGCAGCAATACACTGAATCCAATGTCTGCCCGTATATATGGTTCAATGACCAGCGCGTTCCGGTATTTCACACTATTGGGAATATTATAGGGCATATTACTGCCGAACAGCATATTTAGGTGAACCTTAAAATTTTTGTTGGTACTCAGGTAATCCTGGAAGAACATGCCAAAAGTAATGAGCCTGTCGGTAGGCCTCCTGAGCCAACCTACGTCCTGCTTTGCGCTGTCTACCACTACCTGATCTTCGGTGGCTCCTGTGATCAGGTCACCATCCTGATTATAGTAGTTGTAATAGAAATCGCCATTAATGTTTTCCCTTGTTTGCATGATGCCTAAACTGATCCAGCTTTCGGCGTCTTTTACCCATTCGCCGATCAGCCGCATCTCGAGGCCCGCAGCATATGCTTTCGCATTGTTCTCGCCGAAATACCTGATCCGCACATTGTCAATATCGTAGGGTACCACGTCGGTCATGGATTTATAGTAAGCCTCCGCGCTGAACCTGAACGGCCTGTTCCAGGCGAGGAACTGGTAGTCGAGCCCGGTGACGAACTGCCAGCTTTTCTGGGCCTTTAACTGTTCGTTGATGGTGCCATCATACCTTCTTAACTCCCTGTAGAATGGGGGTTGATGATAGGCGCCGACAGAAGCTTTGAATACCAGATCGGGGTTCCACGCGGGATTCCATGCGGCCTGCAGCCTGGGTGAGATCAGGAATTCTTTGTTGAGGCTATTGTAATTAAATCTCAAGCCGGCCGACAAGGTGAAATCTGCAGAATCGGAGAATATGATATTGTCTTGCAGGTAGCCCGATAGTTTAATGATATCAAGATCTGCTGTTGAGCGGGTAACTTTTGAAAGGGCGAGGACATTAGCATTATAAGGCAGGGTATAGCTGGCTGAGTCGTTTCGTTCCCATTCGCTGAGTTGATCATTGATCATGGTCTTATCAGCCTGCAGGCCCCACTGTATCACTTGTTTGCCTTTATTCCACTGCCCTTTGTGAGATGCGTTCCAGTTTTCGATGTTTAATGCGTTTCGGGCAAACTGATGAAAGATACCTGCTCCGAGGGGATTGATGATGGATCCAAAAGTAGGGCGCGAACGGTCAAAGTCGCGCTCACCAAAAAGATAAGCGCCGAGTATATCATACCGCTCCGTTTCATCATTTTCAAAGCGGCTCACCATCCATTTTAGCTTCAGGTTTTTGTTAACCTGTTGTGTAGCTGCGAGGCCAACCATATTGGTCACATACCGGTCTTCTTCCCGCCCCTCAAAATAAATATCTACGCCGATGTTGGCGCTGAACAAGGGAGAAAACACCGACGAAGTGAGTTGCGAAAACTCGGGTACCAGGGTGAACCTCGTGGATGACAGGTTCAACAATCCTTCAAGCTGCCACTTTCGGTTGATGTTATACGTTAGTAAGGTCTGCAGGTCGGAGGATCTCGGAATGTAGCTGCCTTTGGTTTCCTGCGAACTGAGCAGACTCCGGTTAGATCTGTTCCTGACACCCACGAGGTAGCTGAACTTTTCTTTTTTATCTGTTCCTTCAACATGGAAGCCCTGTTCAAGCAGGCTTATATAGGCCGATCCGCCAAACTGTTTGGGTTTCTTGTACTGGATGTCCAAAACGCTCGACATCTTATCGCCATATTTGGATTGAAAACCGCCGGTATAGAAACTCACCCGGCCCGTCATTTCAGGATTGATAAAACTGAGTCCTTCCTGCTGGCCTGTTCTGGTCAGGTAAGGGCGAAACACTTCAAAATCGTTGACATAGATGAGGTTCTCGTCGTAGTTACCACCCCTTACCGAATATTGTGATGTGAGTTCATTATTGCTTCCCACAAAGATCTTGATCAGGCTTTCTATCCCCCCGATGGTAGATGGGATGATCAGCGCGTTTTTAGGGTTAATGCGAATTAGTCCGGCTTCCCTTCTTTCTGCCGGTGCACTCACCACTACCTC
>JBBAJO010000006.1:66749-117948 GCA_040404005.1 Chitinophagaceae bacterium
CCAGTGTGGTGGAGCCTTTATCCATCTTTACGGTGATCTTTTCCTGTTCATCCTCGTTTAAAAAAAAATTACGCTGTTCTGTTTTGTAACCGGAAAAAGAAAAAACCAGCGCGAGTGCTTTTCCTGAGCTCACCCTGATGGAGAAAGTTCCCGAGTCACTGGTGAGCATCCCGGTTTGCCTGCCCAATATCACTACAGAAACCCTGGCGAGCGGTTGTTCGTTATCGTCTACCACGCGTCCGGAAATGGTAGCCGTTCTTTTTTGCGCAGAAACAGAAAAGGAAAGCAATGCCAGCAGCAGGATGGTTAAGGGTTTGGATAGCGGGCAATGTTTCAGATGAATGGGTTTTGGTCAAATAAAAATACATATTCCTTCCAGATTTGTCCTAACTTTTCCCGCCTGATGTAAACAATACCAATATGCGCTACTCGATATACATTTTGCTCATATTGTTTTTTTCCTGCAACAACCAGCAGGGTACCATTGAAAAAACAACTACTGTGGAAAAGAAATTTGACAACATCGGATCTGTTGAGATCATTGACGATCAACTATTGACCATGTTAGACTCCAATGCACGCATTGAGAAGCTTGCGGGCGGATTCAAATGGAGTGAAGGACCCCTTTGGGTCAAAGACGGTAATTACCTGTTGTTCTCAGATATACCGCCCAATAAGATCATGAAATGGAGTGAAGAAAAGGGATTGGTGGAATACCTTTTTCCGGCTGGATATACGGGTGCAGAGCCCCGTGGTGGTGAGCCCGGTTCAAACGGATTGATCCTGGATAGTTCAGGCAGGTTGGTGATGTGCCAGCACGGTGATCGTAGAATGGCCAGGATGAATGCGCCACTTGACAGTCCGAAAGCCGACTTCACTACCCTTGCCGATGGGTACAACGGAAAGAAGTTTAATTCACCCAACGACGCCGTATTTCACAGCAGCGGCAGTCTCTATTTTACTGATCCTCCTTACGGCCTCGTCGGGAATATGGATGATCCAAAAAAGGAACTGCCTTACCAGGGTGTATTTCGTGTAAGAACCGACGGGACCGTGGATCTTTTGTATAACGAACTCAGCAGGCCCAATGGAATTGCTTTTTCGAGGGATGAAAAGAGATTGTATGTGGCCAATTCAGATGTAAATAAAATATGGATGGTGTTTGATGTGAAAGAAGATGGCGGCATTGAAAATGGAAAAGTATTTTTTGACGCCAGTGCTTACCCCGAACCCGGGGCGCCGGATGGCATGAAAGTCCATTCTTCCGGAACTATTTTTGCCACAGGCCCGGGCGGCGTGATGATTTTTTCTCCGGAAGCGAAATTGTTGGGCAGGATCAACACCGGAGACCTTTGTTCCAATCTTGCATTCGATACGAACGAAGAATATTTGTACGTGACGTCAAACGGGAATCTGGTCAGGGTAAAAATGAAGTAAACGCGCTTTCCGGTATAGAGGCTCCAACACCCAATGGTTTATTTATCTCCATGAGAGCCGCCGTTTGTTCAGCCATGCTTCAGTTTACTGATCGTAGCTCTGGGATCAGCTGAAGCGAATACAGTATTGCCGGCGACCAGGACATTGGCGCCAGCTGAGATAATTTCAGGGGCGTTATCGAGTGTGACACCGCCATCGATTTCAATCAGCGCTGAAGACCCGATCTCATCGATCATCCTGCGTAAGGTCCTGATCTTATTCAGGGTAAATGGAATGAACTTTTGCCCGCCAAAACCGGGATTGACACTCATCAGGCATACAAGGTCAATATCGGCCAGGATATCCGTTAGCATTTCAACTGGTGTATGGGGGTTGACTGCCACTCCTGCTTTCATGCCCAGTGCTTTGATCTGTTGTATGTTTCTGTGAAGGTGGGGGCAGGCCTCCATGTGTACAGAGAGTATATCGGCGCCTGCTTTCTTAAAATCTTCTGCATATTTACCGGGCTCCTCGATCATCAGGTGAACGTCGCACAGTTTGGTAGTTGCTTTCCTGATGGCAGCAATGACGGGCAACCCGAAGCTTATATTGGGAACGAACCGGCCATCCATTACGTCTAGGTGAAACCAATCAGCCTCACTTTCGTTCAGCATAATACATTCGTCTCCGAGTTTGAGAAAATTAGAGGAGAGTAGGGAAGGGGCGATGATGGTTGCCATGCGGCAAATATAATTTGATATTTTCGAAATAGCCCTCGCTCGCGGTTTGCATTTACTTTAGTGCTTCATATTTCTTTCTCCAGTCTTCCGCCTCGGCTAAATGATTTAATCCCTCATGGCATCTGCTGATCCAAAAATATATTTCGGGCGTAGAGCTGTTCACCTTCATGGCCTGCTGGAATGTTTTTAACGCCTCGGCATATTGTTTTCTGTCGTGCTGAATGATCCCTTTCTCGATATAGGCGTCCAGATAGGTGTAGTTGTTATAAATGATGCTGTCGAACACGGACACGGCCCGGTCGTCCTGCCCGATATTCGAATAATAGACCCCTTTGATGTATGCTGCCCTCGTTTGAACCGTCGGATCAGGTACCAGCTCAAGGCTGTCGGTAACGGTGAGGGCTCTTGCATCTTTGGTGTCAGCGAATAGCCAGGCCAGCTCGAGCCAGCCGTTTCCATCTTCGGGGGCGAGCAGGGTATAATTTCTAAGCGATACAAGGGCATCCGGGGTATCGCCTTTATCCATCTGAAGCTCATAGAGTCTGCGCCACAGCACAGGGTTTGCGGTGTCTTCTGCCAGATCTTTCAGCACCATATCTACGGAATCAACGGCTGTTTGAGGGTTGGCTTCCTGTTTCTGCTCATTTTGGCAAGCCAGAAAAAATGTCATGAGTATAGCTACTATGACCGGGGTTTGTTTCATCCGGCTAAAATACAAAGGTTTAATCTGACAATTGTCTGACACCTTTACTCATGAAAAACGCTATTTTGCGGCCCAATTAAGAAAGTATGAAATGGTATTTTCTGGCCAGTGCAGTGATTTTGGGTATTCTGACTTCCTTCAAGCCCGTGGTATCGGGTGCGCCTGCGACCCCGGCGGTGGCTGATACACTGGCTTATCCCGAGGAGACCCATTTGAAGAATATCCAGCAACTTAGTTTCGGCGGTGATAATGCGGAAGCCTATTTCAGTTTCGACGGGAAATACCTTGTGTTCCAGAAAACGAACCCCAAAGAGGGTATTATGTGCGATCAGATCTACATTGGCAAACTCCCTGAAAATCCGGGAGATGTTTTTAAGCCAAAGCTTGTAAGCACTGGAAAGGGCCGAACTACCTGTGGATTTTTTACTAAAGATGGCAGGCACGTGGTATACGGTTCCACCCATTTGGGGGGCGATGAGTGCCCGCCGGTTCCCGACCGCGCGAAATATGGCAACCGCTATATATGGCCACTCTATAAATCGATGGATATTTTCATGGCCGATACCAGCGGCAAGATCGTGAAGCAAATGACCAATACCCCCGGGTATGATGCAGAAGCTACCCTGTCGCCCGACGGCAGGAAAATGGTTTTTACCAGTGTGCGTGATGGTGATCTGGAACTTTATATCATGGACATGAAATCCGGTAAAACAAAAAGGATCACCCATGATCTTGGCTATGATGGCGGGGCATGGTTCAGTCCGGATGGCAAGCGTCTGATCTGGAGGGCTTCCCGGCCAGAGACGCCGGAAGAAATAAAGGAATACAAGGAGCTTCTCGCAGAGGGCCTGGTGGCGCCAACCCGAATGGAGGTATATACCTCGGATCTGGAGGGGAAAAACCTGAAGAAAGAGACGGCACTCGGACAAGCCAATTGGGCCCCGAATTTCATGCCTGACAGCAAGCGGATCATTTTTGCTTCCAACCATGAGTACAAAAGAGGGTTTCCTTTCAACATGTATATCCTGAATCCGGATGGTAAAATTGATAAGGTTAGTCGTGACCAGGGCTTCGACGCCTTCCCGATGTTTTCGCCCAATGGAAGGAAGATCGTTTTCTGTTCAAACCGTAACAACGGAGGTACCCGGGATACGAATATTTTTGTGGCCGACTGGCAGGAATAGATTTTGGCTTACTTTAGCTGCCTCAATACAACATTATGCAAACAGGCCTTGTACATCTGCATAACCTGCTTCGTTGGGTTATCCTCATACTCCTTGTGATCTCTGTAATAAAAAGCTACACCGGATGGAAGGGTGGCAAAGCGTTTAATCCCGGGGATCGTAAGATATGGTTGTTTACCATGATCGCGGCGCATATTACGTTGTTGCTGGGTTTGTACCAATGGCTGATCGGCAGGATAGGGATTATCACTACCGAGCTTCCCGAGGGAGTGTCTATGATGAAAGATAAAGCTTTCCGTTTTTTCTGGCTTGAGCATCCTTTGTCTATGCTGATTGCCATCGCACTGATCACATTGGGCTATGGAATGGCTAAGAAACCCGTCTCAGATCAGGTTAAGTATCAGAAAGCTTTCCGATTTTTTCTGATCGCCCTGATCCTGATCCTGCTGGTTACGCCATGGCCGTTCCGCGAAGTGATCGGCAGGCCCTTGTTCCCGGGAATGTGATCGCTTTTTGTAATGGCCTTATGATTGCCTCTTTCATGTTCATTTTCACCGCAATCGCCATTTGGGGCATACCGTCCGACAGCTGATCAACCGGCCTTTACTTTCAATTGCATTACGGTAGCGATACTGGTGGAACGCTGTTTGGCGAGTTCTGTCTTTTCACCGGAGAAATTTTCATCAATGGACCATCAGGCAGTTGCACCATAATGGCAAGCTGACAATTCAAAGGGGTAAGGTATATGATTAAATTGCGGGCGGGTGCATCGTACAAATTAAGGGCAACGCGTCATTAACTGCAGATCTCGCGGAGGCTTTTACAGAACAGATCCATTTCTTCAAGCGTGCCCATGCTTACCCTGCACCATTTTTCACCAAAATGGCTACGGTGTTGTACCATGATATTCCTCTTCCGCATAGCCTCTTCATAATTACATTTGATGGGTTCAATGTTGAACATCATGAAGGAAGTAAATGAAGGGATGTAATCCAACTTCAGTTCTTTCAACGTTGCGTAAACCTTTTCTCTTGCTTCCTTCGTTTTTGTGGTGCAGTATGTTACAAACTCCTGGTCGTCCAGCGCTGCCGAAGCCGCCGCAATGGATACCTGGCTGACAGAACCGTTGGGCCAGGCATTCAGCTCATCGAGCTGGGCGATGGTATCCTGATGTGCGATGGCATAACCGACACGAGAACCGGCGAGTCCGTAGACCTTTGAAAAAGTTTTTGCAACGATCACGTTCTTGTTTGCCAGTGCAAGCGGTATAAGCGATTGGATCCCGGCAAATTCGGTATAAGCTTCATCCACCAGTACCAGGCTTGTTCTGCTGCAATCTTCCACGAAGGCTTTGAGTTTTTCGTGTTCAACATAATTGCCAACCGGGTTATTGGGATTGCACACATAAACCAGTCGTGTTTCTGCATTCACGGCCTTGCGCATGTTAACCAGATCGAGTTTCCGTTCTTCATTAACCGGCACCCGGGTAATGGAAAGTCCTGCTCCTGATGCGATCTTGGTCCAGAAGTTAAAAGAAGGTTCCGCTGTTACTGCATTTCCTTTCTTTTTAGCCGCAAGCAAAGCCGTAGCGCTCAGTACTTCCGTGGATCCGGCGACAACGGCAATGTTGCCGGTACTTACCTGATGGTGATTTGCAAGTTTTTTAACCAGTAACTGAACTTCATCGTCCGGGTACCGGTTGGACCTAGACGCTGCGGAGGCGATGGCCTGAACCACTTTTTTAGAGGGGCCGAAAGCATTTTCGTTGCTATTCAGAAGTATCAGGGAGCCGGGAGCGCGGTTATCCAGGAAAGGCGCTGCGTGCGAAGCATTGCCAAGCCCCAGTGCGGCTATGGTGAAACCGGCCTGTTTGATCCAGATGCGTCGGGAAGTAGCCATGTAAGTAAGTTTGAAAGGAAGTTAGCTAATTAAACTCATGTTTCCAATGGAATAGAATGAGTAAATTGCCTTAGATTGTTTTTATGCCATATTACTATAGCCTGGGTAACATTCCTCATAAGCGACACACGCAATTCAGAAAACCGGATGGTGGCCTGTATTCAGAACAGTTGTTTTCTACGGAAGGCTTTTCGAGTGACTATTCCCTGTTATACCATTGCCATCCACCCACACAGATCATCAAAACTGAACCGCAACTGGATATGAGTCCGGCGATCGCGGAAGAGAAGATGTTGAAGCACCGATGTTTTGAAGGGTTTCAACTGATTCCGGAGCGTGATTATCTGTTGAGCAGAAAGCCTGTGTTGGTCAATAACGATTGCCATATTGTTTTATCAGCCTGCCAGGAGAGCATGAAAGATTATTTCTTTAAGAATGCCGATGCAGACGAGATGATCTTTGTGCACGAAGGTGAAGGGGTGTTGAAAACCATGTATGGGGAGATCGCTTTTGGTTATGGAGATTATCTGGTGATCCCGAGGGGTACGATTTATCAGGTTGAATTTAATACGGAAGTCAACAGGTTATTTATTGTAGAGTCATTCAGTCCCATTCGTTTTCCAAAAAGATATCAGAGCAAGTATGGTCAGTTGCTGGAACATTCGCCGTTTTGTGAGCGCGACATGAGGCCTCCTGTTAATTTGGTGACCCATGATGCCAGCGGGGATTTTTTGGTCAGGGTAAAAAAGAAAGGAATGTTGTATGGCCTGCATTACGGCCATCATCCTTTTGATGTGGTAGGATGGGACGGGTGTTGTTACCCCTTTGCTTTTTCTATCCATGATTTTGAGCCGATCACAGGGCGTGTTCATCAGCCGCCGCCGGTACACCAAACTTTTGAGGCCAACAATTTTGTAGTCTGTTCTTTTGTACCGAGGTTGTACGATTACCATCCCGATGCGATACCTGCGCCATACAACCATAGTAATATTGACAGTGACGAACTGTTGTATTATGTTGACGGGGATTTTATGAGCCGGAAGAATGTGACCCGGGGAATGATCACCCTGCACCCGGCTGGCATTCCGCATGGCCCTCATCCGGGAACGGTGGAAAAAAGTATCGGGAAAAAGGATACGCGTGAATTGGCGGTGATGGTGGACACTTTCCATCCGCTGATGCTGACGAAATATGCCCAGACGCTGGAGAATCACGACTATGTTATGAGTTGGGCTGAATAGGGCATGGTATTTAGGGAGTAATGGTTTACATGCCGATAACCCAAAATTGACAACTATGTTAAAGCTTAATGAAGTCAGGGAAGGCGACATTGTTTTGGCAGATTTTGAAGGCCAGAAAAGGGTGGGAGATGTGCTTGAGGTTAGCCGGGGCGACAAAAAAGCCCGGATAGCGCATGGTGAGAATGAATTCTGGTACGATCTGCATCAACTATTTGCTGTCCCCCTTGAGTCAGATATCCTTTCAGAACTCGGGTTTACTAAAACCACCGCGGAAGAGAATCTTGCCCTGTACGAGCGGGGTCCATTCTCTATCCAGTTCGTCAGGCAGCAGAACGACAGTTTCAGTCTGCTGCATTACCGGGATGAGACCCGACACGTTCATAATATGGATTATCTGCATCAATTGCAGCACCATTATCGGGCGATGACCAATTTTGAGTTGTCGTGGCCCTGAGGCCAGCCAGGCCTTTTCAATGGTTAGCAAAATGTAAACGATTGATTTTTAATTAGTTGATTACTGTTTTAGACTGCCATGCTTAGCCGCTTTTCCCCACTATCAAATTAAAATCCAATTCGTTGGCAAACTATTTTGCCAGTGTTTTGGATTTTCTTATCTTTGCGCACCCAAAAAGTATGGCCAAACAAGCACTGATCAAACAGGATGGAGTTATCGTAGAAGCGTTGAGTAATGCAATGTTCAAAGTCAAACTTGAAAACGGGCATGAGATCCTGGCTACCATTTCAGGGAAGATGAGGATGAATTACATTCGGATCCTTCCTGGAGATAAGGTGGGAGTGGAGATGAGCTTGTATGACCTGACCAGGGGCCGGATCATTTTTAGGTATAAATAATTCTGAAAAGCAATAATCATGAAAGTAAGAGCAGCAATTAAGAAGCGCAGCGTGGATTGCAAGATCGTGAGGAGGAAGGGAAGGCTTTATGTGATCAACAAAAAGAATCCCCGCTTCAAGCAGCGTCAGGGATAATCAAACGGGATATGGCAGGATGGGAACATCTGTTATGTCTGATTAAACATTTAAACGACAAATTAGAATATGGCTCGTATTGCCGGTATCGACTTACCTAAGACTAAAAGGGGAGAAATTGGACTTACCTATATATATGGTATTGGTCCTTCTACAGCGAAATATATCCTGGATAAGGCTAGCATCGATGTGAACAAGAAAGTGAATGAATGGAACGATGATGAGCTCACTGCCATTCGTAACATCATCACCAACGAGTTCAAGGTGGAAGGCCAGCTACGTTCTGAGGTGCAGATGAGTATCAAGCGTTTACTCGATATTGCCTGCTACCGTGGTCTTCGTCACCGGAAGGGCTTGCCGGTTCGTGGTCAGCGTACCCGTACCAACAGTCGTACAAGGAAGGGTAAGCGTAAGACCGTTGCAGGTAAGAAGAAGGCAACCAAGAAGTAATCTGATTGAGGCTTTGTAATAACAATGCCTCAATCTTTTTAATAGCACCAACCACCTGATCAATTCCGGATACCCCTGGTGTGGGAGGAGGAATGAGCGGGGCTCCGAAAGGAGTTATTGTTAATGATTACCTATTAAATTTATTATGGCAAAAGCACAACAAAGCGCGAAAGCGGCTGCTAAGAAAAGAGTAGTAAAGGTGGAGAGCTTCGGAGATGCGCATATCTCAGCAACATTCAACAACATCATCATCACCCTTACCAACAAGCAGGGTCAGGTCATTTCCTGGAGCAGTGCAGGTAAGATGGGTTTCAAAGGTTCCAAGAAGAATACGCCTTATGCGGCTCAGATGGCATCATCTGATGCGGCAAAAGTTGCATTTGAAGCAGGCATGAAGCGTGTTGATGTGTTTGTGAAGGGTCCGGGTGCAGGAAGGGAAAGTGCCATTCGAGCGCTTTCCAATTCAGGTATCGAGGTGGTTATGATCAAGGACGTAACGCCCCTTCCCCACAATGGATGCAGGCCTCCCAAGAAGAGAAGGGTATAAATAATTAGCGGATTAACGGATTGGCGAATTGACGAATTCAATCCGCAAATCCGCAAATCCGTCAATGCGATAATTCCGATCCCGATTCAGTTTTATGATTTTTTAATAATCGAGGATCATTTGTAAAAAATCAGGAAATAACAATTATGGCACGTTACACAGGCCCCAAAACAAGGATCTGCCGGATTTTCGGCGAACCGATCCTCGGAAACAAGTTTGACCCGAAAAAGAGACCGAATCCTCCAGGTATGCACGGAGCAACACGCAAGCGTAAAAGCCCAAGTGAATATTCCATACAGCTGAAGGAAAAGCAAAAGGCAAAATACACCTATGGTTTGCTGGAGCGTCAGTTCCGCAACACGTTTGAGCTTGCTGCAAGAATGAAGGGTGTTACAGGTGAGAATCTCCTGAAGATATTGGAATCACGTCTGGACAATACTGTTTATCGTTTAGGTATCGCTCCAAGCCGTCCTGCTGCCCGTCAGCTGGTTGCCCACAAGCATATTACAGTAAATGGTGATGTAGTGAACATTCCTTCATACTATCTCCAACCTGGCGATGTGATCGGGTTGAAGGAAAAAACCGCGGGGAATGCTTCATTGCTGGAGAAAATGAAGGGTAAGAACCCTAAGTTCAACTGGATCGAATGGAACGAAGCTGAGAAGACCGGAACATTCATTGCAATGCCCGAAAGAGAAAGCATCCCTGAGAATATCAAGGAGCAACTCATCGTGGAATTGTACTCTAAATAACAACAACCATTCACCATTTCCCCTAATCCGGGATCACCAATTAAAATCTGAAATTTAAATATGGCCATTTTAAATTTCCAAAAGCCTGACAAGATCATACTTCAGAAAGCGAATGATTTCGAAGCTCAGTTTGAGTTTCGTCCACTTGAACCAGGTTATGGCGTAACGATCGGTAATGCCCTTCGTAGGGTACTTTTAAGTTCTTTGGAAGGATATGCGATCTCTGGCATCTTCATTGAAGGGGCAGACCACGAGTTCGCCACCATCAAAGGTGTTGTGGAAGATGTAACAGAAATGATCCTGAACCTGAAGCAGGTTCGTTTCAAGAAAGTGGTTGACCACGACATGAGCAACGAAAAGATCACATTATCCATTAAAGGCAGAAGTGAATTCACGGCGGGCATGATCGGAGAAGTAACAAACTCTTTCCAGGTCATGAACCCGAATCTCCTGATCTGCACCATGGACAGCACCGCTAAACTGAACATTGAACTCACCATCACCAAAGGCCGCGGATATGTTCCGGCTGATGAGAATAAGGTGAAAGATGCTCCGTTTGGATATATTCCGATCGATGCCATTTACACTCCCATAAAGAATGTAAAATATGCGATCGAGAATACCCGTGTTGAGCAGCGGACTGACTATGAGAAACTGGTTATGGACGTAGCAACAGATGGTACCATCCATCCTGAGGAAGCCGTTAAGCAAGCTTCACGTATCCTGATCCAGCACCTCATGATCATCACTGATGAGAACATCACGTTCGACAATAAAGAGGAAAAGAAAGAGGACCTGGTTGATGAGCAGACCCTTCAGCTTCGTAAGATCCTGAAGACCCCGCTGGAAGACCTGGACCTTTCCGTTCGCGCCTTTAATTGCCTGAAAGCAGCGAAGATCAACAGCCTTAGCGAATTGGTTCAGTACGAGCAGGAAGACCTGATGAAGTTCCGGAATTTTGGTCAGAAGTCTCTGGCTGAGATCGAGCAGGTGCTTCATGAGCGTGGCCTTCAGTTCGGTATGGATCTCAGCAAGCTGGGCCTCGACAAAGACGAATTCTAAATGAATGATATGAATGTGGAATGGTTCTCCATTCGCCACATTTATCACATTCACCACATTTATCACATTCCAAATGGCCGTATTCCTGACCGGTACGGTATTAAAACAAAAGTCAAATGAGACACGGAGACAAAATAAACAACCTTAGCCGGACGAAATCGCACCGGAAGGCATTGTTGCAGAACCTGGCCTGCCAACTGATCCAATACAAGCGTATTGTGACCACACTGGCAAAGGCAAGGGCGCTCAGGACCTACGTTGAGCCCCTGATCACCAAAACAAAGAAAACAGAGACCAAAGAGCAGATCATGCACCAGCATCGGGTTGTGTTCAGTTACCTGAACGATAAAGAAGCGGTGAAAGAACTGTTCACGGTTGTTGCTCCTAAAATAGCATCACGTCCGGGTGGGTATACCCGCATCATTAAGCTGGGTGCCCGTTTGGGCGACAATGCTGAAAGGGCGATGATCGAACTGGTTGACTTCAACGAGATCTATGGTAAAGGTGTTGCAGATACTGCTGCTCCTGCCAAGAAGACCCGTCGTAGTGGTGGAGCCAAGAAGAAAGCAGCTCCGGCATCTGATGCAACTGTAGAAGCTAAACCCGCGTCTGAGTCAACAGAAGAAAAAGTCGCAGAATAAGAATGTTTAAAAATAGTTGATAGAAAGGCAAGTCATTTGGACTTGCCTTTTTTATTTTGCACCCGATATTTAAAAATTAAAACGACATGCCCGAAGTATTACAAGCGTACAGGCCCGCAGTATTGGTTCTTGAAGATGGTACAGTATATCATGGAAAGTCTTTTGGGAAAATTGGAACCACGTCCGGCGAACTTTGCTTCAATACCGGCATGACCGGATACCAGGAAGTATTTACCGATCCCAGTTATTTTGGGCAGGTGCTGATCATGAATAGTGTGCACGTGGGTAATTACGGTGTCATGCCCGACGACGTGGAGTCGGGCTCCGTGAAGATCCGGGGCCTGATCGGCAGAAATTTGGAAGAACGATACAGCAGGCTCAAGGCTACCAACTCTTTGCACAGATACCTGGAGGAGCAAAATATTGTGGCGATCGAAGATGTGGACACCAGGGCACTCGTTACGGCGGTTCGGACAAAAGGCGCGATGAATTGCATCATCTCCTCTGAGTATACCGATATTGATTTACTAAAGGCCGAGCTGGCCAAAGTGCCCTCTATGGGTGGTCTTGAGCTGGCCTCCCAGGTATCCACCAAGGAAGTCTATCACCTGGGCGACCCGGCTGCGCCGATCCGCGTAGCCGTGCTGGATTATGGCGTAAAAAAGAACATTCTCCAATGTCTGGCAGACAGGGGAACCTATGTAAGGGTATACCCCGCAAAGACCACACTGAAGGAATTGGAGGAGTTTGAGCCGCACGGATTCTTCATTTCGAACGGCCCGGGCGATCCGTCGGCCATGGACTACGCCATTGAAACGGTGAAAGATATTCTGAAAACAAACAAACCAATCTTTGGGATCTGCCTGGGTCATCAGTTGCTGGCGCTGGCGAATGACATACCCACTTTTAAGATGCACCATGGGCACCGCGGTCTGAATCACCCCGTGAGAAACTTGATCACCGGCCTCTGCGAGATCACCACCCAGAACCATGGATTTGGTGTAGATCCCGAAGCGGTCAGGAATTCTCCAAATACGGAGATCACACACCTCAATTTGAACGACGAATCCATTGAGGGGATCCGAATAAAGGGGAAACCGGCTTTTTCAGTGCAATACCACCCCGAGTCTACGCCCGGTCCTTTTGATTCCAGGTATCTTTTCGATGATTTTGTGGGTATGATGAAAGAGAATTAAGCCTTGTCACAACTAAAATCTATCATTTATAGTTATTGGTTATAAGTTAAATACGATTCTAAAAAAAACCATAAGACTTTTGCCGGCGCGTATTATGTTTTTTTTACTATTTTACGCCCGATTGTTAAATGCATGGTAAAGTGCATTCGGCAAATGCTGAATCGATTTAAGTAAGGCAATACATCAATTACATAAACAAAAAAAGACAACTGCAAATGAAGAGAGCTACCCAGAGAGTTTTTCTATCCCTTGTTTTTTCGTTTTGCCTGGTGGTTATGGCCATGGCCCAGGAACGAAAATCCTATTCGGGTGTAGTAAAAGACGAAGCAGGCAACCCCTTACAGGGGATCACAGTGCAGGTAAAAGGAACAAAGACCTATGCTACTACGGATGCAAATGGTGGATTTACCATTGCAACAACCAGTGCATCTCCCAAACTGGTGTTTACCGGCATCTCTTTCACGCCGGTTGAACTGGACGGGTCAGAGGCTATGGTAATAGGACTTCAATCAAAGAAAAATGAATTGAACGAAGTAGTGGTTACGGGATTTGGTGCTAAGAAAAGCACCAGGAACCTTACCTATGCGATTCAAGAAGTTAAAGGAAGTGAGATTGCGCGCGCCGGACAGGTTAACGTGATAAACTCTATTCAGGGTAAAGTGGCTGGTGTGATGGTTAACCAGGGTGCAGGCGGACCTTCTTCCAGCTCCAGGATTCGTATCCGTGGTAACGCTTCTTTGAGCGGAAATACCATGCCGTTAGTGGTTATCGATGGTGTATTGATTCAGCCAGGTGCTACCGGAGCAGATAGCTGGGGTGATGCCCGTGACTTTGGTAACCAGATGAAGAATCTGAATCCTGATGATTATGAGAGCGTAACCGTTCTTAAAGGATCTGCTGCATCTGCTCTATATGGCTCCCAAGCCTTAAATGGCGTTCTATTGATCACTACCAAGAAAGGTCGTGCACGTCCGGGACTCGGTGTAACGCTGAACCAAACCAATACCTGGGAACAAGTTTGGCGCCTACCTTCGTACCAGAACGTATATGGCGGAGGGATCAACCCTTATTTCGCAAAAGCAGCGGATGGCAGCGATTTGATTCCAAACGATGCCAACGCACCTTACCGCAGCTTTGGTCCAAAAATGGATGGAAGAATTGTGACTGACGCGGATGGTATCAAGCGGCCTTATTCTCCCAACGATCCTTCTTCACTATTTAGGACGGGAACCATCAACAATACGAACATTGCGGTTGAGGGTGGAAGTGACAAGACCACTTTCCGTTTTTCTTATACCAATACGTCAAACAAGGCGATCCAGCCTACCAATGAGTTCACCAGGAACAATTTTAACCTGCGGGCAACTCAAAAGATCGGCAAGTTCGTAAACATGGACGCCTCCGTGGCTTATGCCATGTCCAATAGCCAGAATCCATTGCAGCAGGGTGGTAACTCCAACCCGCTGTTCCGTTTTGGATTCTCCAATGCCAGGAACCTGCCGCTTGACTATGTGCTTAACAATTATCTGAGCCCCAATGGTGGATCAAATGTTGTTCCGCCTTATTTAAGGGGAGCCAACATTGGGCCTTTGTGGCAGATGTATCAGGTGCGGGTCAATCAAAAAGAAAATCAGATGCTGGCTAACGTGGATCTGACAGCACAAATCACGCCCTGGCTCACGGGTATGGTTCGTACCAACCTCAACTCACTCACTGTACAGCGCGAAAATAAAACGCCTGGCGATGGTGTCAACTTTGGTGTTGGTCCTAACTTTCAGGGCAGTTATTCCCTTTTCCAGAGCAACTCAATGGATGCACGGATACAAGGTTTGCTGACGGCTGCACGGAATATCGGTGAAGACTTTCAGTATAACGTAACCGTTGGTGGTGAAACCCAGCGTGGACTGGGTGGTCGCCAGCAGAGTTCAAATACCAATGGTGGTCTGCGTATCCCCCGTGTTTATAATCTGGCCAACTCTATTAATGCAGCGACTACCTCAGCGGGTGTTTTCCCACAAAGCCGGTTGGATGCGGTATATGGATATGGTGATATCACATGGAAAGACATGTTGACCATCAATGCGAGCCTGCGTAACGACTGGACCAGTACACTGACTTATCCTGATGGAAGCGGTGACTTCTCTTATCTCTATCCTTCTGTGGGTGTATCCTGGATATTCACAGAAATGCTGCAGAAAAAGAACAAGGCCAACTGGCTGACCTTTGGTAAGCTTCGCGCGAGCCTTGGTTATACAGGTGCTGGTGCCGGCATTTTTGCTACCACCTTTGGTAATTATTCTTTGCTGGGTAACCCCATTCTTCCAAATGGTACGGCATTCCCACAATACGGATGGCCTAACTATGGACTGGGTAATCTGGCGTTGCAACCCCTTCGGACACGGGAGTGGGAATTTGGTGCCGACTTACGCATGTTTGATAACAGACTTCGCCTTGACGTCGCCTATTACAAAAAGAACACATTCAATCAGGTGTTGAACCTTGGAGCACCTTCCGAAAGTGGTATATCCAGCCGCCAGATCAATGCGGGCAATATCCAAAATCAGGGTATTGAAGCAGTGCTTAGCGCTGTGATCGTAAGGAAGAAGGACTTCGAATATTCAACTACATTTAATTTTACGCTCAACCGCAACAAGATCATCGAGTTGTACCCAGGTGTAAGCCAGGTTGATCTCGATTACGCTTTTGGTGCTGACGTAATATCTGTTGCCCGCGCTGGGAAAGATTATGGAACCATCATCACCAACTATGCATATGCAACCAATGACAAGAATCAGCGCGTGCTGAATGGCGCCGGTGCGTTTATCAGGAGTGGATCATATGGTCAGGGTTTCAAAGAAATAGGCACCATGATGGAAAACTTCCTGTTGAGCAATCTTCATGAAGTGCGTTACAAGAACTTCACTTTGTTCGCCCAGTTGGATAGTAAGTTCGGCGGTATGATGGCTTCTGCCACTCACCAGTACGGGTCACAATTCGGTAGCTGGGAAAGCACGCTGAAAGGTCGCACACTGGCAACGGGCGGTGTTAGTTGGACGGATGCTACTGGTGTAGTTCGTGAAGACGGCATCATTCCCGACGGCGTATTTGGCAGAGGTGTTGTGATCAACGGCCAAAATATGGAAGGGGTTTCCTATGCTGATGCGGTTAAAAGTGGATTGGTCAAACCTTTACCAGCCTGGCAGCATTACGAGAATATCGCCAGTTGGGGAACAGGTATCCGTGAATACTCCATTTTTGAGAATTCTTGGGTAGCCGTTCGTGAAATTTCAGTAGGATATGAGCTTCCAAAAGCCCTTGCCAATAAAGTATATATGCAACGTTTGCGTTTGAGTTTCACCGGACGTAACCTGTTTTATCTGTATAATACTACCCCTGATAACATCAATCCTGAGAGTATTTTCTCTAGCAGGGCTGGTTCATTTGCGGAATATGGTGGTATGCCATGGGTGAGGCAGTTTGCTATTTCACTGAATGCAGGATTCTAATCGAACTAAATACTAATACGAAAAGATATTACGATGAAGATGAAGACCAAGATTTTTTCATGGGTATTGGCGGTAGGTGCGATGACATTTACGGGTTGTGACAAGCAGGATTTTGTGGATTTGAATACCAACCCAGATGTATTGTATTCTATTAAGCCGGAAGAGCAGTTCTTTACTGCCGCCCGACTTGTACATAGCTCCGATTTTGAACAATTTTACGATAACCTACGCAGGATCAATCATTGGGTGCAGATCACCGTTCCGCAGGCTGGAGCAAACGCCCCCACCTTCACGGAATTTGGCAACACCAACCAGCGCTTAGGTATTTTTTATCCTGGTATAGGCAGTACTACTACAGACGTAGCCAAGTTGGCCGAAGGAATGTCGGATGCCGACAGAGCCTCCCGTCAGATGCTGGTTGCCATGGCTGAAGTGGTTAAGATCTATTATGCTTTCTTTGTTTCCGACATCAACGGTCATTTGGCCTATTCTGAAGCATTTAATGCACGCTATGGTGGAACATTGACGCCCAAATGGGAAAGCCAGCAGGAACTGTTCAACATTTGGGATGGACGCCTGAAGGCGCTGGCTGCAACATTAAAGGCAGGTGCGCCAAATCAGATTTCATTAACCAATTTTGATCAGTATTATGCAGGAAATAATGCGCTTTGGGCTAAGGCTGCCAATGCGTTGCGTATGAGGATCGCCATGCGCCTTTTGAAGCGGGATGCAACCAAAGCTACCGCTATTTTAAGGGAATGTTTGGCAGATCCTACCTTGCTTATGGCAAATAACAGCGAAAGCTGGGTCCTGTTGGCTCATAATACATTTACTGCTGGTGGAAACTGGAACCCAGATGGTTTCCGTGCTCCGGCTCCTACAGTAAACTTTATGACTACCACCCAGGATCCCCGCCTCAGGTTGTTCTATCAAAGAAATAACTATACGCAAGCGAATATCAACGCCGGTATCGCTGGCGGAGTGTTGGCCCCTGGAAGCACAGAACCCGCTCAACGTATCGTTGGTGCGCCGGTCAGTCCGGACCTGGCTCAAACGCCAGCAAACAGGATTCTGTTTACCGGTCGTCGTGCGAACAGCACCCTGGTTTTGGATACCTTCTCTTATATACAGTACCGTATGTTCCAGCCTACATTTGGTGGTGGAACTGGTCAGGCATTTTTCCCGGTGATTACTTTTGCTGATCAACAATTGATGCGTGCTGAAGCTGCTGCAAGGGGTATCAGTACGGAGAATGCTGAGACACTGTATAACGCTGGTGTAACTGCTTCTATCGAGTTCTACAACGCCAGGGCTTCGGCCGCCGCGGTGGTCGATTATGCTGCTGTAACTCCTGCTGAGATTACAGCATACCTCAACCATCCAACCGTGAAGTATACTCCGGCAAGGGCGCTTGAGCAGATCGCAATACAGAATTATATCAATTTCTTCAAGCAACCCAACGAAGCATGGGCTGGCTTTAAACGGACCGGTATGCCTAACAGGACTACTGCGTTGGCTAATGAAGATATTCTGATCAATGGATCTGTATTTCAGATCGCACGTAGGGCTGTGATCGGAAATCCATCGCCAACAGATCTGAACTTTGCTAACAAGCAGGCAGCTCTGGATGCGATGAAAGCTGATCCTAATTTCGGTTCAGATAACCTTGATCCGAGAGGCCGGATATGGTGGGATAGGCCATAAGCAATCCGATTTGACCTAATTGATACGTTAAAAGATAAACAGCCAGCTTTCTGGCTGTTTATCTTTTTTTTTGCCCGTAATTCACGAATTTGCACCTATGTTTCGTGCGTTCAAAAATGGTCTGGCTGCCTTATGCTGTTGTTGTCTGATACCGGCATCCAGTGTGGGTCAGGGAGCCCAGCTGCTGGATCTGGCCATGGTAAAGGACGTGTTGATCTGGTCACCTGAGGGAAAAAAGGAAACAACGATCGGCAGTAGCGGAAAAGTAGAAATACTCGTACTCATTTCACCCGATTGCCCCATGTCCAGGAACTATACGCTCACACTAAATCAACTCCAGGAGCAGTATGCCAGTGAGTTAAGGATCACCGGGATCATTGTCGGCAGCACATATAGTGACGAGGCGGTATTGCAGTTTGCACGCTCTTATAAGATCGGCTATCCATTGCTGACGGATAAAAAGAGAGAAGTGGCACTCAAACTCAAGGGAGAAGTAACGCCCGAAGTCTATTTGTTTGATCAGGAAGGTCAATGCGTTTATCGGGGCGCCATAGATAACTGGCTAACCAAACTGGGAAAGAAAAAACAAAAGCCCGATCAGTTTTACCTGACCGATGCGATACGGCAGGTGATACATGGAGAACCGGTGACCACATCCTATGTGAAAGCACAAGGCTGTGTATTAAATGAATATTAAGATGAGAAAACTGACCGCGATCTTTTTGATCAATATGTTTTTAGGTAGCGGACTGGCTGCGCAAGTGCCCACTTTTGTTAAGGATGTGGCGCCCATCATCCACAGCAAGTGCAGTCCCTGCCACCGGCCGAATGAATCTGCGCCTTTTTCACTGATCAGTTATGAAGACGTGGCCAAACGTACCGGATTCATCAAAAAGGTGATCTCCTCGGGCTATATGCCCCCCTGGCGGGCCGATAATCACTATGCTGATTACGCAAACAACAGGTCGCTGACTGATAAGGAGAAAGAAACCATCATTGCGTGGATAGACAATAGTGCGCCCAAGGGTACAGGAGAAGTGATGAATATTGGGCAGTTCACCAGTGTACGCAACAAAACGGCATATCATCGAAAGGCAGATACCAGCTTACTGATGCCGCAGCCGTTCCAGTTGCCAGGTGATAATGCAGAACGTTTCGTCATGTACCGAATTCCTTTTGAACTCAAGGATTCACTCAACGTGGAAGCGATAGAGTTCTACTCCGACAATAAAAAAGTGATCCATCACGTCAATTACAGCATCCATGAAGTGCCTGCGTCTGTGCCGCTGAAAAGCGGTCCTGATGCGATCAATCTTACTGAAGAAAATCCTGCATTAACGGAACAGTGGAAACCATTGAAGAAAACCATACAGTATTATGGTGGCTGGATCCCGGGCGCATCTTTCGAAAGCTATCCCAAAGGAATGGGCTGGGTACTTCCGAAACGCGGCGTGATCATTCTAACCCTTCATTTCGCGCCGCTTGCAAAACCCGAAGAGGTGACAGCAGGCGTGAATTTGTTTTTTACAAAAGCGAAGATCGATCGTAAGGTCAAGATCATCAGTTTCGGTTCGGGAGGCATCGGCGAGAAGCAGATCAGTCCACCCCTAAAATTAATGCCTAACAAGGTGCAGACTTTTTCGCTGGAGCTGATGAATCCCGGCGAAGATTTTTCGGTCATGTATGTCTGGCCCCATATGCATTTGTTGGGAAAAACATTTAAGGCCTTCGCCGTGAAACCGACAGGTGATACGGTGAAATTATCGCACATCCCCGACTGGGATTTCAGGTGGCAGGAGATCTACCGGTTCAAAAAACTCGTTCCGGTTCCGCAAGGTAGCCGATTATTTATTCAGGGAACTTATGACAATACATCGAGCAATCCCTTCAATCCAAACAATCCACCAAGACTGGTCACGTCAACAGGCAATATGGAAACTACAAATGAAATGCTGACTATGATCATGGTGTTCCTTCCATACAAAAAAGGGGATGAGAATCTGGTGATCGACGTCCCTAAATGAGTATTGATATTCATCCATGACAAAACATTTGATCATAGCCATATTTTCCCTGTTGCATGTCGGGCTTCTATCTTATGGGCAGTCGGGTAAAACTTTGTTTGATCTTGTTTCCCCGGATCGCTCTGGTATCCGCTTCACGAATGCCATTGTTGAATCCGATTCACTGCACGTTTTTAAATATGAATACCTCTATAATGGGCATGGTATTGGGGTGGCTGACTTTAACCGGGATGGGCTGGATGATGTGTTCATCTCCGGTAATGTGGTAGCCAATAAGCTATACCTCAACAAAGGCTCACTCAGGTTTGAGGATATTACTGTAAAGGCTAAAATAGAAGGCAATGGTCACTGGCGCACCGGAGTGAACGTAGCTGACGTCAATGGTGACTCATGGCCCGACATCTATATCTGTCATTCCGGCCCGGTTCAGGGTATCGCTTTGAGTAACGAGTTGTATATTCATCAAGGGTTGAAAAATGGCGTTCCACAATTCCGTGAAATGACAGCGGAATTCGGCCTTGATGCACCGGGAAGTTTATCCACCCAGTCCGCTTTTTTTGATTTTGACCGCGATGGTGACCTTGATCTTTTCCTGGTCAATCATTCCAATCATACGTTTAACCCTTATTTAAACACAAGCAAGATCCGGGCTACACCCGATATGAGGTTTGGAAACCGGTTGTTCAGAAATGATGCTCAACCCGATGGTACGCCGCGTTTCGTGGATATCACCCTGACTGCAGGAATCATCAACAATGCGTTGAACTTTGGACTCTCCGTAGTGATCAGTGACCTGAATAAGGATGGCTGGCCAGATATCTACAGCTCCAGTGATTATACAGAACAGGATTACTGCTACGTCAATAACAAGAATGGAACCTTTACCCAGGTTCTTCAAAAGTCGTTTACGCATATCAGCAAGTTCTCCATGGGAGCAGACATTGCGGATATCAACAACGACGGCTGGCCCGATGTATATACTTTAGATATGCTGCCGGCAGACAACTACAGGCAGAAACTACTGAAGGGCCCGGATGAATATGATGCATACCATCTATTGCTGGACAGCGGCTATTACCACCAACAGATGCGCAATATGTTACACTTACATCAGGGGATCGACCAGCAGGGGAATATGCGGTTCAGTGAAATTGGACAGTTGGCGGGAATCAGTAACACAGACTGGAGCTGGTCCGCCCTGTTTTCTGATTTTGATAATGACGGCTGGAAAGATTTGATGGTCAGCAATGGATACCTCAGGGACTTTACGGATAACGACTTTCTGAAATACACAGTGGCCGATGAGCAGTTAGCACAGGCTTCTAAAGGCAATCTCAATTTTAAGACCTACGACCTCGTGCGCAAGATGCCCTCGAACAAATTGCGAAATTTTTTTTTCCGGAACGAAGGTGACCTGACCTTTTCCAACAAAAGCCTGGAGTGGGGCTTTAACAATGCCACGATATCCAATTGCGCTGCATATGCAGATTTTGATAACGATGGCGACATGGATTTGATCATTGGAAATAACAACGAGCCTGTGCAGCTCTATGAGAATAAGGCCAATGAACTGGTTCGAAAGAATTACTTGCAGATCCGCTTAAAAGGGAGCGGTAACAATACCCAGGCTATCGGCGCTAAAGTGTATGTATATGCAAAGTCTGCCCCCGTGCAACTGCAGGAGTTATTCCCGGTACGTGGTTATCAGTCGTCCAGTACCCATACCCTGCATTTTGGATTGGGCGATGCCGCTACTATAGACTCAGTAAGGATCCAATGGCCTGATGGCAGTTTGCGAACGGAGACTTCCGTGACCATGAACTCGAGGATCGACATCGAACAGCGAGCAAAGGCTCTGCATACTGGGAGTAGCTATGTTGCCACTCCAGATATCTCAAGCAACACTACTTCAACCCCCCGGTTCAAAGATGTAACTGCAGCCAGTAAGCTTGGCTTTACTCACAGGGAGAATGATTTTGTCGACTTCAAGGTAGAAGTGCTGATCCCTTATCAGTTGTCGAGGTCAGGCCCTGCATTGGCCACTGGTGATGTGAATGGCGATGGATTGTCTGATGTTTTTTTAGGTGGCGCCATCGGCCAGCCTGGTTCTTTGTTTCTTCAGCAGAAAGACGGAACTTTTTCCAGGGCCGGATCGCAGCCCTGGGAGGCCGACAAGGAAAGTGAAGATATTAGGGCTGTGATGGCAGATTTCAACGGTGATAATCACTTGGATCTGTATGTAGTATCCGGTGGCAATGAATATGAGAATGGATCGCCTGAGTATGCGGATAGGATTTATTTGAACGATGGTCGTGCTGGGTTTGCGAGGTCGCCGAATGCATTGCCGCAGGGTATGACCAGCAGTAAGCAGGCCATCACCGTGGGGGATATGGACGGCGATGGTGATATAGACCTGTTTGTTGGCGGAAGCGCAGTGCCGGGGGGATTCCCTCATGCAAGTCGTAGTTATTTACTGAGAAATGATTCAAGGAATGGAGCCATTGAATTTACAGATGTAACGGGAGCTTGGTCAAAGGAATTGGAAACGCCGGGTATGATCAGTTCTGCTGCCTTTTCTGATATGGATGCCGATGGGAAAATCGACCTCATCATCGCGGGTGAGTGGATGAGTGTAAGGTTGTTCATGAATACCGGGGGTTCATTTAAGGAGGTGTCGAACACCTCAGGCTTGTCAGATGAAGGACTCTGGAGCGCGCTTTTTGTGGGTGATGTCAATGGCGACGGGAAGCCGGATATCGTTGCAGGAAATGCTGGTGATAATCTTCAGTTCAAAACATCAAAAAAAGAACCCGTTAATTTGTTTGTGACAGACATCGATGACAATGGCATGGAAGATCCCCTGTTTTGTTATTATATCAATGGCATTTCATATCCTGCCGCATCGAGGGATGAACTCCTGGATCAGGTGGTCCCACTGCGTAGAAAATTTGTAAAATATCATCAGTATGCAAATGCAGGGATCGCGGACATTGTTCCGGATGCAAAAAGAAAATCTGCTTTGCAGAGGAATGTGACTGAACTTTCAACAGTTGCTTATATCAACAAGGGCGACAATAGTTTCCAAAAACAGGTGTTGCCTCCATATGCGCAGGTATCAAGGACTTTCAGTATCAATGATCTTGGGGAGCAGGGATTGTTGATGACAGGGAACTTCTATCCCTGGCGGGTTCAATGGGGCAGGAGTGATGCAGGGTTGGGGAGTTTAGTGCATTTTAACAAAGACGGTGTGGCTGATGTGAGGCCGGCGATAGAAACCGGATTGTATATTGGCGGTGATGTACGACAAACTGCCATCATAAAGAATGCGAGTGGCAGAAGGCTGATCATTGTTGCTAAAAACGATGAGCCTGTGCAGGTATTAGAAATCTTGGAATGAGAAAAATCAGATCGATACTAACTATTGCGGTGTTATCCTGTTTGCTGCCATCCGTGCTTAATGCCCAAGAGGAGCAGTTGTTGCACAGGGCGCAAAAAGCAGTCACCACCGTGATCGTTCATGATATTTTCTCTCCTCCCGTAGCCAGCCGGATCTATTTGTATACCGCCGTGGCGGCATATGAGGCTGCTAAGGCCGGAGATCCTGCTTATCCTTCTTTCGGGGAGGTTTGTAAAGATTTCCATCCGCCATTTGATCCCCCCGCAAAATCCCGGGTTGATTCGCGTTATAGCAGCATCTATGCTTTGCTGTTTACATCCTCACGCTTTGTTTTTTCTGATTCAGCCATGCAGGATTCACTACAGGCGATCTTATCCTCCTATAAGATCACCCTGGAAATCAAAAAAGTGTCCATTGAATGGGCCCGTAAGGTTAGTGACAGTGTCATGTCATGGGCAGCGAAGGACAACTATGGTGCTACCAGGAAGATGAAACGCTATAGCCTGATCAAAGATCCTTCTGCATGGATCCCTACGCCACCGGGATATTTTGCCGCGGTAGAACCTCACTGGGGAAAGCTCAGACCCGTGGTGATCAAGTCCATTGACGAATACAGGCCAGCTTCGCCTATGAAGTTCAGCACATCAAAAGATTCTCCTTTCTACCAACAGGCCCTGGAAGTATATGAAGTTTCAAAGAAGATGGCCGTTGGCGATTCCGCCATTGCGTCGTTTTGGGATTGTAATCCCTTCTATCTGAACACGCAGGGTCATTTGAATTTTGCGAC
The DNA here is from genome assembly GCA_040404005.1 of Chitinophagaceae bacterium. Lineage (GTDB taxonomy): Bacteria > Bacteroidota > Bacteroidia > Chitinophagales > Chitinophagaceae > Pollutibacter. The sequence goes on from JBBAJO010000006.1 coordinate 90,986, forward strand.
AAAAAAACTATCGCCGGGAGGCCATTGGATGAGTATTGCGGGAGTGGCCTGTATGAAAGCAAAGGCCTCGTTCAATGTTTCTTTACAGTCATATCTCTTTACTGCTGTGGCTCTCTACGATGGCTTCATCAGTTGCTGGGACGAAAAGTACAGAAGCAATACCATCAGGCCGGAATCCTATATCAATGCATATATCGATGAATCATGGCGACCTTTATTGCAGACACCTCCTTTCCCCGAGTATACCAGCGGCCATAGCGTGATCAGCGCCGCTGCAGCATCCGTATTATCAGCGCTATTTGGTAATGACTTTAGTTTTGCAGATGATACAGAGATTGGTTACGGTCTTCCTGTACGTCATTTCAAATCATTTCGCGAAGCTGCCGATGAAGCAGCGGTAAGCCGCTTCTACGGCGGAATACATTATAAGGAGGCGATTAACAATGGCATGTTACAGGGAAAAAAAATTGGAGATGCTGTCGTGAAACAGCTTGTAATGCCTTTGCATATTGGGTCCACTTCCGGGAAATAGAAATTGACCAGGCTAATTAATAAATTTTCATCAAAACAAGCAAGGCCCTTTGGGGCCTTGCTTGTTTGAATTGATTCAAGTTGTTGCTTTGGTATGATCTCCTTCTGACTGTAAGAAAAAAGAGCTATTCTGCGGGTTTTAAAACGGCTGTGACCTTGCTGGGTGCGGCTACAACGATCTTGGCAGCGGCCTGGATGTCAGCGGGTTTAAGCGCATTCACATATTTTTCAAAGTTGATCATACGATCCGGATTAGACTCGCCCAGTTTGAATTGCTGGAGTTTTGACAGCCAATATTCATTTGTTTTGATATTGGTTTTGTATTCTTCCAACCATTGCTTTTTGACTTTGTCGAGGTAGCTGACCTCAGGGCCTTTAGCAGCCAGGGCATTCAGTTCGGAATGATAGGCTTTAATCAGGGTGTCCACTTTGTCTGGCCCGCATGGCAATTGAAGAACAAATTCGAAGTTATTGTACGGGTCCTTGTTGAGACTTGCGCTAGTACCGCCTCCATAGATGCCCTGGATTTTTTCGCGCATTTCTTCAATGATCTTTATATTCAGGATCTCAGAGAGTCCGAGCATTGAAAGCCCTAATTCCGGACTGTATGGCGCTTCTCCAAATGCGAAAGCAAGGATCAGACTCTTGTCTTCTTTCCCTTTTTTAAAGGTAAAGTTGTTGTTGCCTCTGGCTGGCCTAACTTTATTGTCGGAAAAGTTTGTTTTTTTACCGCTGGCGGGCAGACTGGCGATATATTTTTCGATGAGGGGAATAATTTCCTCTTCATTGAAGCTGCCTACAAAATTGAAATGCATGCCCGTCATATCCCCAAGCCTTTCCTTGTAAATGCTCATGGCTTTAGACATATTGATCTTGTCGTAATTCTCCACTTTGGGAACGGCGGTAGGGGCAAGGGGATTGTTGTCATACATCACTTTTATCAGCGTGTCGATAAAAGCAAACTGCGGGTTTGCGCCCATCATGGCAAACTGGGACTTACTGCGTTGAATAAACGATTTGAAGAGCGCAGTATCAGTGCGAGGTTCTGTTACATAGAGGTATAGGATTTGAAACATGGTTTCTATGTCCTTGTTGCCGCTGTTTCCGCGGAATCCTTCAGTGGTGCCGGAGATATAAGGCGAAGCGCTCGCTGTTTTTCCGGCCATCGCCTTACGCATGTCATTAGGTGAAAAATTTCCTACTCCCATTGTGGAAACCACGGAAACTGCATTTTCAGCACTGTATTTATCTGCAACACCATAGCTTCCTGTTCCTCCGTATCTATGTGAATTCATGATGATCTGGTCCGCCTTAAAATCTGTTCGTTTAAGGGTGACCGTTAAGCCATTACTGAGCGTCAATTCGGTAGTACCAAGTATTGTATTCGTTGTTCTGCTGGTTATTTTTCCAGCTTTAGGTGATTTTGACAGCAGATCTGTGGCTACTGTTTTTTCCTCGTAAGGCTTAATATCTGATTTTGCCTTTGCATCGAGGCCTGCCAGTATTTCACTGTTGGAGGGTACGGTAGCTGTTGTGCTGTTCTCGGGCCCCATGATATAAGCGAACCTGTTTTTCTCTTGTTTGTACTTGTCTGAGACCTTATTGACTTCATTCAGGCTGATACCCGGTAAAAACCGTTTAGTGATCTCAAATTCTTTGTCGATCCCCGGTACGGATTCATCTTCTGTAAAATTTCGAACGTATTCGTCTGCAAACTGGCCGGACTCTGTTTTATCGCGGTTGTTCCAGGCTCGCTCCATAGAAGCAAGCACGTTCTTTTTAGCACGGTCCAATTCAGCTTCTGTATAACCATATCTTTTAACCCTTTCTATTTCCTCGGAAACTGCGTCAATACTTTTTCGGATATCATTGGTACCGCTTGAAGCCTGTACATTGAAGCCCTCATAATTTCTCGCATAACCAGAAAAGCCTGCGAACGCATACACAAAGGGCGGGTTTTCTTTTTGAGTCAGTTCACGGAATCGGGCGTTCAGCATAGAAGTATACAAGTTCTGAATCATATCTTTTCGATAATCTTCAAGGGAAGTGGAAGCAGAGACTTTATAAGAAGGATAGTTCAAGGCAAAGCTGTAGCTGGTGGCTTCTTTGTCGGCTACCACCATGGCGGTAGAGGCGCCATAGGGGGGTACATCGAAATAAGTCCTTGGTTTAGGAGAGGCGGGATTGATCAGGCCGCTGAAATGTTTCTGGATGAGTTGAAGGGCATCGGCTTGTTTTATATCGCCGACCACTACCACGGCCATAAGATCCGGACGGTACCAATCTTTATAAAATCTCCGGATAGCATCCGGGTTAAAATTTTTAATAATGCTGTCCTTGCCGATCGGGAGGCGGTTAGCATATTTTGACCCTTTGAAAAGCTCGGGGTAAACTTTCTTGAACATCCGCTCTTCGCCACTTTTCCCGAGTCGGCTTTCTTCCAAAATGATAGCTCGTTCGCTATTGATGTCTTCATCCAGATAAGTTACCTGATGTGCCCAGTCTTCCAGCACCTGGAATCCTTTCTCAAGATTTCCTTTCTTGTCGGTAGGTATTGGTAAGATATAAACTGTTTCATCGAAGGATGTGTAAGCGTTCAGGTCACTTCCAAAACCTACACCAATATCCTGAAGGAAGGAAATGATCTCGTTCTTTTTGAAATTTTTGGTACCGTTAAAGGCCATGTGTTCTGCCATATGGGCCAAGCCCTGCTGGTCGTCATCTTCCATGATCGAGCCAACGTTTATGACCAACCGCAGCTCTACTTTTTTCTCGGGCTTTCCGTTCTCACGAATATAATAGGTAAGACCATTGGGTAGTTTACCTTTAACCACTTTGGGGTCCCAGCCAAGGTCAGTTTGGGCAACAACTTGCAGGGAGATGGAAATAAAGAGAAAACAGACCGTAAAAAACCTCATTTTTTTCATATGTTACAATTAACGCTAATTTAGGCCAATAAACTTTTTGAGGCAATGAAGATACTGATTATTAACGGTCCTAATTTAAACCTATTGGGGATAAGAGAGCCCGATGTATATGGAAACCAGGGGTTTTTGGAATTTATGGAGGATTTGACACAAAAGTATCCTGCTGTTATATTTGGATATTTCCAAAGCAATATAGAAGGGGAAATGATCAATGCGCTCCAGGAAGCCGGGTTTTCACAAGACGGCATCATTATAAACCCCGGGGGCTACACCCATACATCAGTGGCCATTGGAGATGCCATAGCGGCCATCAGCACACCCGTGGTTGAGGTTCATATTTCAAATGTACATGCACGCGAAGAATTTCGAAAACTGTCTCATGTGTCTGCTAAGGTAAAAGGTACCATTGCAGGTTTAGGGTTAAAAGGCTATGAACTGGCTTTGTTGTATCTGATGGGATTAAAAAAGTAACAAAGCGGGCATGCCCCGCATTTACTTCTTTCAGCTTCCTAAGGCATAGTTATTCTTTGTTTTTGGTACTGACTATCGTTGCTTTTACGGGATGAAAATTAGGGTTGCGACTTGCTAAAATTTAGTTATTATGAATGGTTTAGGTGTTGATCGTCTTAAAAACGCCCTCCTGAAAAATGAATAATCGTTTTTTACGTTCTACATTTGATTATCCAAATACTCCAGATTATGAAACCTGTCATTGTTTCCATCATTTTGCTTTTTCCCTTTGTGCTTTGCGCCCAACAGTGGGAGAGTTACGAGATCTCTGTTAAAGGGGATACCATAAACGCGGTTGACAGGAAAAAAATGAAACAGGGAAAATGGGTAATCAGGGTTGAGTCCCTCCGAGGTGAGCCCGGCTATGAGGCGGAAGGGGAATTTGCAGATGATAAGAAGGAGGGGCCGTGGAGAAGGTATAATCTGAGCGGGGATATCCTCGCCATTGAAAACTACAGATGGGGATTTAGGGATGGTAAGCAAACTTATTTTACGTCTGTTGGCGACTTGCTCAGGGAAGAAAGCTGGAAAGCGATAAATCCCCTGGATCCTTATGATACCATTGAGGTGCCTGACTTGAATAACCCGATGGCGACCACTTCTAAAGTCATTAAGCACGAAGCTTCTGAAATAAAGCATGGCGCATGGAAGTTTTACGATCCATCATCCGGAATGATCAAAAAGTCAGAGAACTATACCTATGGCCAACGGTTGGATGGCTTAGGCAGGCCTATCGCAGAGGGCGCTGCACCGGCTACCAAACCGCTGGAAACAGACGCCAAGGCAAAGTCTAAACCGGCCGCAGTGGAGGAGTGGGAAAAGAAGAATGAGGGGAAGAAGAAAGTTGCCGTGCGGGATGGCAGAACGGGTGGCTAAGTTTTAATCAGATCACTTTCGATTTTTTGGTGGTAGTGAAATCAACTTTGAGGTTATGGCCGATGATCACATTCCCAAAGTCGGATTTTACCTTAAGCTTATTGCTGCCACTACCAGTAATTCCATTATACTGCTTATCGAATTTCGGCCCGTATTTGTTTGATTCATCATCGCCCAGTTTCTTTATATCGAACGCAGTTTTATTAGAGAACTCGCCGAAACTGGTTTTAATATCAATGGATGAGGAGAGGTTTGATGGGGCATTCAGGTAAATATTAGAATAGGATGAACGGATGTTAAGGGCTTTGGTATTATTATCTACGCCAAGCCTGAGTTTGTTGCAAAATTCAAATCTGGCGTCAACGTCTCCAGTTACTTGCAGGATATCACCCTTTCCAAATTTTACGATAAGTGTGCCACCGTTAACAGATTCGATCTTTGCTTCACCAAATTCAACTTCCACTTCTTGTACCTGGCTGAGTCGCCCAGCAGTGAGGCTTCCAAACTTGCTGGACAGGGTAACGGGACCTCTGAGATCAGTGAGGATCATCGGTCCAAACTGGTTAGAGGCATTCAGGGGATTGCCTGCAGGCATAAAGACCACATAGTCGATTTTCATCCCCGTTACTTTGTATTCACTATTCTCTTTAGAGTTGGTCCAGTTGTTTTTTTCATTCTTCATTTTTGTAACAAAAGAAACGCCGGAGGAAGACTTGCTTTCCTGAATGTAAATATTGTCGAGGATATTCTGCGCTTTTTCGTCCGTATTAGCTTTAGCAAAAATTTTGATATCCACTTTGATCTCATTCCTGTCCCAGGTATTGATCTTCATTTCACCGAACTGGTTCTGCAGGGTGATTACATCATTCATATTGACCGGATAGCTGCGATTAAACGTCTTTGACTTTTCCACCAGGTTTTCTTCGTTGGCTGATCCTATGAACGGGAACGTAAGGAGGACCTGGAATAGAATAATTTTTACGAGTATATTGATCTTCATATTTTCTCTGATTTAGGCTGTTTTATTTGTTTAATAATGGCTAACTGTTGGTTGAGCAGGTCGATCTGCAGTTGCAGGTTGCTGATCATGGCCTGTAACAATAGTTCTGTGTTTGGATTTGCATTCAACGTGCTGCGCAACACGTGGTAGGAGGAATCCAGTTTTTGTATATCGCCAGAGAACTTTTGATAAAGTGCAGGGTCATCTTTCTCCATTTTTTTCAGTTCAGCTTGTTTTGTTCCGATCACGTCCATGAACTGTGATACCAGTTTACCGTATTGCGGATCGATCTGATTCAGGATCAGGTCAACTGCTTCGGATCGTTTTTCTGTTTTCCCGGCAAGGGGCAGGCTGCCGGATGTAGGCCTTAAGAACAGCATATAAGTCAGCGTACCCGCAAGAGCCAGGAAGAGAGTAGCTGCAACTGCCCATCTTGCCCAGCTCATGCTGATCTTGCGGGTAGTGGTCTTCTTATCCTCGCCAATGGCTTCACCGATTTTATTCCATAGTGCCGCATCTGGCTCCAGGTGGTCGAATGCATCCCGATTGTCCCGGATGAAGCGCTCGAGGTTATTGTTGTTTTTAGAATTGTTGAGTTCCATGATTTGCTAAGTTTTCAAGTTTCGAAAGGAGTTTTTGTTTAGCCCTTACATACTGCGTGCGGGCCGTTGATTCCTTAACCTGCAGGATCTGGGCAATTTCTTCATGGTCATAGCCTTCAAACAGATAGAGCGTAAGTACGGAACGGTAGCCTTCTGGCATGTCGGCTATTGCTTTTGTCACTTCTGATACTTTCATTTGGATCTCTTTCTCATCTATCGTTTATTCCTCTGGAAGTTCATGAACAGTTGTATTTCCAATATCTATCAGGTCGGTTTTTCTTTTTCTGATCACATTGATCGACTTATTCACAACAATCTGTTTGAGCCATGAACCAAAACTTGACCTGTTCTCGAAGCTGTGGATGTGTTTGAATGCATCAATGAATGACTCCTGAAGCACATCTTCCGCTTCAGCCACATGATGTAGGATCCGGAAGCTGGTATTGAACATCGCCTTGGAATACAACTCATATAACTTTTTATAACTCCGGGGATCGCCTTGTTTACATTTTTCTACCAGGTCCATATGTGGTAAGGTTGCAGCCAGTTCCACCAGTGTTTGATTTTATTTAGTGACAAGGCCTTCGGGCAAATGTTGCATACAGATGCAAAAAAATGGAAACAATCTTTATAAAGCCGAAGAAAGCAGGATGCCCCAACCAGCCTTAAATCGTATTTTTACATTTCAAATTCCTTCTTTTTGGAGATTTCATTAAATAAATTTATCAGTGAGACCGGCTATTGTTCCCGAAGGGAAGCAGACCGCCTGATCGAGTCTGGCAGGGTACTGCTGAACAATGAGGTAGCGGTAACCGGGAATCGGTATAGACCCGGGGATGAAGTAGTGGTTGACGGTAGTATCGTGAAACCTGCTGCAAAGGAGAAAATGGTGGTGTTGGCTTTCAACAAGCCCCCGGGCATCACTACCACTACCGATACAGACATTCGAGGTAACATCATCACGTATATCAACTATCCTAAACGTATCTTCCCTATTGGCCGGCTGGATAAGGACTCTGAGGGGTTGATATTTTTGACGAACGATGGCGATATTGTAAACAAGATACTCAGGGCCGGCAACCAGCATGAAAAAGAGTATTCGGTGCGGGTTGACCGCAATATCGACGGCCTTTTCATGAAGAGTATGTCGGAAGGCGTCAGGATCGACGGCACTAAAACCCTTCCCTGCAGGGTTAGGCAAACGGGAAAACATAGTTTCAGTATCATCCTGGTACAGGGCCTGAACCGGCAGATCCGCAAAATGTGCGAGGTGCTGGGTTATAAAGTAATATTCCTGCAGCGGGTAAGGATGATGCATGTTAAGCTCGACAAGCTTCCATTAGGCAAATGGCGATACCTCAGTGAGCCCGAGATGGAAGCCCTTCATCATGCTGTGGAATTCTCTGCTTCAATAGCTGCACCCCGGGTGAAGGCAAGGTCAGAAAAGCCGGCTTCTGGTCGAAACCGAGCAGGCAAAACGGAGTTGGGGCTAACCGAGGAGCAAGGTAAACAGAAGCGAGGAAAAACTGCTAAGCAGGTTGCAGGGCTTAAGAATGACAAGCCCTCCCACGGCGGTGTTACTAAGCAAAACACGCCACTTGCAGCGGGTAGTAAAAAGAATGATGTCAACACTCCACGCGGTGCACAAGCTGGTAATTCAGAGAAGGGAAAGAAAAAGTCGGGATCCTACCGCGATTTCAAAAAGAAGGGTGGAAAGCGGTAAGTACCTGTTTGATGTATTAGCGCAATGAATTGGCTTTCGTTGTTAATACTGATACTGGTAAAAAACGTTAGTGCCATAAAAAAAGGATGGTCTTTCAACCATCCTTTCGTATTAACATTCTTCTGATTTAAACGAATTGCTTCCTGATCACGTTCAGGGCACCTCCTGCTTTAAACCATTCGATCTGCTGTTCATTGTAGGTATGGTTCACCTCTATGCTGTCTGTGCTTCCATCTTTGTGGTGCAGGACAACAGTGAGCGGGGTCCCGGGAGCGAAGCTCGTTAGGCCTACGATGTCGATTTGGTCATCTTCCATGACTTTATCATAATCGGCCTTGTTAGCAAAGGTCAGGGCAAGCATACCTTGTTTTTTCAGGTTGGTTTCGTGGATCCTGGCGAAGCTTCTGACGAGGATGGCCCTTACGCCCAGATGTCTGGGTTCCATGGCTGCGTGCTCCCGGCTGGAACCTTCCCCATAGTTTTCATCGCCCACCACGATGGATCCCACACTGGCTGCTTTATAAGCTCTTGCCGTTGCGGGCACCGCGCCAAACTCCCCTGTCAGCTGATTTTTTACAGAGTCTGTTTTATCATTAAAGTAGTTGATCGCGCCGATCAGCATGTTGTTGGAGATGTTATCCAGGTGTCCGCGGAATTTAAGCCAGGGTCCCGCCATGGAGATATGGTCGGTGGTACATTTCCCTTTGGCCTTGATCAGCAGTTTAAGGCCTTTGAGGTCCGTTCCTTCCCAGGCGGCGAACGGCTCAAGCAGTTGGAGCCTGTTGGAGTCTTCTTTTACGATCACCTGCACGCCGGAGCCGTCTTTTGCAGGCTCCTGGTATCCCGGATCATCCACTTCAAAACCTTTTGGTGGTAATTCGTGTCCGGTAGGTTCAGCCAGCTTTACGGCTTCGCCTTTATCGTTAACGAGGGTATCGGTGATGGGGTTAAAGGCGATGGTGCCCGCAATCGCCATGGCAGTAACCAGTTCGGGAGAGGCTACAAAAGCATGGGTGCTTGCCAGTCCGTCGTTGCGCTTCGCAAAGTTCCTGTTGAAAGAAGTGATAATGGTATTCTTGCGGTTTGGATCGTCGATATGCCTGGCCCACTGACCAATGCAAGGACCGCAGGCATTGGCCAAAACTACTCCGCCCACGTTCTCGAATTCTTTAATAAAGCCATCTCTTTCGATGGTGTAACGTACTAATTCTGAACCTGGTGTGATGGTAAATTCAGAATTTGCTTTAAGTCCTTTGCTTACTGCATCTTTTACAATGGAGGCGCTGCGGCTGATGTCTTCATAAGAAGAATTGGTACAACTTCCGATCAAGGCAACTTCCAATTTAGCTGGCCAGCCATTCTTTGAAACCGCCTCTTTCATTTGGGAAATGGGGGTAGCCAGGTCTGGTGTAAAGGGTCCGTTCACATAAGGCTCTAATTCACTCAGGTTGAGTTCCAGCATCTCGTCGTAGTACGCGGCAGGGTTGGCATATACTTCGGCATCAGGGCGTAGGTGATCGATCACCTGGTCAGCCATGTTGGCAACTTCTTCACGGCCGGTGCCTTTGAGGTAGGCGCCCATTTTAGCATCATAGGCAAAAATGGAGCAAGTAGCTCCGATCTCTGCGCCCATGTTACAGATGGTCGCTTTACCGGTGGCGCTGAGGTTATCCGCGCCATCGCCAAAATATTCAACGATGGCGCCGGTTCCGCCTTTAACGGTAAGTTGTCCGGCTACCCAGAGGATAATGTCTTTTGCGGAGGTCCAGCCGCTCATCTTCCCAGTGAGTTTTACACCGATCAGCTTGGGCATTTTCAGTTCCCATGGCAGACCGGCCATAACGTCTACTGCATCAGCGCCGCCCACGCCAATGGCGATCATCCCTAAACCGCCTGCGTTGGGTGTATGGGAGTCGGTACCGATCATCATACCGCCGGGAAAAGCGTAGTTTTCCAGCACCACCTGGTGGATGATGCCCGCGCCTGGTTTCCAGAATCCGATTCCATATTTGTTGGAAATAGAGGCCAGAAAGTCATATACTTCTTTATTGGTATCTATAGCTGTTTTAAGGTCAACGGCGGCTCCCACTTTAGCCTGGATCAGGTGGTCGCAGTGCACGGTGGAGGGTACGGCAACCGTTGCGCGGCCGGCTGTCATGAACTGTAGCAAGGCCATTTGAGCCGTTGCATCCTGCATGGCTACCCGATCGGGCGCAAAATCCACATAATCCTTACCTCTGCCATAGGCGCGGCTGAGGGGGTTGTACAGGTGGGAGTAGAGGATCTTTTCCGCCAGTGTTAAGGGATGGCCGGCCAATTGGCGGGCAGCATTCACTTTTCCGGGTAATTCAGCATAAACTTTCTTAATCAGGTCGAGATCGAAAACCATGGTATGATATTTTACTTTATAGCTAATGGAAGCTTGTTTGGCAGGGCGAAAATAATGAAAAGAAGGGCTGCTGCAAACATCGCTGAATATAATTAGGAATCATTAATTTTGTTTTATGGCAGATGGATTCAGACAATTTATAGAGGGCCGCGTTTTTGGTGTTTGCACCTGGTTGGGTGAGAAGATCGGGATACCGAGTACCACCATCCGGAAATACTTTATCTATACATCATGCCTTACCATAGGTTCTCCTGTGGTCATCTACCTGTTTATGGCCTTCTGGATCAATTTGAAAGAGTATATCTGGAAAGCGAAAAGAAATCCGCTCCGATATTATTAATGTTACTCTTTGCTTCCCGTTTTCATTGAGATTATAACTATTTTAGGGCATGTTCTATCTGGAAGTTGATCAGGCAGATTTTCATTCCCTGATCAAAAGCCTTGCTTCGAAATTTGGTATTGCCCTTGAGCAGGATACCCTGAAAGTTCCTCCATATCTTGGGAAAGGTTACGTTCAGGCCATCCGGCTTCCGAATGGGTTAAGTGTAGCCATTGGAGACGTTGCAATGGATGCGGACGTGACCATTCACCGGAAGCGAAAAGAGCCTGCATTCTATATACTGTCTTTCGAAGAGATCTTTATTAAGACAAGATTGGAGCAGGTGGTTGGGGGAGATTCCACCCATTTCAAGCCGCCCATTTATTCCGCGGCCTCGCTGCACAGTACCCTGTTTGACAATACCGTTATCGCTTCCCGCGGTTGTATCATACGTTCTGTAAAAATTATTTTTGATGCTCGATGGCTCGCCAGGTATTTCGGAATTGATAAGGAAGATGAGCTACTGAGAAAGTATATCGCCTTGAAGGCAAAGAAACTCACATTGGAACCCCTTGATACCGACTATAAGAAATACATCAACGACATGCTGAGAACTGACGTGAATGATCCGGTTTATTTTACCATCATAGAAAACAGGATCATGTTGCTCATGGAGCGTTTCCTGAATCGGATCATGGAAAAAATGCAGGCGACAGATAGCGTGAAAATTCCTGCGGCGGATATTTACAGGATGATGGAAGTGGAGGCGGAGCTTACGCGCGACGATCTTGCGACTGCCCCTACGGTAGAAGAACTGTCCGTTAAATATGACATGAGCCCAACTCGCCTGAAGAAGCTTTTCCGCGACGTTTACGGGTATCCGGTATATGAATATTTCCAGCGGCAAAGGATGGGGAAAGCCCGTGCTCTCCTGTTGTCCGGGGAGTATTCTGTTAAGGAAGTGGGATATGAAACGGGTTATAAGAGCCTGAGTAATTTCGCAAAGGCATTCCGCCATGTCTTTGACTATCTTCCCAGCGATATCATTAAAACAAGGAAACATGCAGGCTGATGTTTGAGTTCTCATTCACAATATCTGATCATAAGGATCTGATCAGTGATCTTGCTGATCAACTGGGTACAACAGCGGAGGATGATCTGTTGGTTTTCCCTGGTATTCTTGGAAAAGGGTATCTGCGAAAAGAGAGGCTGCCCAATAAACTGGATGCTTACATTTTTGATTTCAGTCTTGCTGCCGACTTTTGGTTTACCCGTTCGAAAGGCGATAAGGAATACTATGCATTCATTTGTGAGGAAGTGGCCCACCCCGGAAAGTTGATCACTGAAATCGACGGGGATCTTGTTGAGACCGCCGAGCCAGAGGTCTCACATATGTATCTGCTGAGTTTCTTGTCAGATCTCCGGCAATACAGTCCTGCAGGTTCAACGGTAAAAGGAATTCGTGTGATCATAAGTCCTGAATGGCTTGCGGGGCATCTTCGGATCGACCGCATGGAAGATGTGTTACAGCGGTATCTGCAGTTGAAAGCAGATACAGTGCATATGAAGGAAATGGATGTGGATTCAAAACAGCTGATGCAGGAGATATTGAATCCGCCTGAAGATATGCATACGGATATTCATGTTTATCTTCAGAACCGGGTGACCATGATCCTTGAACATTTTTTTTCCTGGCTTCATAAGCATATGGGTGAAAAAAAACGAAAGGGGATATCAAAAGACGATATCAACCGGATGGTGGAAGTAGAACGAAAACTTCTGGCAGATCTGTCAACAGCTCCTTCCCTGGAGGAACTGTCGAGGGTGGCAGCGATCAGCGTAACTAAACTGAAGAACCTCTTCCGGCAGGTATACGGTATGCCTCCCTACGTTTACTTCCAGCAGCACCGAATGCTGGAGGCGAAGAATATTCTGCTGGCAACCGATCTTCCTGTGCATGAGATCGGATCGCAGTTAGGGTACAAAAACATGAGTAATTTTATCCTGGCATTCAGAAAGGTATTTCATATTAATCCCGGTGAACTGAGGAGCAGGGGCCTTTCAGGGCGAAAAACGCAGGCATCTATTCCTAATGAGCAGTAAAACAACAGATTATGCTTGAAATGTGAAAATTAGCGCGTAATTTGTTTATCATCATTAAATCCTTCGAAAAATCTTTCTTATAGGGTGCCGTTGATTCCTTTTTAGTTATTGGTGGTTACCTTTTTTACTGTTCCTTTCAAAAGATATTCCAATGTCTGTTCGCCTCATCAGGCTTCCCGTTTTTGAGCGCCTTGTTCTATGAAACCATCATCATTGGTAGATTCTTGAGTACGGTGATCAATTCGCTAATCCGCCGGTCCGTCAATTTTCTAAACATATCTAACTGAAGATGGGATTACTTCCGTATCCCTAAACGACTACTGCCTTTCGCAGCCTTACGAGTTCTGTAAGCACGCCTTCCAGGAGGTCGAGCCTCAGCATGTTTGCTCCGTCACTTTTTGCAACAGCAGGATTGGGATGGGTTTCAATGAACAGGCCATCTGCTCCCGTTGCGATGGCAGCTTTTGCCATGGTGCTGATCAGTTCAGGATTGCCACCCGTTACACCTGAGATCTGATTCGGCTGTTGGAGCGAATGGGTGCAGTCCATGATGACGGGTGTACCGTGAGCTTTCATCCATGGGATGTTTCGATAATCCACGATCATGTCCTGGTACCCGAAGCTGTTTCCACGTTCCGTAAGCATTACTTTGTCATTACCCGCGTTCCTGATCTTTTCTACGGCAAATTTCATGGAGCCTCCGCTAACGAACTGTCCTTTTTTTACGTTAACTACCTTCCCGGTTTTGGCGGCAGCCACCAGCAGGTCGGTCTGCCTGCAGAGGAAGGCAGGGATCTGCAGGATGTCCACATATTCGGCGGCCAGGGCAGCCTCTTCGTGGGCATGGATATCTGTAGTTACCGGAAGGCCCAGCCGGTTTCCGGCCATCCTGAGGATAGACATGGCTTTCTCATCGCCGAGTCCTGTAAATGATGATACGCTCGTCCGGTTGGCTTTTCGGTACGATGATTTCAACACATAGGGAATCTGCAGTTTTCTGCAGATGGCAGACACTTTTTCGCCTACCTCCATGATCAGTTCTTCACTTTCCACCACGCACGGCCCTGCGATCAGAAAAAAATTATTAGCATCATAATCCTGTCCGTGGAATAGCTCCCCAAGAAATTTTTCCATATAAATAATCTTAAATCAAATTCAAAAGTGCCATTTTTTCTTGATTTTTGACGCAACGATGTAAGCCATGATAAAACAAAGAATACTTGTAATAGGCGCTTGCGGACAAATAGGCGTTGAGCTCACGCTGGCACTCAGGAACATCTACGGCGGAGTTAATGTAGTGGCATCGGACCTTCGGGAAGAGCACGAGCTGCTGAAAGGGACCGGTCCCTACGTGAGTATGGATGTGATGAATAAGGAGATGCTGCACGTGCAGGTGATCCGCCAGCATTTTACCCAGATATATCTCCTGGCGGCCATTCTTTCCGCCACGGGAGAGAAGAATCCGCCACTTGCCTGGAACCTGAACATGACCGGGCTTCTGAATGTGCTGGACATCGCCAGAGAGGAGAAGATCAGAAAAGTATACTGGCCCAGTAGTATCGCTGTATTTGGTCCAACCAGTCCCAAACTCAATTGTCCCCAGCAAACCGTGATTGAACCTACCACAGTATATGGGATCAGCAAATTTGCCGGCGAGTTCTGGTGTAATTATTTTCATCAACGCTACGGGGTTGATGTACGCAGTCTCAGGTATCCCGGCCTGATCAGCTATAAGTCTTCACCCGGTGGCGGCACTACGGACTATGCCGTGGAGATCTTTCACGATGCGATCGAAGACGGTAGATACACCTGTTTTCTCAAGGAAGACACCTACCTGCCCATGATGTATATGCCAGACGCGATCCGGGCGACTATTGAGTTGATGGAAGCGCCGGCGGATCGCATATCAGTGCGTACTTCGTATAATGTCAGTGGCATGAGCTTCTCGCCAAAGGAGATCGCTGCCTGTATTAAAAAGCACATCCCCGATTTTGAGATCGATTATAAGCCTGATTACCGGCAGGCTATTGCAGACAGCTGGCCTCAGAGTATTGATGCCAGCGTAGCAACAGCAGACTGGGGCTGGAAGCCCGAGTTCGATCTTGAGAAATTGACCGCAGACATGTTTGACAACCTTTAGTAGTAGATTTGTTGTATGCTGAGATCTTTACTGGTCCTTGTTTCACTCATGTCTGTTGCTTATGGCCAAACTTCCTACAGGGTGGTGATGACCAGGGAAGATGGCATTCCCATTGTATTCAACATGGTGGCGCAAAGCGAAAACAATCAGCCTGTATGGGTGATCAGCAACGCATCTGAACGATTGCGGGTTGACAGTATCAAAAAGAAAGGGGATTCGCTTTATATCGACATGCCTTTTTTTGATTCTCGTTTGTCTATGTACGTTAGTTCGGACCAGACGATGAAGGGCTACTGGTATAAAGGTACTACAACAGCTGACCAGGTTATGCCGGTGGAGGCCACACCGGGAGTCAACTGGCGCTTTCAGCCTGTCAAAGGCGATGCATCATACAATATCAGCGGCAGGTATGCTGTTGAATTTACCCGGCCTGATGGAACAAAACGAAAATCAGTTGCGGAATTCAGGCAGCAAAAAAATAAACTGACCGGTACTTTCCTGAATCCGTCTGGTGACTACCGGTTCCTGGAAGGCATAGTTACAGGAGACTCGCTGATGTTGAGTTGCTTCGACGGCAGCCATGCCTATTATTTCGGGGCAAAGATCACTGGCCCGGGAAAGATCGACCTGGGTGTTTTCTGTGCAGGCCTCCGGCACTTGGAGCCCTGGACAGCTGTGCAGGATCCTTCGGTCAAAGTGGAGCCCGCGGGTGCCATGATGTACCTGAAAGAGGGAGAGGACAGGCTTGACTTCCGATTCCCGGACCTTGATTCAAATATGGTGTCTATCCATGATGAGCGATTCAGGAATAAAGTAGTGGTGATCCAGCTGATGGGTTCCTGGTGTCCTAACTGCATGGACGAAACGGCATTTCTAAGTGGGTGGTACAAAAAGAACCGGCAGCGTGGCGTTGAAGTGATCGGCCTGGCCTATGAGTATACGCGCGACTTCAGGAAAGCTGAAAAAACGCTTCGTAAGTTTCAGGAAAGACATAAAGTAGAGTATCCCATCCTGAATACGGGTGTCATCACCAGCGACTCATTGCGTACCGAAAAAACCTTGCCCCAGCTAACCACCATCAAAGTATATCCCACAACCATTTTTCTGGGAAAGGATGGCAAAGTGAAAAAGATCCATCCCGGCTTTGCCGGCCCCGGTTCCGGAAAGTATCATGAAGACTACAAACGGGAGTTCAATGCCACCGTTGACGAGTTGCTTGGGAAAAAGGAGACTAATTTTTGATCAGGGCTACAATTTCTTCAAGGTATCGCTGGTCAGTTTCATCGTAGTGGGCGAGATGCTCGGAGTCTGCGTCCAGCACTGCCCAAACATTCCCCTCCGAAATCAAAGGCACTACGATCTCCGAGCGTGAAAAGCTGCTGCAGGCGATATGTCCCGGAAAAGCTTCAACATCCGGTACGATCATGGTCTTCGCTTCAGCCCAGGCCGTACCACAAACACCACGACCTTTTTTGATCCGCGTGCAGGCCACCGGTCCCTGAAACGGACCCAACACCAGGTCGCCCTGCTTAACGAGGTAGAAACCGATCCACCACCACGAAAACTGTTCCTTAAGTGCCCCTGCCACGTTGGCCAGGTTGGCGATCAGATCATCTTCCCCTTCAAGCAGTCCTTTGATCTGGGGCAGTATGGTTTTATACTTTTCTTCTTTTGTACCCGTTGCGATATGTAAATCTTCAGCCATAAATAAGTGGCAAAATTATGTTTAATAAAATGGGCAATGTTCAATCTGCGAGGAAGTCTTCAAGATAGGCAATGTCTGCTACTGTTTTTTTCTCAAGGATCTTTAAAGTGGCATCCCGAACGAGTATCATGGTGTCGTGCAAACCGCAATTTTTTTCATCGCAGTTTTTACACCGCTGGTAGAAATAAAGGCTCACGCAGGGCAACATAGCGATCGGGCCGTGGATCAGCCTGATCACCCTTGCCAGGGGGATCTCCCGGGCAGGCAAATTCAGATAGTAGCCGCCACCTTTTCCTTTTTTGCTGTCCAGTATACCTTCTTTTTTTAATTGCAGCAGGATGCTCTCGAGGAATTTAAGCGGGATCCTTTTCTTATCGGCGATTTCAGAAATGAGCACAGGACCGTTGGCCTTGTTTTCTGCAAGGTACATGAGTGCCTGAAGGGCATATTGGGTTTTCTTGTTGAGCACAATACAAACTAATAAAAAAAATCGAAAACCGGATTCTGATTATGGCGCAGATCGCCGATCAGCCAATATTCAGTACATCTTTCATGGTGAAGATACCCTCCTTTCCTTTGAGGTACTCTGCCGCCATCACCGCGCCGGTGGCAAATCCATTTCTATTGTGGGCGGTGTGTATGATTTCGATATCGTCTACAGTGGAGGTATAGGCTATCCTATGTGTGCCCGGTGCAGGATCCTCCCTGATACTCTCGATAGAAAGTTGACCCGCCGTTGCTGTTGGATGATTCACCCAGGACGACTTCCTCCCCAGTTCGGCAAGGATCTGCTCGGCCAGGGTGATTGCGGTGCCGCTGGGCGCATCCTTTTTTTGTGTGTGGTGGACTTCGCTCATCTTCACATCATAGTCGGGCTGATTTTCCATCATCTTCGCCAACAGGCGGTTAAGTTCAAAAAACAGGTTTACGCCCACGCTGAAGTTGCTGGCATAGAGGAAACTACCGTTTTTCTGATGGCAGTAGCTGGTTACTTTTTCATACTGGTCCATCCACCCTGTAGATCCGCAAACCACCGGGATACCCGCTTCCAGGCATTTCATGACATTTTCATAAGCGCTGTGGGGTCCGGTGAATTCAATGGCAACGTCTGCTTGCTTCAGGTTATCCAGAGTAAAGTCAGTGATATTGTAGAGGTCGATCTTTAAAACCACTGAGTGACCGCGGGAGATCGCTATTTCTTCTATGATTTTACCCATTTTACCATATCCGATCAGGGCGATATTCATCATCAAACGATTTTAAAGTGCGAGGGACTTTGTTTTAGGTTTATCATCACGAAAGGATATGACCAGGCTCAAACCTGCAGATCTTCCCGGCGACATCATTGGTTTTATTTTCAGGCTGAGGTCATCGCTGACGTTAAAGCTTTTCAGGTGGGCGTCAACGGCGGCGTCGGCCACCTGAAGCCCCCAGATGATCAGGAAAGCCAGTACGGAAAAGTCGACGTTTTGCCGGAACTCATTTCGATATAATCGCAATGATGCCGTAGACAGAGGCTGTAGGGTTGGGTCAATACCATCAGTAGGTAGATCCGAAACTTTCGAGGTATCATTATAGTATCGGATATTGTACGCCTCCCGTGTTTTCTCGTACCAGGTTTTATTGTAAGAAAAAGTTACCACAGGTATCGCCAGTACTCCATAAACGATGGGAAGTTTCCAGTATTTCTTGTTATAGATCTGGCCCCAGCCCGGTATAACGGCTGACCTGATAGCGGCTTTACCGGCTTCGCTTCTTTTCTTTTTTACCGTATCGGTTGCATTTTTCTCAATGGCAGTTTTTGTTGTATCTAAAACTTTTTTAGCTGTATCGCGCTGCTGCCCGAATGAGGCAGCAGATACAAGTATCAGCAATACCGTAATGAAAAATGTGAGTGGGCGGTATGAACGCATATCAGTGAACCGTGATATTCATCTTTTCCAGGATGGCGTTCAACTCTTCGATGGAATAATATTCCAGGTTGATCATGCCATGCCCGTTTTTGTGATGCTGCATTTTTACACGGGTATTAAAATGCGACGCTAAGTTATCCTCGATCTTCTTGAATGCGGGCGCGAGAGCCGTTTTTTGTGTTTTTTTAACAGGAGTAGCCTGTTTGTACATCGTTCGAACGAGGTTTTCTGTTTGTCGTACCGACAATCCATCATCCATGATCTTATGATATACGTAGAGCTGTTTGTCTACTGAATCTACATTGATCAGTGCCCGGGCATGCCCCATACTCAGGCTGCCGTTCCTGACGGCCACAACGATATCCGGCGGCAACTTCAGCAACCTCATATAGTTGGTGACGGTCGATCTTTCCTTTCCCATCCGCTCTGCTACCTGTTCCTGGGTGAGGGAACATTCTTCCATCAGCCTTCGGTAGCTGATGCCGATCTCAATGGCGTTCAGGTCTTGTCGCTGCAGGTTCTCCAGCAGGGCAAGTTCCAGCAGTTCCTGGTCGTTCACATCCCTTACATAAACCGGAAGTTCTTTTAGTCCTGCGACCTTTGATGCCCGCAGCCTGCGCTCGCCTGCAATAAGCCTGTACCGGTGTGGAGCGATGGATGAAACGGTAAGGGGTTGTATGATGCCGTGTATTTTGATGGACGCGGCCAGTTCCTGCAGAGCGGTTTCATCGAAGTTCTGCCTCGGCTGCTTCGGATTCACTTCGATCTGGCCAATGGGTATCAGATTAACGGATGTTGTTTTGTCTACCACATCCTGCTTTAAGGAACCTGTTGTTGTTTTAAGATCCGCGTCAATGCTTTGCAGCAGCGATCTTATCCCTTTTCCCAATGCCTCTTTTCTATTGTTCGGATTACTCATGTGCCTATGTTAACATTCTTTCTTCCTGACTGATCCTGGTCAGATTATTCTTTTGAAGGATCTCTTTGGCCAGATTCAGGTAATTGATCGCGCCTTTGCTTTCTCCATCATAAAGAATGGCAGGTTTACCTACACTGGGGGCTTCACTGAGCCTGGTATTCCGGTGAATGATGGTATTGAAAACAAGTTCTTCAAAATGCCTACGGACTTCATTCACCACCTGGTTGCAGAGCCTCAGCCTGCCATCGTACATCGTCATCAGGATGCCTTCGATCTCCAGTTCCGTGTTCAGCCGGGTCTGTACGATTTTGATGGTGTTCAGCAATTTACCCAGACCTTCCAATGCGAAGAATTCTGCCTGCACAGGAACTACAACACTGTCCGCCGCAACTAGCGCATTGACCGTGATAAGACCCAGGGAAGGGGAGCAGTCGATCACGATAAA
This sequence comes from Chitinophagaceae bacterium, assembly GCA_040404005.1. Lineage (GTDB taxonomy): Bacteria > Bacteroidota > Bacteroidia > Chitinophagales > Chitinophagaceae > Pollutibacter. Next base: position 111,088 of record JBBAJO010000006.1, read on the forward strand.
ATCATATTCGTCTTTTATTTCGGCGAGAATATTTTTTAGCACGGTTTCGCGTTGCGGATAGTTGATCATTTCGATCTCAGCACCCACCAGGTCAATATGAGATGGGAGCAGCAACAGGTTGGGGATATCGGTCTTCAGTACCACGTCTTTGGCAGACATCTGATTCACCATACAATCGTACAAACTCTGTTGCACATTGTGTAAGTCAAAACCCACACCGGTGGTGCTGTTTGCCTGGGGGTCGGCATCTACCAGCAGTGTTTTAAATTCCAGAACGGCAAGGCTGGCTGCCAGGTTAATGGCAGTCGTTGTTTTTCCAACACCTCCTTTCTGATTTGCAATACCTATCGTACGGACCATGCGTGTTTGTTGGTTATATGGTTATTGTGGATCCAATTGCGGGTAAATGCAACTGGAGACCGTTCTTTGAAAATTCCTGAGTAGCCGCTTGCGTGTCGATCTTTATGAATCCGAAAGTATCGTAGTGAACGCCGATCACCTGGTGGCAGCTGATCATGTGGGCGGCGCGTATGGCGTCTTCGTAACCCATGGTGAAATTATCGCCGATGGGTAAAATGGCAAAATCCAACGGCGTAAAGCGAGGGACCAGTTGCATATCCAGCGTAAGGGCAGTGTCTCCACTGTAATAGAAATTCCCTGCCGTGGATTTGACTACAAACCCCATTGGATTACCTCCGTAGCTACCGTCCGGTAAACTGGAAGAGTGCTGGGCAACCACACATTTCAGTCTGCCAAAATCAAAATCCCTGGTACCCCCGGTATTCATGGGGTGAATGTTAGTGACACCCTGTTTAACCAGCCATTCATAGATCTCCCAGTTGGTGATCACCAGCGCTCCGGTTCTGTTTGCAAGGGCAACACAATCAGCGATATGATCGGCATGCCCATGGCTGACCAGGATATAATCTGCCTCGATTGCGTTTACATCCACAGAAGCAGCCAGTTCATTGGGGGTAATGAACGGGTCAAAAAGGAGTTTTTTCCCGTTGACCTCAACACTGAAGCAGGCATGTCCGTAATAGGTGAATTGCATGAGAACCCGGATTTTGTCAGAATGGCAAATTTAATCGTTCGGCACCATTTTTGGGAACAATATATCAACATTGGGTGTTATAACCCCTACTAACATGAACTATACGATCATTTCCGGCACCAACCGCCACGGCAGCCGAACACTCAAGGTAGCCCGGCAGTACAGGGATATTCTCCGGAATAGGGGAATTGAGGCCAGTCTTGTGAGTCTTGAAGGACTGGACCTTAACCAAAAAACGGAGCTTTTGAGCCATTTGGAGCAGGATGTGCTCATTCCTACCGATAAGTTTATATTTGTTTTGCCAGAGTATAACGGCAGCTTTCCTGGTTCTCTGAAGACCATGATCGACCTGTCTGACTACAAAAGGGTCTGGCCGGGTAAGAAAGCCCTGCTGACCGGGATCTCCACAGGAAGGGCAGGCAATTTGCGGGGAATGGACCATCTTTCCGGCTCCCTGAGTTATCTTCATGTGGCAGTACACCCCAACAAGCTGCCCATTTCCATGGTCGATAAATTGCTGAATGGATCTGAACAGATTCACGACACGGCTACGGTAGAGGCCATGGAGAACCAGGTGGACCAATTCATCGCTTTCTAAATTTTCAGTATGGCAAGAGTGCTGGGATCAGGGATATTTATCCTGATCATGTTATTGATCGACTGGTATGTATTCCAGGCGGTGAAACATGTTTCGCAAACGGCAGCCCCTAAAACAAGGGTACTGATTTACTCTATATACTGGGCCCTGACGCTGGCTTCGGTTTGCATATTTATGTTTGGATCTGTGCTGAACGTGATGGAATGGCCGAAAATGATCCGGATCTATGTTTTTGCCATTCTCATTGGTGTGTTCATCGCGAAGTTTATCGCATCGACCATATTTCTGCTGGACGATTTCAGGCGCATTTTGCACTGGAGCGGAGGAAAACTTTATTACCGGTTTGTACAGAACGAAGATTTCAGTTCAAGTGCCATATCCCGATCTACTTTTATGACCTGGCTCGGGCTGGGTCTGGGCTCCGGTTTGTTTGGAACCCTGCTGTGGGGATTCGGGAATAAGTATCGCTATAAACTGCAGCAAATATCCATGGAATTCAAGGATCTTCCCGCGGCTTTCAAAGGGCTAAGGATCGTCCACATCTCAGATATCCATTCAGGCAGTTTCACCGATAAGAAAGCTGTAGAGAAAGGGGTTCAGCTCATACTTGAAAATAAGCCGGATCTGATCCTTTTCACCGGCGACCTGGTGAACGACCGGGCCGAGGAGATGCATGAGTTCAAGGAGATCTTCTCGAGGCTCAAGGCCCCTATGGGCGTCTTCAGTACGCTTGGTAACCACGATTACGGTGATTATGCAAAATGGGCGAGTCCGCAAGCTAAGGTGGAGAATCTCGAACAGTTGAAAAAGATCCATGGCGAAATGGGTTGGCGCTTGTTGATGAACGAGCATGTGGTGATGGATAAAGAGGGGCAGCAGATCGCGTTGCTGGGCATTGAGAACTGGAGCGCGAAATCAAATTTTCCAAAATACGGCAGCCTTCCGGCAGCTTATGAAGGAAGCAGGCATATCCCCTTTAAGATTTTGATGAGCCACGATCCCAGTCATTGGGATGCGGAGGTCAGGCATTACAAAGACATCCATCTTACCCTTAGTGGCCATACCCATGGCATGCAGTTCGGCGTTGAGATCCCCTGGTTCAAATGGAGTCCCGTGCAATACGTTTACAAGCAGTGGGCGGGATTGTACGAAGAAGGGCATCAGAAGCTCTATGTGAACCGCGGTTTCGGATTCATAGGCTACCCGGGCAGGGTAGGGATACTTCCTGAGATTACGATTATAGAATTGACTAATTAGCTCATTGATCAATTCTTAGTTCCCAGGCTCTTCATCAGTTAGCCAATGGGTCAATCAGCAAATGAGCCAATTGTCTTATCTTCGTCTATGCCATTACGTTATTATTCCGGGAATTTTCCCATTTAACAAATAATTGTAGGCTATTTAACATTCGTTGGTTCACTATTTGTCTTTTTTTACAGTCAAATCCCAATTAAGATATACTATATGAGGATCAAAATGCTTGTGCTCGCTCTCGTGTGCTTGTTCGCTGCTTTCTCAGCTTCTTCACAAGGGATAAATCTGGGTATAAAGGGTGGAGCTACCGTTTACAAGATCGACGGAGTCTCGTTTAGTGACGAGTTCAATTGGGGTTATCACCTTGGTGGGGTAGCTGAACTGATGTGGAGTAAAGAATGGGGGATCCAGCCCGAAGTATTATTCAACGAGTCCAATACGAAAACGGGTTACAGTTTCGATACCCTTTACAGATCGGTTAATCCCGGAACACTTAAAGATGTTAAACTCAATTTTATCTCCATACCGGTGTTGCTTACCTGGAGGCCCTCACCTTTTATCAGTTTTCAGGCCGGCCCAAATTTCAGTGTTATGATGTCTAAAGACAGGACGCTGTTGCAGGACGGTGCTGAAGCATTTAAGAGTGGCAGCGTGTCTTTGATCGGTGGTATTCAGCTGAATATCTTCAGCTTTCGGATCTATGGTCGCTATGGAATGGGACTTACGAATTTGAATAATATCGACACCCAGGATAAATGGAAAAGCAGGGGTGGTCAGTTGGGCGTGGCGATGATGTTTTAATTAGCTCATTGGCTCATTGGCTCATTGACTCATTAGCTCATTCTTAATTCCGGATGATTCACATTTTCTAACCCGCTGGACTGGAAGAATCAGCCAATTGGATTGAGCCAATTAGTCAATGGCCTCCCTTTGGCATCTTTCTTGACTTAGGATAATAAATCTGCGTGCGATGACCTGTTATGTCAGGTTGTCGCCTTACCTTTTATTATGACTAAACAAAATATCTGGGCCCTTCCCGACGAGGAGATGGATTTCATGCCGATCATCCCTTTGAATGAGTCGGAGGGTGAACATATTGATGATACTGATCTTCCCGAGGAATTACCTATACTTCCACTACGCAATACCGTATTGTTTCCCGGCGTGGTGATCCCCATTACGGTGGGGCGGGATAAATCGATAAAAGCCGTCAATGAGGCTTATAAGACTGACAAAATGGTAGGGGTACTGGCACAAAAAGACAGTGCCGTGGAGGAGCCGCAAATTTCTGATCTGGTTGAAGTGGGCACGGTTGCCAAGATCATAAAGTTGATCAAAATGCCAGATGGAGGCACTACCGTCATTATCCAGGGCAGGAAACGCTTCAGGATGAAAACGGTATTGTCGGACGAGCCCTACTTCCGGGCAAGTATTGAATTGTTGCCGGAGGATAACATCGTGAACGATGAGCACTTTGATGCTACGGTATCGTCTCTCAAAGACCTCGCAGCCCAGATCATTCATCTTTCGCCAAACATTCCCTCTGAAGCAGCGATCATCTTAAAAAATATCGAGAACGCTTCTTTTCTTATCCACTTCATCAGTTCAAACCTGAACAGCGAAGTGATAGAAAAACAGACCCTGCTGGAGATCGATGATCTTAAAGCAAGATCTGAGAAACTCATGCACCTGCTACAGAGGGAACTACAGTTTGCCGAGCTGAAGAATAAGGTCACTAATAAAACCAAGACGGAGCTCGACAAGCAACAGCGCGATTATTTCCTGCAGCAGCAATTGAAAAGTATCAGGGAAGAACTTGGTGGAGATTCGAACGACAGGGAATTGCAGGATATGATCAAGAAGGGAGAGGCCAAAAAATGGCCGCAGGCAGCAAAAGATCTTTTTCAGAAAGAGATCGAAAAGCTGGAACGGATGCATTCCAGCACACCCGATTATTCCATCGTTTATAATCACGTAGACCTCATGCTTGACCTTCCATGGGATGAGATCACAAAAGATAATTATGATCTGCGAAGGGCTAAGAAAGTCCTTGACGCTGACCATTACGGAATGAATAAGATCAAGGAGAGGATCCTTGAGTATCTTGCCGTGTTGAAACTGAAAGGGGATATGAAGTCGCCTATTCTTTGTTTTGTTGGACCTCCGGGTATCGGTAAAACATCTTTAGGAAAAAGCATTGCAAACGCGATCGGCAGAAAATATGTGCGCCTCAGCCTGGGCGGATTACACGATGAAAGCGAGATCCGCGGTCACAGGAAAACCTATATCGGTGCGATGGCTGGTCGCGTGATACAGTCTATCCGGAAAGTGAAATCGTCTAACCCGGTCATGATCCTCGACGAGGTAGACAAGGTAGGCAAAGACTTCAGGGGTGATCCTTCATCTGCTTTACTGGAAGTTTTGGATCCTGAGCAGAACAACAGCTTTTATGACAATTATTTGGAGATGGAATATGACCTCAGCAAGGTGCTGTTCATAGCCACTGCCAATGATATCAATGCCATCCAGCCTGCGCTGAGGGACCGGATGGAGATCATCGAGTTGAATGGGTATGCCATGAAGGAAAAAGTGGAGATCGCAAAACGACACCTGATCCCAAAACAAAAAGAGGCGCATGGGTTGAAAGATGTGAACCTGAATCTGAACGATAAGGTCATACAGGAAGTCATTGAAAATTATACCCGGGAATCGGGAGTACGTGAACTTGACAGACAGTTGGCCTCTATCATGAGGTCAATGGCCAGGGACTATGCGACCAGGGGTAAAGTGAAATCAGGACTGCGGCTGTCTGATCTCCATCGTATACTCGGCAAGCCGAGATACAGTAATGAAAGTTACAAGAACTCACCTTTGCCTGGAATTGCTGTGGGATTGGCGTGGACCTATGTGGGGGGCGACATCCTGTTCATTGAAAGCATTCTCAGCGAAGGTAAGGGTGAGCTTAAATTGACAGGTAACCTGGGCAATGTGATGAAGGAGAGCGCAAGCACGGCACTCACCTATCTGAATGCCAATGCCAGAAAATATGGACTTGATCCTGAGTTGTTCAGAACAAAGGATGTTCATATCCACGTACCAGAAGGTGCAACGCCCAAGGATGGTCCAAGTGCCGGAGTCACCATGCTTACCGCGCTTGCATCTGCCTATACCGGCCGGAAAGTGAAACCCTACCTTGGGATGACGGGTGAAATTACCCTGAGGGGATTGGTGCTGCCCGTTGGAGGCATCAAAGAGAAAGTACTCGCCGCGAAACGTGCCGGACTTAAAGAACTCATTCTTTGTTGGCAGAATGAAAAAGATGTGCAGGAGATCAACTCTGATTTTATAAAAGGATTGAAGTTTCATTATGTCAAGAATATGCAGCAAGTGCTTGATCTGGCGCTCGTATAGCTGAAGGTTATAAATTGTTGTTTGGTTTTATGATGACACTTTAAACAGAATAAACAATCTTCGTGTTTAATCAAAGTAGAATTCTTCTCCAAGAAGAATTTTCATGTTGGTTGTTTTAAGGGTTAAAAAGAATTTCCCCCATCTCTATGGGGGATTTTCATTTTTAGGATGGCCTTGTTATTGTTGGCTTAACCAATTCCGAATTATTGCTACTTTCGATGAGATGAAGCTCCAACTCGCGGCCGTCTTTGTTTTGCTGCATATGCAGATCATTTCCCAAACCCTGGGCGGGGATGCCGCGTTTAATTTCCTGAAGTTGTCGCCCGCTCCGCAGCTTTCTGCTCTGGGAGGGGTGAACGGTTCTGTTATTTCAAAAGATGTTTCGATGACCTATTACAATCCTGCCTTATTGAGGCCGGAGATGCATGGACAGATCGGAACAAATTTCAATTTGTTTTACGCTGGAATCAAGAACATCCATGCGCAGGGTGCGTACTATAAACCTTCCTGGAAAACAAGTTTTGGAGTAGGTATCAATTATTTT
>JBBAJO010000006.1:117958-145338 GCA_040404005.1 Chitinophagaceae bacterium
TACGGCACTACGGAACAGACAGACGCCGCCGGCAATATCATGGGCAGTTTCCGGCCCTACGATTATGTGGTTCAGGTATCAGCAGGAAGAAGGTACCTTGAAAGATGGCATTATGGCGCCACCCTGAAATATATTCAGTCTGCCTACGGGATCTACCGGTCTAATGCATTGGCGCTGGATGTGGGCCTCAATTATTTTGACACGTCAAAAATGATTCAGGTGAGTTTCCTTGCCAGAAATATGGGGTCACAGATCAGGACCTATGGCGGCGAGGCAGAGGACATGCCGTTTGATCTTCAGCTGGGGATTACCAAAAGGTTGACGGGCACGCCTTTCCAGTTCTCCCTTACGGCACAAAGACTGCACCAGTTTGACCTGGTGTACAACGATACTACGTTCAACAACTCGGAAGAATCTGCGGATCTAAGAGATGGCTTTTTGAATAACCTTTTTCGTCATTTTGTATTTGCTACGCAGATCTATGCCGGGGATCGACTGGAGTTTTCCGTGGGGTATAATGTGCTGCGGCGAACCGAGCTTTCGCTCAACAATACGACCAATGGGTTGACGGGCATTTCATTTGGCGCAGGGGTCAACCTGAAAAAGATGCAGATCAGGTATGCCAGAAGCCAGTATCAATCCAGCACAGGATATAATCAGTTTGGATTAAACGTTCAGCTTTAATCTTTAAAGGCTGCACGCGGCTTCAGTCCCAGTAGTTCAAACATGGCATTGTCCTCATCGAAGCTGGGGTTGGGTGTAGTCAGCAGCTTATCGCCTGCAAAGATGGAGTTTGCCCCCGCCATGAAACAAAGCGCCTGTTCCGCGATACTCATCTCTGTTCTTCCGGCACTTAACCTGACCATCGCTCTCGGCATCAGGATCCGGGCGGTGGCGATCATCCTCACCATATCCCAGATATCTACTTTGTCGTGATTTTCCAGTGGCGTTCCTTTCACCCGTACCAGGGCATTCACGGGTACGGATTCAGGATGTTCGGGCATGGTTGCGAGGGTGTGCAACATGTTGATACGGTCTTCATGTTTTTCGCCCAGGCCAATGATTCCGCCGCAACAAACCGATACGCCTGCTTTTCTGACGTGTTCAATGGTTTGCAGCCTGTCGTCGTATGTTCTGGTGGAGATGATCTCACCGTAATAATCTTCTGATGTATCCAGGTTGTGGTTATAGGCATAAAGGCCTGCATCTGCCAGCCTCTGGGCCTGGTTCTCCGTGAGCATACCGAGGGTGCAGCAGACTTCCATTCCCAGTTTGTTCACTTCCTGTACAAATTCAATGACACGATCAAAGTCCCGGTTATCCCTTACTTCACGCCAGGCTGCACCCATACAAAAACGGGTTGAGCCTGCAGCCTTTGCCTTCTTCGCATAATCGAGAACGGCATCCGTTTGCATGAGGGCCTGTACGGTAATATCTGTACTATATCTGGCAGCCTGGGGACAGTAGGCACAATCTTCTGAGCAACCGCCGGTTTTTACCGATAGCAGGGTGCAGACCTGTACTTCGCCTGTGTCCTGATGTGCCCTGTGGAGGGTAGCCGCTTTGTATATGAGTTCAAGCAGGGGCTTGTTGTAAATATCATTGATCTCCGCAAGTGTCCAGTTATTTCGGATGTCGCTCATGAGCCAAAAATAAGCATCATGGCCGCAACTTGTTCTCCAGCAGATATAATTTTCTTCCGGTGGAGCCAATTTCCATGACCTCGAGCAGGTGGTAGCATTCTGCGAACGCGGCTTCGAAATGGGCTTCATCGTATTGGTCAAAAACATCTTTTCTATGTTGGAGAAGTAAGCTGACCTTTTCGTCATGTTTCGGTACAAACTCAATCAGGAGGAATTGGCCAAGGCTCGATAGCCCTTCGAAAAGCATATCAAAAGGCAGATTTTTCCCAATGCAGAGGTGATGTACGAGGGCAAGTGCCATGACAAGATCTGCCTGATGTCTTTTTGAGAAACGGGTCCGCTCTTCGTTGTTCCAACCCATGTCCGCTGAAGGAGTCATCAGGTCATTAACCAGAGCGGTAATGGGAATACTGCGTGTCCTAGAGGCTAAATATAGTTTATCAATGGCCAGATGGTCCGAATCGGTAGCCGTCACCTTCTTGCCCTTTTCAGCCATCAGGATGGAGAATTCACCTTGATTGGCCCCGAGGTCCAGTACAGATCGGAATGAGATCCTTTCGGTGAGTTGAACCACCGCTTTCTTCTTTTCATCCAGGTATTGGCCCGGGAGTATTGAATCGTTATAATAATTACCCCAGGTCGATTCTTTGTCACCCGCACTCAGGTCACTGATCCCTCTATGGAGATGATCGATGATCCTGAGCATTTTTGCTTTACTGAAAATGATGTTTTGCTCAGCTGCTGATTTTTTTGAAGCTACTGACGACTGTAAATGAACATGCAAGGAGGAGAGCGCTTTCCATCTGGACGTCCATGGAAGCAGTTTGCTGCACAATAAAAGCGGGATGCCGTTGGGGTGAACAGATAACATGCGTATCATATCCCCGCCTGCATGTTGAGCCAGCAGAAGTGGGGCCAGAAAACATTCGCAAAATTGCCGGTAGGCTACCCAGGGCTGAGACTCATCATAGATCTCGAACGACAGGGTGTCAATGAAGATGGGATACTGATCTGTAAAAACAATATTATATCCTGTAGCATCTTTCAGGACCATGCCCCGGTCAATGGCCGTACGTTGGATTTGAAGGGTGAGTAAGGCAGCATCTTTCAATTGTGAAAAGCTCCATTCGTGCGGGTAGTTGATACCAACCAGTTGTGCGGGCCTGATGATCTTGTAAGCGCCGGGTTCATCCGGAAGTTCTATATGGGAAATAAGCCAGTTCTTTTTTGTGATTTCATCGTACAGGCCGGATGCCATGAGGTGATCGTATGACTGTGAATATGAAGCATTTATTTGTCGGTACACCGTTCCATCACGCATGAATATATGGCCCGATGGATCACGGTAGGAGGATTTCTCAGTTCTTTTCATCTTTCTTCCTCGAAAAGAATGATCGGATATAATTCCAGCCAGATCTGAAATAGAAGCCCAGTCCCAGTACTGCTGCAATGAGTAACTGGACAAGGTAGCTGCCACTTCCTGGGTCAACATAGATCAGCATAGAAACGTTTTGCTAAAATTAATCCTTTTTATAATTGCTTCCTGCCAGGGAGCAGATCGAGTTTTTGTTGCGCGATCTGATTCAGCACGATCCTGAAGGTATTTGACAAGGTAGCGGTATCGGAAAATTGGAGTGCGCCCTGGGGAAGTTTAATGGCCAGCTGTATGTTGAATACATCGTCCGTTTCGCCGGCCCAGCTCCTCAGGCCATGATCACTGGCGATAACCACCACTGCGCCGGGATCCCTTACGCTGATCTGGTCCACCATCTTCCTGATCATCTCATTCGTGTATGTAAGGTAGTTGATGTAAGAACCAATGAATGGCTGCCCGCCCATGTTGAATTCACGCATTGCGACGGTAATGTTTTTTTGTTTTCCCCTGGCATCAAGAAAAACTGGTGGTCTGGGTTGCAGGAAATGGGAATACACAAAGCGAGGTTTTATCGTCTTACTGTTGATCTCGGCTAAGGTTGACGCATAACAATCCGCATTCTGCCGGAGCGTGCGATAGAAGAAAGAGTTGAAAAGCTTTTGTGCCCCATTGGAGGGAACAATATGCAGGAGGTCGGATACCAGCCAGCCCGGCAGGGTCTTGTGGTATTGAAGGCTATACCAGGTCAAATAGGTGATGTTGTCAAATTCAGAGCGTCGCCCTGGCAGATCGAACATGGAATGGTTGCGAATATCATACCCGTTGGCAATGAGGTAGTCAACCAATGGATTTTTATCCCTGATCATTCGAGACGCCGTAATGATCCGTTTTTCATCGAGAAAGGCATCACTGCGCGTTGTGTTCCTTTTGGAAGCCTGATTCTGCGGGAATTCCAGGTCTGCCAAGCCAAACAGGGAAGCCATGGAGTAAAATGTATACCTGAATCCCGATGAAGGATCTTTGGCCACCATAAAATGATTTGCGGAAAGATAGGTTCTCAAACTGGAGTCAGCAGTTCCCCTCATTTTGGTCAGGCCTTTCTCACCCTGGTATTCATCGAACAGGAGGAAATAGATATTCGGCTTGTCTGATCCTGTCCACGGGGTTAGCTGTGCGTTAGCGCTGTATCTCATTTCCGGCAGCTTATGGATCAGCGTAATATCATATACGTACCTGCCGGCTTCGTAGATCCCAAGGCTGACCAATACAATCGTGAGGTATTTCCTTAACTGCTTCAGTTTGATTTGAGATGTTCTTCTGACCAACCATATCGCAGCTGCGAAAAACAAGAATAATAGCGGGAAATAGTAGGTATAGTTGAATCTTCCGGGCTTGTACCACTCGTTGATGGCAGAGTGGATGGTTCGTGCGTAAAGCAAAACAAATAAGACCAGGAAAGAGATCATCCTGCCTTTGTGCTTATCCCGGACGAGTAGCCTGCAGACGGCGTGCGATATCGTTGCAAGAATGAGCAGCGTCAGGAACAGGAGGAATGGTTCACGGAAAACAATGGTTGTCCGGAAACCATTCATCCCATTCAGTATAAAGAAAACAATGAGTAGGATATGATTCAGGGGGAAGAATTTTCCCCTTGATTGTTTAACCACATCAGTCAAAATAACTCAGGTTTGTTTTCGGCGTTAACGTCAATAACGTTTCATACATCAACCGGATCGTTTGCTCGATATCATCTCGGTGAAGCATTTCAACAGTCGTGTGCATATAGCGCAATGGGATCGAGATCAGTACAGAAGGACATCCGTCATTGGCGTAAGCGAATGAGTCGGTGTCTGTACCGGTACTACGACTCACCGTACGCAGCTGCACGGGAATTTTATGTTTCTCAGCTGTATCCTGTACAATGCCCAGGAGTTTGTTGTGGACCGCGGGCCCGAATGCCAGTGATGGTCCTTTACCGCAGGCCACATCGCCTTCAATGATCTTATTGACCATCGGGGTAGTGGTATCATGGGTGACGTCAGTGATGATGGCCACATTGGGTTTGATCCTTCGGGCCATCATTTCAGCGCCCCTTAGCCCGATCTCTTCCTGCACCGCGTTGACGATGTATAATCCAAAAGGTAGTTTCTTGCCATTTTCTTTCAGGAGGCGGGCAACTTCAGCGATCATGAACCCGCCGATCCTGTTATCCATGGCGCGGCCGATCAGGTAACCATATGCCAATTCATCGAAACCTTCTTCGTAAGTGACCACAGAGCCTATGGTGACACCCAATTCTTCCACTTCTTTCTTATTTCTTCCTCCGCAATCCAGGCTTAGGTTCTCCACTTTCGGCTGCGGTTCCTTATCGACTCCCAAACGGGTATGAATGGCTGGCCATCCGAATACGGCTTTAACCAGGCCTTTTTTGCCATGGATGAAGACCCTTTTACCTGGGGCGATCTGGTGGTCTACGCCGCCGTTGCGTTTTACGTAAATAAGCCCTTCAGGCGAAATGTAATTTACAAACCAGCTGATCTCATCGGCGTGCGCTTCTATCACAACTTTAAAAGGCGCATCGGGATTGATCACGCCCACAGCAGATCCATAAGGATCCGTGAAAAAATGGTCAACATGGGGCTTGATATAATCCAGCCATAATTTCTGACCGGGATGCTCAAAGCCCACGGGCGATGGATTATTGATATACGATCTCAGGAAGGCGTACGACTGATCGGTGATGATCTTTTTTACTTTCTTTTCTTTCTTGTCGTTTTTCTCTTTGACTTTCTTTGCCATATATGCTTCTTTATCTTGCTACGAATGTAAATGAAAATATAGATAGATGGCCTGCAAAAGGGCAGACAACATCATGAGTCCGTCCAATAGAATATAGTATAGTAAATCTCCCTTCCGGTACCGGGTTGGATGAAACAGAAATAAGCAGATCACAGGGGGCAGGAGCAGGAAAGTGGTTGTGGTGTTCAATACTGGCCAGGAATATATGATGGCAAAAAACATCGACAGGATAAGGCTTGTAAAATATATCATGCCGATTGATCTTTCATTGAGTAGTGTGGGTAAGGCATGGATACCTTTTTCGCGGTCCTCCTGCTGGTCGCGCCGGTCGAACAAAATACAGATGGCATATACCAGGAAAAACCTGTTCCCGGTTAAAGCATCCAGGATCTTATGGGAGGCCGTATCAATGGCTATGATAGGCAGGATGGCGGTTGCATAGGTCCACATGCATGCGAGGTATAGCGTTTTTCCCACGGCGATGGATCTGAGGAAGACAAAAGGCTTTCCTTTTAGGTTGGGTGCAGAATACAGGAAAGTGAGCAGTCCGGCCAGCAGAAATGGGATCGGGTGTTGAATGAACGGGACAAAGAAATACACGGTTCCTGTCAATGCCGTGATGATAAAAATGATCAGGACATGTCGATTGCTGACATTCCATTGATGTCGTGTTGTAGAGGCCGGGTAAACAACATTGATCAGGGAATGAACATGGTAGGTAAGCAGGGTGGCAAAAAAAACAAAGAAAATGATATAGGGATTTTTCAAGCCCGCCATATGGAGCGTTTCCCACGTCATCATGAGAGCACAGCAAGAGATAAAAAAATTAGAGTAAACAAAGGCTTGCAGAAATATTCTGGCCAACGTGCTTATTGTCTGAGGATGATGATAGCCGGCGTGCGCACCGTATCGCTTCTATTGCCTTTTTCATCTTTCATCCAAAAGCTGAACACAGCGGTATCAGGACGGGTACACCTGGGTTGGAGTTCTATCGGGTATGAGAAAGTAATCAGAACTTCACCATTGAAGTTTTTGGTGCGTGGGGCGTCTCCGGGAATACGATAGAGGAGAGAATCCCTGAAATTGGAACTGGGGCAGCGGGTGGTTATCTTACTTACCCAAACCGTGTCTACAAAATCGCCTTCCTTATCAGTGAGCCTCATCCTGATCTGCAAACCGCTGTTGACCGGAACGATGGATGAACTTACTGACTCAAGGGTGAGTTGTGGTTTACTTTGGAAAGTATCTTTGCCACAAGAAACGATGATCATCAGCAATAAAAAGGTCAGAAAGTAATTTTTCATCAAATCTGATTAACAATCAAATGTAATTTATCCCGCTTGAATAACCTGAATGACCATAGTAAATTAGCCGGGAGCCTGTTTGATTTTAACATTTCCGGCTTTGACCAGATGGCGTTGGATGTTTTCAGGATTCAGGCCGAGTACAACCCGGTATACCGGCAATACGTTGAGTTGATGGGGGTTAAGCGGGACCAGGTTTCCTCGATCGATCAAATACCGTTTCTGCCTGTTGGATTTTTCAAGACCCATAAAGTGGTCACGGGGGATGTGGAACCCGAGATCGTTTTTGAAAGCAGTGGAACTACGGGCATGGTTAACAGCAGGCACCACGTAAAAGACCTTGCATTGTATCGCCGCAGCTTTATCGAGGGTTTCAGGCAGTTCTATGGCAACCCCGAGGAATGGTGCATCATAGGTCTGCTGCCATCCTATCTGGAGCGAAGCCATTCCTCGCTGGTCTACATGGTGGACGAGCTGATCAGGATGAGCGGGGTGGGGGAAAGTGGATTTTATCTTTATGAACACCAACAGTTGCACCATACCATCCTGGCTTTAGAAGAAAGGAAGCAGAAGGTGATGTTGATCGGGGTAACCTTTGGCCTGCTGGACTTTGCTGAACAATTCACCATGCGGTTAGAGCACACGGTAGTTATGGAGACGGGCGGTATGAAGGGCAGGCGTGAAGAAATGACCCGGGCTGAGGTGCATCGACTCCTTACATCAAAACTGGGTATAAATAACATCCATTCTGAATATGGCATGACGGAAATGCTATCCCAGGGTTACTCCCCCGGACAGGGGTTATTTTACCCGTCGCGGACCATGAAGGTGCTGGTGAGGGAAGAAGACGATCCCCGGGCTATCCATGATGCATCCGCAAACATGATCAAAGGCATCATTAACGTGATCGACCTTTGTAATATATGGTCGTGTTCTTTCATTGCTACCGACGATGCGGGAAAGTTGTATCCCGACGGAAGCTTTGAAGTGACCGGGAGAGTTGATAACAGTGACATCAGGGGCTGCAGCCTGATGGTGGTATAAGTTTTTTGTTTACATTGAAATCATTATCATCTCCATGTCATTAGCAGATAAAGTAAGGCAGGCTTATCAGCAGGAATTTTCAGATTCACCAAGGGTGTTCTCAGCTCCGGGAAGGGTGAATATCATAGGGGAACATACGGATTACAATGGTGGATTGGTATTGCCGGCCGCCATTGACAAGGCCGCTTACCTGGCGATCGGTCCGGCAAAGCAGGGAATTGGCAAATGGATCTCTGCCGATTTTAAAGAAACCGTGGCGATCGATTTCAACCATTTTGAGAAGCATGAGAAGAGCTGGCCGAACTATCTGCTGGGCATCATTGACCAGTTCAGGAAACAGGGCTACCATCCGGAGGCCTTTAATGCCGTGCTCGCCGCCGACGTACCGGTTGGTGCTGGCCTGTCGTCCTCCGCTGCCATAGAAACGGTCACTGCATTAGCCATTAATGCAACAGGAAATTTTGGACTCTCAGATTTGGATCTTGCTTTGCTGGCCCAGCGTGCAGAGCAAGAGTACATCGGCCTGAAAGTGGGCATCATGGATATGTTTGCCAGCCTGCATGGAAAAAAGGATCATGTGATCCGTTTAGATTGCCGGTCACTCGCGTATGAGTACTTTCCGCTTGAACTGGGACAGTATAAAATTGTACTCCTGGACACGGGTGTTAAGCATGAACTGGCCTCTTCAGAATACAACATCAGGCGGCAGCAATGTGAAGACGGTGTCAGTGTTTTGAAAAAGTTTTACCCGCGGATCACACAGCTACGGGATGTTACCACGGAGATGCTGGAGAAACATCGGGCAGAGTTGGATCCGGTGATCTATAAGCGTTGTTATTTTGTGGTAGAGGAGAACAAGCGCGTAGATAAGGTCTGCGAAGCACTAAAGCAAGGCTCGCTCGATCAGGCAGGTCAAATGTTGTACGAATCTCATGCTGGATTACAATACGATTATGAAGTCAGCTCAAAAGAGTTGGATCTGCTGGTGAAACTGGTAAAGGATGAACTCTTTGTATTGGGAGGCAGGATGATGGGCGGTGGTTTTGGCGGCTGTACCATCAATATTATCCACCAGGATGCCATAGAAGCTCTGATCGCCAGGATCGGACCGGTGTATAAAGAAAACACCGGTATAGCACTACATGCTTATGAAGTGGTAACTGGTGATGGTGCGCGGGAGATTTCATAACTTCCCCAAAAAACCATATGAAGTTTTTCTTTTTCCTCTCGGCACTCGTCGTATTGAATTCCTGCATACTTTCAGAACATAAAGAAGATGCGATGTCAAAAAACGACGCTAATGATCGATTCTCTGATACGTTGAATAATCATGTTGTAGCATTATACAGGCTAACCAATGCCAACGGGATGGAAGCCCTGATCACCAATTACGGCGCCAGTGTTGTTTCGCTGCGCGTGGCAGATAAAAATGGTAAGATGGATGATGTGGTGTTGGGGTACGACAGCATACAGGGATATTATCAAGGCAAAGCCTATTTCGGTTGTGTGGTTGGGAGGTATGCGAACCGCATCGCCAAAGGGTCGTTTCAGTTAGATGGTCAAACCTATACGCTGGCAAAGAATAACGGTCCTAATACCCTTCATGGTGGCCTCAAAGGATTCGATAAGGTGGTATGGTCTGGTAAGCAGGATGGTTCTGCTGTTACGCTGACCTACACCAGCAAGGACGGGGAAGAAGGCTATCCCGGAAATGTAACGATCACGGTAAAATATAGTTTGAAGAACGATAATTCACTGGCCATGGATTACAGCGCCGTTACCGATAAAGCCACCCTGGTAAATGTAGCCAATCATAGTTACTTCAATCTGGAAGGCCAGGGCAACGGTAATATCCTTGACCACGAGATGATGATCAATGCAGATGGTTTTACACCGGTGGATTCCACGCTTATACCAACCGGAGAGATCAGGAAAGTGGCGGGTACCCCCTTTGATTTTACCAGTGCTCACAAGATTGGCGAGCGGATCAACGATACGTCAGATCAGCAAATCAAATACGGCCTGGGCTATGATCATAACTTCGCATTGAATGGGGAAGCGGGTAAAATGAGACTGGCCGCGAAAGTGATTGCGCCGGGATCCGGAAGGGTGCTCGAGGTATATACTACAGAGCCAGGTGTTCAGTTTTACTCAGGCAATTTCCTGAATGGGTCTGAGCAGGGTAAGGGCTCGGTGTATGAATACAGGACCGGCTTCTGCCTGGAGACCCAGCATTATCCGGATTCGCCGAATCAACCATCCTTCCCTTCGGCTGTCCTTAAACCCGGCGAAAAATTTGAAAGCTCAACCATTTTCAAGTTTTCCGTCAAGTAATCGGACGGATTTATTTTATACCAGCAATAACAATATGGGAAGATATGTAATGGGCTTTGATATAGGCTCGTCGTCCGTGAAGGCGGCACTTCTTGACGTGGAAACTGGCGTTCCTGCTGCCATCGCGTTTTCACCCTCTTCAGAAATGGCGATGATGGCGCCACGGCCTGGTTATGCGGAGCAGGATCCGGACATGTGGTGGAACGAATTATTGAATGCCATCGCTTTGTTGAAGAAACAAGTGAACTGGTCTGCCTCCGAAGTGGAGGCCATTGGCATTTCATACCAGATGCACGGATTGGTATGTGTGGATGATCAGTTGAAGCCGCTTAGGCCTTCGATCATTTGGTGTGATAGTCGTGCTGTTTCCATAGGCGTCAAAGCATCGATTGCCCTAGGGGAAGAATTTGTGTTGAAACATTATTTGAATTCTCCCGGAAATTTCACCGCATCGAAATTGAAATGGGTGAAAGACAATGAACCTGATGTTTACAAAAAGATTTATAAGATCATGCTGCCGGGAGATTATATCGCAGCAAAGCTATCTGGTGAGGTGGCCACTACGGTATCGGGTTTATCTGAAGGAATACTATGGGATTTTTCTGAAGCCAATGTAGCGAGGGATCTGTTGAAATATTACGGGATCGATGAATCCTTATTGGCAACGCGGGTTCCCACTTTTGGCCTGCAGGCAGAAGTGTCAGCGGCAGCGGCATCATTGATCGGCGTCAGTGCGGGTACACCTATCAGTTACCGTGCCGGGGACCAGCCAAATAATGCATGGTCGTTGAATGTACTGGAACCGGGTGAGGTGGCGGCAACGGCCGGAACTTCGGGGGTGGTCTATGGCGTAACGGACAAGGTCAACTTCGATCCACAATCACGGGTGAATAGTTTTGCGCATGTGAATCATCTCAGTCCTGATACCAGGTTAGGCATCCTGCTTTGTGTCAACGGAACAGGCATTTTGAACAGTTGGCTGAGGAAAAATTTCTTCCCGGGCATGAGTTACGAAGAGATGAATCTAAAAGCGGCGGAGGTTCGTCCGGGTGCCGAAGGCGTGATGTTCCATCCTTTTGGAAATGGTGCGGAACGCGTACTCGAGAACCGGGAGCCTGGCGGGGCGATGAGCGGGCTTTCATTCAACAGGCATCATGCCGGTCATGTATTGCGGGCTGCCCAGGAAGGCATTGTGTTTGCGCTGCAGTACGGTATGGAGGTAATGAAGGAGATGGGTATGCAGATCAATACGGTAAGGGCCGGGTATGCCAATATGTTTTTGAGTGATGTTTTTGCTACGGCGTTTGCCAATACGAGTGGCGCAAAGCTTGAACTATATAATACCGACGGAGCCGTTGGCGCAGCCCGTGGTGCTGCTTTTGGCGCGGGTATAGCGGCAAACCGCGAAGAATGTTTCAGGGGCATGGTAAAGAGTAAAGAGTATTTACCGGAGCCTGAATTGTCTGGCGCCTATGCTGCGGCCTACGCAGTCTGGAAAGAGCAACTGAAGAAATCATAGTCATGAATCAGGATTCTTGGGAAGGTAAATGGGAGAAGCGCTGGCATCCATTAAGACAGGAGTGGGTGGTTTATGCTGCTCACAGGAACAGCAGGCCCTGGAATGTTGAGATCGTTGAGAAGACCGTTCAGTTGCTGGAGTATGATCCCTGCTGCTATTTATGCCCTGGCAATGCAAGGATCAGCGGTCAGCAAAACCCTGCGTACCGAGATGTGTTCATTTTTGAGAATGACCATCCTGTGGTGGGCATGAATGCGCCGGACCTGTTGCAGGAAGATGCGCATAATGGATTGTATAAAAAGGAGTCTGCAAAAGGCATAGCCAAGGTGGTGTGTTACGATCCAAGGCACAACGTAACCCTCACGGATCTGGAGGTGGGCGATATTGCGCGGGTGTTTATGGCGCTCAGGGAAGAGATGGTCTTTTTCGCTGCGCATCCTGCCGTGAGATCGGTACTTATTTTTGAGAACAAGGGAGATATTGTGGGCGTGTCCAATCCGCATCCGCACTGTCAGATCTATGCAACGGATTTTGTGTTCAATGTGAACAGGAAAGAATTGAAGGCCATGCAGGAGCATGAGCGGTCTACGGGCAGAAATATTTTTCAAGACATCATTGAGGCGGAGAAGAAGGATGAGGTCCGGATCATTGCGGAGAATGATCATGCCATTGCATTCATTCCGTTTTTCGCGCGGTTTGCCTATGAGACTTATATTTTTCCGAAGAAGAGGCATGCCAGTTTGATTTCCATGAGTGATGCGGAGTTAGGCGGACTTGCGGAAGTATACCAGGCCGTGACCCGGGCCTTTGATGCGAATTTCAAAACGCAATTCCCATATATCATGGCCATAGACCAGGCTCCTGTTGATGGCGGGGATTATAGCGGGTACCACATGCACCTGAATTTTTGCCCGCCGCTTCGCCAACCTGGATTGCAGAAGTATCTGGCCGGTCCGGAGACCGGGGCTGATACTTTCATGGCCGACACCATGCCGGAAGAAAAAGCGGCAGAGTTGAGGAGGTTTACTGGAAGGGTGAGTAAGTTATAATTAGCAAATGTAGAATGATGAATTCGCCAATCCGCCAATCCGTCAATCCGAAAATTAGTCAATGAGCAAATTAGTCAATGAGATAATTGGCCTTGCCCCCGGCCGCCTGGATGTCATGGGCGGAATATCCGACTATAGCGGGTCTCTGCTGTTGCAGATGCCTATTGCCGAGCAGACGAAGGTGGTGCTGGTTAAACGGAGCGATTCGATTATTCGTGTCACCACCGACATGGATGATCAAGATTTCATCACACAAAAAGAAGATATAGCAGGTATTCCTTACCGTGAGTTGGGCAAGTGTTTGCAGTCGAAACCCGGCGGTCACTGGGCATCCTATGTGATCGGGTGTTTTGCAGTGTTGCAGGAAGAGAAGGGACTGGAGTATAACGGTGTTGATATTCGGGTTAGCAGCTACATACCCGTAGGGAAAGGGGTTTCATCCTCTGCTGCGCTTGAGGTGGCTACCATGCATGCCATTTCGAAGGCCTATGGGCTGAAGATGGATCCCATTGAACTGGCTGTTCTGGCACAGAAAGTGGAGAACCTGGTTGTGGGAGCTTCTTGTGGATTGATGGATCAGCTCGCGGTCAATTTGGGAAAGAAAGATCAACTGCTGCCGATCGTATGCCAGCCACACGAGGTCTTTGATCCCATACCACTTCCCGCTGGAGTCAGGTTCTACGGTTTGGATAGTGGGGTTCGTCATGCGGTTAGGGGGTCATCCTACAGTGATGTCAGAACAGCGGCTTTCATGGCATTTACCGTGGCTATGATGAGATCAGGAATCGACAAGGATATGATGCTCAGTTCGGCGATTCCTTTTGGCGGATGTTGGGCCAATGTAAGCCCGGATTTATTCCGACACACATATGAGCCTTTAATTCCGGCTGAGATGACCGGAGCGGAATTCCTGGGTCATTATGGCGTTCATATCGACAGATTAACTGAGGTAGATCCTTTAAAAATGTATCAGTTGTTGCCGGCTGCCCGCCACCCGGTGATGGAAAACCATAGGATTACCAAGTTCATGGCAGGCATAAAACAGTCTGATGGATCTGATCATAAAGAAGCGTTGCTGGAAAGCCTGGGTGAGCTGATGATCGCCTCCCACAGGAGCTATGGGTCAGTCGGACTGGCAGAGCCGGTAACCACTAAAATCGTAGATCTCATCATTGAGAAAGGGAAGGGCCACGGCATACCGGGCGCGAGGATCAGCGGCGGGGGAAGCGGAGGTACGGTGGCTGTTATGGTGAGCAGCAACGAGGGTTTAGAGCATTTGATGAACATCAGGGAGTTGATAGAAAATGAGACTGGAAAAGCACTTACACTCTTTGAAGGATCATCAGACGGTGCGCATTACATAAATTAACTATTTTCATACAAATCTTAAACAGCATTCTATGTCATCTGTAACGCTTGGTAATAAGGAATTTTTTCCCGGAATTGAACAGATTAAATTTGAAGGTCGTGACTCGGATAATCCGATGGCTTATAAATGGTACGATGCCAAGCGGCCAATCGCTGGTAAAACGATGAAGGATTTTTTCAAATTCGCGGTTTGCTACTGGCATACCTTCTGTAATACGGGTGCTGATCCTTTTGGTCCGGGTACTAAGTATTTTCCCTGGGACAGTTCGGCCGATCCCATGCAGCGGGCCTACGACAAGATGGATGCTGCATTTGAATTCTTCACCAAACTAGGCGTTGATTATTATTGCTTTCATGATATTGACCTCGTAGATGAAGGGGCCAATCTGGCGGAGTATGAGCAACGGATACAGAAGATCACCGATTATGCGAAGGAAAAGCAATCGGCGAGTGGTGTGAAATTGCTTTGGGGTACGGCTAACGTGTTTTCAAATCCACGATACATGAACGGCGCTTCTACGAACCCTGATTTCGGGGCCGTCGCTTATGCGGGCACGCAGATCAAGAATGCCATCGATGCCACCATTAAACTGGGTGGCGAGAACTATGTGTTCTGGGGCGGCAGGGAAGGTTATCTAAGCCTGTTGAATACGGACATGAAAAGGGAGAAAGAACATCTTGCCCGTTTCCTCCATATGGCAAAAGATTATGCGCGTAGCAATGGTTTTAAAGGTGTGTTTTTTATTGAACCAAAACCTTGCGAGCCTACTAAGCACCAGTACGATTTTGATGCCGAGACCGTGATCGGATTCCTGAGGCATCATGGTCTGGATAAAGATTTCAAATTGAACGCGGAAGTGAACCACGCTACACTGGCCGGTCATACGTTCCAGCACGAACTGCAGGCAGCAGCAGATGCGGGTATGTTGGGCAGTATCGATGCCAATAGGGGCGATGCGCAGAATGGCTGGGATACCGACCAGTTCGCGATGGACCTCAATGAACTGAGCGAATGCATGCTGATCATCCTCGAAGCCGGTGGCTTTGCCGGCGGTGGTGTGAATTTCGATGCCAAAACAAGACGTAACTCTACAGATCTGGAAGATATTTTTCATGCCCATGTAGGCAGTATGGACGCATTTGCCCGTGCAGCGATCGTTGCCGAGAATGTGTTGCTCAAATCAAATTACAAGCAGTTCAGGAAGGATCGTTATGCATCATTTGATTCGGGGAAAGGAAAGGAGTATGAAGAGGGTAAGTTGAAGTTGGAAGATCTTCGTGAGTATGCGCTGACCAATGGTGAGCCGAAGCAGACCAGTGGCCGGCAGGAGTGGTTGGAGAATATCATCAATCAATACATTTGACATGAAAAGGATTTTTTCAGCATTCCTGGTATTGCTCGCCGCTTGCAATAATGATTCGGGTACTAAGGCCGATCTGGTGATCGAGAACGCAAATGTGTACACCGTTAATACGGCACAGCCGCAGGCCGAGGCGGTTGCTGTTAAAGACGGAAAGATCGTATTTGTAGGCAGTACGGCAGATGTTCAAAAATTAAAAGGAGATAAAACAGAAATAATTGATGCCCAGAAAAAGTTCCTGATGCCCGGTTTCATTGAAGGCCATGGTCATATTCATGGCATGGGCGACATGCTCATGAATTTGAATTTGATGCAGGCAAAGAATTGGGAGGAGATCGTTTCCATGGTGGCAGCAGCGGCTAAAAATGCAAAGCCCGGAGAATGGATCGTAGGCAGGGGTTGGCACCAGGAGAAATGGGATCATCCCCCTGTAAAAAATCATATGGGTTATCCCTATTACGAAGACCTGGATAAAGTGGCACCCAATAATCCAGTGTTGCTTACCCATGCCAGCGGTCATGGCAGTTTTGTAAATGGGCAGGCATTAAAAGAAGCCGGTATTTCAGTGAAAACAGAAAGTCCGGCAGGTGGGGAGATCGTGAAAGATAAGGAGGGACGCCTAGTTGGGATGCTGGAGGAGAAGGCTCAGGGATTATTGTATGCTGCATATAAAGAGTGGGAAGATAAAAGATCGGTTGAAGAGCGCGACACCGAATTCGAGAAGGCGATCGCACTCGCCGAAAAAGAATGTCTCAGAAATGGGGTGACGAGTTTTGTAGATGCGGGTTCATCATTCCCGCAGGTTGCTCATATGAAAAAGCTCGCTGAAGCCGGCAAATTGTCGATCAGGCACTGGATGATGGTAAGGGAGCGAATGGATGCATTGCAGAAAAACGCTTCTGTGTTTCCCATCGTTGATGCAGGGAAAGCGCACCTTACGGTAAAGGCCATTAAAGTATCATTAGATGGAGCCCTCGGTTCCTATGGTGCATGGTTCTTGGAGCCCTATGCAGATAAGAAAGGATTCTATGGACAGAACACGTTTGATACCACGGAGCTTAGGAAGATCGCTGCGTTTGCGTGGGACAAGAACCTGCAGTTGTGTGTGCATGCGATCGGCGACAGGGCCAATCGGGAGACCATTGATATTTTCAGTGAGCAGATCATGAAGAACAAAACCAAGGACCATCGCTGGCGTGTGGAACATGCACAACATGTGAATCCTGCCGAGATCCCCCGTTTTTCTGAGTGGAATATCATTGCATCCATGCAGGGGATCCACTGCACGTCTGACGCGCCTTATGTCACCAAACGCCTGGGTGCTGCCAGGGCAGAAAATGGCGCTTATATGTGGCGCGCTTTTATGAATGCGGGTGTGTTGGTCAACAACGGGACAGATGTGCCGGTAGAGGATATCGATCCGTTCGCGAATTTTTATTCATCGGTTACCAGGAAATTGAATGATGGATCTTCATTCTATCCTGAGCAGAAAATGAGCAGGGCGGAGGCGATCTATTCCTATACGCTGGCAAATGCAAAGGCACAGTTTGAAGAGGCCCAAAAGGGATCCATAGAGGTCGGCAAGTTTGCTGATTTGATCCTTTTGTCGGACGACCTGATCAACTGCCCCGAAGAAAGCATTAAGCAAACCAAAGTGCTGATCACCATTGTTGGTGGAAAACAACTATATAAAAACTGATGCTATGAAGGGGTTGATCGTCGTTTTGTGTTTGTTTTTTGTTTTGCCGGTATTGGCACAGCATGAGCATCATGTGGTCAGTGGTTATGCAGACAGCATCAATGCAGGCCTGATCCCTTTGGATACGATGAAGAAAAGTCCGCATCGGACTGCTATGGCGAACATTGGGGATGCACATGTTCATGTAGAATATGGCTCGCCGGGTGTCAGGGGCAGGGTGATCTGGGGTGGACTGGTGCCGATGGATGAAGTGTGGAGTGCGGGCGCCCATAATGCCACTAAGATCAGTTTCAGCAGTGCGGTAAGTTTTGCGGGCAAGAAAGTGGAAGCAGGTACCTATGCCTTCTTCCTGATCCCGGGGAAGGAGAAGTTTACCGTTATTTTAAATAAGAAATTCAAGCAGCACCTGGCTGATGAGTACGATATGAAAGATGACGTGTTACGAGTAGAATTTACCCCGTCAGTGCCCGCGAAGATGGTTCAACGGCTTACTTATGAGGTAGTGGAGGGCAAGAAAAAGGGTGAGCTGCGTTTCAGTTGGGAGAACAAGCTGATCGCGATCCCTATTTCAGATAAATAATTCATCACATAACATCCAGGATCTCCAGTTCCTGCCGATTGAATAAAAATCGGTCTCCTTTTTTCTTTGAAAAAAGGTTTTTTGCCAGTGGGGCATTGGGTGAGATCACAAACAATGTTTTTCCCTCGTGCTGCATTTTACCCAGACCTCCTAAAATGAAGAAAAGGGTATCACCGCAGTCGATCAGGCTTCCGGGAATTACAGTATGAGAGGAATGTTGGCAGTCTATCTCTATCATTGACGACAGTTCCTTATTGTTCTCTGAAAGTTGCCTGGCATGCATGTCTTTCTCCAACTGGTTCATAGCACGCGTTGTTTCATATTTGTCTCCGGAGCTGCTTTTGGTTTCATTGTTTGCGGCGGCCTGGGATTCAGCCATCGCCAGTTCCAACGTTTTGATCCGTTCCCGGATAATCGAAGTACAAGTCTCTTTCAGTTGTTGTTTATTCATGTGATCTGACTGCTGGTGTGGATTTACAAAAGACCTTCAACCGGGATCCGGCATTGTTTTTCACTGCTCTCAAATGCGAGTTCGATCAAACGGATCACGTTATAGCCATGTTCAGGTTTCTCTGTCAGGGGTGCGCCTTCGCGGAGGGTTTTATAGATGTTACGATAGAATCCGCCGTATCCGCCCTGTACGGAAGGGTAAACTTCCCGGATGACTTTTCCGTCAATTTCCGTGTGAATGAGGCCATATTGGGATTCGGGCTCCTTGCCCCAATCGTCCCCAACGGGCAGATGCCCCGCCTTTAGTAATTCTTCCTGGGGATCTTCGCCATATTTGATGTAGGAACCTTTGGTGCCGTGCATCATGTATCTGGGGCCCATTTCACGTACAAGCATACCCGATTTCACGAGCACCTTCAGAAAGCCATAGTCCAGTCGTACATCAAAGTAGTCGTCCACCACCGAATAGTTTTTTTGTTTCCGGATATCCGCTATAATATATTTTGGGTGACCGAAATACTGTAATGCCTGATCGAGCAGGTGGGAACCCAGGTCGTAAAAAACGCCGCTGCCCGGGATTGGTTTTTCGCGCCACAGCCCGTAGGTTCGGGGATCAGGACGATAGCGGTCGTAATGCGCTTCAAACTCATGAAGATCGCCCAGGAGTTTTTGCTGGTAGATCTGCTTCATGGTCAGGTAATCAGCGACGTAGCGGCGATTATGGTATACCGAGCAGATTTTTCCGGTAGCTTTTGAAATGGACACCAGTTCCATGGCCTCGGCGGACGTATTGGCAAAAGGTTTTTCCACCACCACGTGTTTTCCTGCTTCCATGGCGAGTTTGGCATAGGGGAAGTGGGTCTCGTTGGGAGATGTGATCACCACCAGTTCAATGTCTTCTTGCGCTAACAATTCTTCAATGGTTCGGACAACGTTCACTGAGGGATATTTCTGTTTAGCAGAATCGCCGCTTCTTTCAAGGACGCTGGCCAGCTCAAATGCTGGCATGGTGGTAAGGAAAGGGGCGTGGAAGGTTCTTGAAGAGATGCCAAAGCTGACGAGTCCTGTTTTGATGGGTTGCATCGGGATGTTAAAATGTGGATACAAAGGTATTGGATAGTATAAAGCGATAAGGCTAAAATTACTTTCCTGTGCTTGATTTTATGTAGAAAGTATGGCTGGCTTAGGCTTTGCCGACGGTGTTCATTCGGAGTCAGGTGATTAAAAGGGTTACATTCAGTGATTTTCGCAAAAACCAATTTTCCCCTATATTTGCACTCCCTGAACAAAATCAGTAATGCCCAGGTGGCGAAATTGGTAGACGCACTGTGTTCAGGTCGCAGCGTTCGCAAGGATGTGCTGGTTCGAATCCAGTCCTGGGCACAAACGCCTTTCCAATGATGTTGGGAAGGCGTTTTCTTTTACGAGCGAGGCGAACTTGTTCGCCAAAGCGAGTAAGAGAAAACGCCCCCACACCAAAGGTGTGGGTAAGGCTTTGAGTACGCCCCTCGCAGGAGTATCTGGATCACGAAGTCATCCAGTGGCGCAGTGATTCGAGGCGAACTTGTTCGCCAAAGCGAGTAAGAGAATACTAATCTAGCTAAACCTGCTTTTTTTTAAGCTCGCCTGCTCTGTATGCATTCAGGTTTAAAGTCCTACATTACTTTCAATAAAATAAAGCTAACATAACTGGCCATTTTCATAAGAGCAGCTGACCAGGCGGATATTGAGATTGGCAGTGGATAAAAATCACCTTTTTAGAAATGTCGTGAAGTTTGTTAAGAACGGGGTGCCACAGGTAGTGAGTAAGGAAAGCAGTAACGGCGTTCAGGATGATGATGAAGTGACTGTAGGTGATATTGGTAGGGGTGTAACCCAGCCAACCGGACCGAACTGTTTAAGATGTTTAAGCGATTTCATGGTTCGGAAATTGCGGATACGGGCATTGGGCTTGCTATTTGCCGCAATATTGCCGAGGCTCATCATGGTTTTCTAGAAGCCAACAGTGAAGAAGTTATTGGAGCTACATTCAGCGTATACTTTCCTGTTCACCAGGCGCCGTTCGCAGCCGCTGCAGGATAGGCATTACAGTCAACCACTATAAGCTCATGAACTCCTTTTTATACTGGGAAGGTTTTTTCAGCATGATCTCCCTGAACTGCCTGTTGAAATTAGAGAGCGTGTTGAATCCGCATTCATAACAGATCTGTTCTATTGTGTTCTCCGTTTCGGTCAGCAATTTACAGGCGTGCTTGATCCTGATCTCTGAGACAAATCTGGAAAACGGCTTATTGTTTCTCATTGAGAAATACCGGGAGAACGATGTGGGCGTCATATGCAGCAACTCCGCGAGTTCCTCAAGGGCGATTTTTTGCCTGAAATTTTTCAATACATATTCATACACCATATTGAGCCTGTCTGTCTCGTTTTGGTTCAGGATTTCGTCATAGCCCCGGGAAGAAATATAGTGGTACTCTTTTGAACTGGCCAGCATATCCAGTATCTTGAGCAACTGGATCACACTGGGAATACCCTGAAGCCTCGTCAATTCCTCGATCATAGCGATCACCAGATTCTTCTTAGCGCCATAGAATTCCAGGCCCCTTTTTGATCGCGCGAACAATTTTTTCATGGCCACCATTTCTTCCTTTTCCAGCATCTGGTCACCGAGAAAATTGGCATTGAAATAGATTACGATGCCCTCAGTATGCAAATTGCTATTACCTGAAAAATAGGCTTCATCACTTCGCCAGATATGGGGTAGGTGAGGGCCGGTAAAAATGAGCTCGCCCGATTGAAAAGTTTTGATGCTGTCGCCAATAAATCTGGTCCCATGGCCCTTCAGAACTACAAAAAGCTGATATTCGTAATGGGCGTGCCACACCGGGTCAAAATGTTTTTCCTGGAGACGCCTGATGACAAAGATCTGGCTCGGCGGGATCATCGACTTATGGAGCGCTGCTTTCAATTCAGTTTAATTTATCGCTAAGAAGCTAATTTACACCTAAACAGTGATAAAAAACAGTCGGAACTGGACAAAATCGGGGAAGACTATAAACACAAAAAGTTAGAGATTCGCTAAGCCTCAACAACGTTTAATTGACTGCCATGTGTAAGAAAAACTTTTTTTTATTCTACTTCATTGTCGTGTTTTCCATACTTTTCATCGGTGCTTCTGAGCCCAAACCGGCAGACCAGCCCCGCAGAATGGAATTATTATTCCTCGGACATAAAAGCAAGCACCACGATTCGGAAAAGCTGGCGTCGATCATGACCATGGAGTATTTCAAATCGGGTTTAAATATTTCCTATACAACCGATCCGGACGACCTGAATGAAAACAATCTCAGGCAGTACGACGGCCTTATTGTGTATGCTAACCACGACTCCATCACCGCCACACAGGAAAAGGCATTGCTGGATTTCGTGAAAGGCGGGAAAGGTTTCATCCCCCTGCATTGCGCGTCCTGGTGTTTCCGGAATTCCCCTGAAGTAATTGAGCTGATGGGCGGACAATTCAAAACACATAAATACGATTCGTTTCCGGCTGTGATCACAGCTCCCCAGCATCCTGTGATGAAGGGTGTCCCGGCATTCACCACCAAAGATGAAACCTATGTGCATGATAAACTCAGCAAGAGCATTCAGGTGTTGACGGAACGTGTGGAAGGCTCTACTCGTGAGCCCTACACCTGGGTGCGTGAATATGGAAAGGGCAGGGTATTTTATACCGCATATGGTCATGATGATCATACGTTCCGTAACCAGGGCTTCCTGGACCTGGTGAAGAATGGCGTGATGTGGGCTGTAGGGGACGAAGCAAAGAACAGGCTGGCGGCATTCAAGATCGCGGATCCAACATATTTTGATGGCCCTGTGCCTAACTATGAGAAAAGAAATCCTGCCCCTAGGGTCCAGGAGTCCCTCTCGCCAGAGCAGTCTATGTCGTTGATGCAGGTGCCCGTCGGTTTTGAATTGCAGTTGTTTGCAGCAGAACCGGATGTAGTGAACCCTATCTACATGAACTGGGACGAAAGAGGCAGGCTTTGGGTGATTGAGACCGTGGACTATCCCAATGAGATCAAGGAAGATGATAAGGGGGACGACAGGATCAAGATCCTTGAAGACACGAATGGCGACGGTAAGGCCGATAAGTTCACCATTTTCGCTGAGAAGCTGAATATACCCACCAGCTTCACCTTTATCAATGGTGGAATCATGGTCAGCGCAGCGCCTTCCTTCATCTTCTTAAAAGATACCAATGGAGACGATAAGGCCGATGTTCGCCAGGAACTTGTCAAAGGCTGGGGTAAGTCAGATACCCATGCCCAGGCATCGAACCTGAGGTACGGGTTAGACAATATGCTCTGGGGTGTGGTGGGTTACTCCGGTTTCAAAGGTGTGGTTGGAAAAGATTCGCTGCAGTTTGGCATGGGTGTATATCGTTTCACCCCGGATGGCAACAAACTTGAGTTCCTGTCAACCACCAGCAACAATACCTGGGGTCTTGGTTTTTCTGAGGATTTTGACGTGTTCATCTCAACGGCTAATAATACCCATACTGCATTCCTCGGTATGCATAAGCGGTATACTGATAAAGTAAAGATATACGAGACTGGCGTAAAGAAACTGGATGCCCACTATGCCATGCACGTGGGTACCAAGAACCTGCGGCAGGTGGATGTGCACGGTGGCTATACCGCTGCGGCCGGTCATAGTTTGTACACCGCCAGGAATTTCCCCAAAGAATACTGGAACCGGGTTGGGTTTGTTACCGAACCAACTGGCAGGTTAGTGCATCGCATAAATTTGCAACAGAAAGGCGCGGGATTTATTGAAGACGGCGATGGTTGGAACATCCTGAACAGCGCCGATGAATGGGCCGGACCCATTCAGGCAGAAGTAGGTCCTGATGGAGCGCTCTGGATTACCGACTGGTATGATTTCATCATCCAGCATAATCCCACCCCAAGCATCGCCAGTTCAGGATTGAAAGCGGAGAATGGCGCGGGAAATGCCTATATCAATCCGCTCCGTGATCATGAGCGTGGCCGCATCTATCGCATCGCTTATAAGAACAACGATCAAAAGAATGCGATTTCGTTAGACAAAAAAGACGCTACTGGTTTGCTCAAAGCACTGTCTGATAAAAACATGTTCTGGAGAACCACCGCGCAACGACTGCTGGTGGAGAACGGAGATCGTTCTGTTTTTCCTTCATTGTATAAACTGGTGCAGGACCAAAAGCTTGATGAGATCGGATTGAACGCTCCGGCTATTCATGCGCTTTGGACCTTGCATGGCTTAAAGGCTTTCGATGGAACTAATCAGGAAGCATTGGCTGTGGCAGTAAAAGCACTCACGCATCCCGCTGCGGGAGTAAGGAGAGCAGCCATTGAAGTATTGCCCAAAAACACAGCAACATTCCAGGCCATGAACAAGGCCAGATCATTTGACGACAAGGACCTTCGCGTGAGGCTGGCTGCCGTTCTTGCTACTACAGACATGAAACCTTCCCCTGAGATCGGTGCAGTGCTGGTGAGTATGGCGGAAAAGGAAGAGAATGTATCGGACGAATGGGTAAAACAAGGCCTTACCGTAGCTGCAAAGCTGAACGAAGAAAGTTTCAGGGCCGCCTTCAGGAAGAAAGGGCTGAATGAAAATCCGTCGCTCCATGAAGCATCCGTTGCGCAGCGACTGGCTTTTGGATCACGACTGAACTCCATGGGGATCAGAAGAACCTGGGGGAATCCAAACGAAGAGTTGATCAATCCTGAAGTGGCAGGCAAAGAAATTTTACTGACCGGTGATATAGATAAAACAGCCAATCCAACGACTGTGTCAGGTATGATCGCTACTCAGGGTAACAGCCAAAATGGATACGCACTTTACCTGTTAGACAACAGATTGTTCTTCCAGGTGAATCAGGCGGGTAAGGATTATGTCGTTTCCTCAAAGGAACTGCCAGCCAAGTTCACATATAAGGCCGGCATTCAAAAAGATGGTATCATGCGCCTGGCCATAGACCAAAAAGAAGTAGGCACCGCGAAAGCAGCAGGGCTCTTCAAGGCAGATATGGAAATAGCGCTACGTGTTGGACAGGATCATTTCAAGGGCGCTGACCGTTTGACTACATATCCCGACTCGGTTTTCAACCTCAGGGCCAGGATGGAAAATATCAAACTGGAAACACTGGACGGGACCAAGCTACCGGTAGCGGCCGAGACGGGTAAGATCGATCAGACGATCGTGTTGAAAGTGGTGAAGGATGTCATGAAGTACGATAAGCAATTGCTTATTTCAAAAGCAGGTACTACCATCCAGATCATTTTTGAGAATCCTGATTTCATGCAGCATAACCTGCTCCTGATCAAGCCAAACAGTTTGAACAAAGTAGGCGCGGCTGCAGATAAACTGGCCCAGGAACCGAACGGTGCTAAAATGAACTATGTTCCCAAGATGCCCGAGGTGTTGAAGGCGACCCCGCTGGTCAATCCCGGAGGTAAGTATACCCTTACGATCAAACTTCCTGACGTGCCCGGTGACTATCCATATGTATGTACGTTCCCCGGTCACTGGAGAATTATGAATGGCATTTTAAGGGTCACCAAATAATCAAGGAATCGATGAGTTTGCAAATACAATTCGGGGTGAGCACATGGTTGTGGACGTCCCCCTTTACAACGGAATCAATTGATGTTCTGTTTCCTAAAATTTCAGCGATGGGTTTTGACGTGGTGGAGATCGCTGTGGAAGATCCTTCGCTGATCGACATTAAAAAACTGAAAGCCGGGTTGGAAAGGAATCAATTGAATGCTATGGTCTGCGGTGCCTTCGGCCCTTCGCGCGATCTTACCCATGAGGATGTGTCGGTGCACGAAAACTGCTTTTCTTATATCGAAGCTTGCTTCGATTTTTGTAATGAACTCGGAACGGAATTTTTAGGCGGACCGATGTATTCTGCAGTAGGCAAGGCCCGGATGGTGCCCGCGGATCAACGTAAAAGAGAATGGGACCTGGCGGTAAAGAATCTTAGAACAGTAAGCGAAATGGGTGCCGCACGTGGACTGCAGATCGCCCTTGAGCCGTTGAACCGATTTGAATCTGACCTGGTGAATAATACGGATGATGTACTGCGACTGATCGCCGATATTGATCACCCCGCTGCCAAAGTGATGTTGGACGGTTTCCATATGAATATCGAAGAAAGGGATATTGTAAAAGCGATCATCAGCGCAGGAGATAAACTGATTCACATGCAGGTGTCGGAGAACTACAGGGGCACGCCCGGGACCGGACAAACCCGCTGGGACGATTATAGAGAAGGCTTGACAGCTATCGATTACAAAGGAGTGGTTTCCATAGAAAGTTTTACCCCCGATAATCGAGAGCTTGCAGGCGCGGTTTGTTTCTGGCATCCCATGGCAGAGAGCCAGGATGGATTTGCAACGGAAGGACTAAGATTTTTGAAGAACTGGGCGAATGCGTAATTCAAATTTTATTAAGCACATAAACCTTTAACGATGGGTAAGAAAATCAATGTGGCAATTATAGGTCTTGGCTTTGGAGCTGAGTTTATTCCAATTTATCAACGCCATCCCAATGCCAAAATGTATGCCATCTGCCAGCGGAATGAAGAGAAGATGAACCAGATCGGCGATGAATTTGGCATCGAAAAAAGATATGCCGATTATGATGAGTTACTGAAGGATCCGAACATTGATGCTGTGCATATCAATACACCTATCCCTGATCATGCCATCCAATCGATCAAGGCATTGAAAGCTGGCAAACACGTGGCTTGCACAGTTCCCATGGCTACCACCGTGGATGAGTGCAGGCAGATCGTTGAGTTGGTAAAGGAAACTGGCTTGAGCTACATGATGATGGAAACGGTTATATATGCCCGTGAGTTTTTGTTCATGAAGGAATTGTATGAGAAAGGGGAGTTGGGCAAGTTGCAGTTTTTGAAAGCCAGTCATCAGCAAGACATGGATGGCTGGCCCAACTATTGGCCCGGTCTTCCACCCATGCACTATGCCACGCATTGCGTGGGTCCGGTATTGGCCCTATCGAGATCAGAAGCGGAATACGTTTCCTGCTTTGGATCTGGTAACATCCGGGAAGAGTTGCACACACACTATAATTCTCCATTCGCAGTGGAAAGCACGCATATCAAGTTCAGGGGATCGGATCTCAGTGCCCATGTGTATCGGTCTTTATTCGACACGGCACGTCAATACCGCGAAAGCTTCGAAGTGTACGGGTCAAATAAATCCGTGGAGTGGCCGCTGATCGAAGGCAAGCCATTGGTAGTACACACGGCCAAAAAACCAGAGCCGGAAATTCCGGAAGAAGTGCATTCGCCAGACTATGCCCATCTTTTACCAGAGCCGATCCAGCGCTTTACGACCAAGGGCGTGTATGATACAGACGAGCACCAGCATCTTTCTTTTGTACAGGGTGGTGGTCATGGTGGCTCACATCCCCATCTCGTTCACGAATTTGTTAGTGCATTGGTAGAAGGCCGCGAGCCGTTCCCCAATGCCCGACAATCTGCGAACATCACTTGTGTAGGTATTCTGGCGCACGATTCGGCGATGAAAGGCGGCGAACTGATCAAGTTGCCGGAGTTCACATTAACCCATCCCTAATTATTTCATGATGTCGAATTCCCACACGGTTCGGTAAGAGCCGTGTGTTTCAATGTAGGAGAGGAGTTCTCTGTAAAATTTATCTGCGCCGATGGTGGCACTGTCGCCGATCACAAACAACTGCTCTTTAGCACGGGTGATGGCTACGTTCATCCTGCGATAATCTTTCAAAAATCCGATATCAGCATCGTCGTTACTCCG
>JBBAJO010000007.1:0-19631 GCA_040404005.1 Chitinophagaceae bacterium
TACCGTTACCCTATAAAACTACAAACCGACTAACTTTAAACACCTAAATTGTCCAAGAAATAGGGGTTCGATACACCAGCACATTAAAGCTCATTCAGGATGGCTTTAGCGCTTTTAAGTTTAGCCTTTCCCTGCTTATGTTTACTCACTTCAGCAGCGGCCTCTGAAAACTCCTGGAGCCATTTTTTTTCTTTGGGGCTGAGGTTAGCGGGCTCCAGCACTTCCACGTAATCAAAGGCCTTCAGGATCTCCTTGATGAAGGCCAGTTTATTTTTCTTCTTGATCTGTACAACCAGTTGTTCCATACTGCCGCGGTTTATTTAATGGCCAGCTTTTGCTGTAGCTCATTGGTGATGAGAAAAGACTCCAGGAACTCCTTGACCAGTTTTTTCTTTTCCTGAGGGAGATCCTCAGCTCTTTTGAACTGGGAGAGCAGTTCTTTGTCGCTGATCTGGGTGTCTGCCAGTTCATGCAAAGATCCACTCATAAGAAAATCCACGGTCGTCCCCAGGTCATTGGCCAGTTTAGAAAGTACATCGGAGGTTGGCCTGTTCTCTCCACGCTCGTAGCGGGAAATATTGGTCACATGGACACCGATGGTACTGGCGAGCTCACTTTGGGAGAGTCCGCGCTTGGTTCTAGCCTGCTTTGACCGGTCTTTAAACTCCATAATAAAGGCTTTTTTGCTGTAGATGCTATACAAAGTTAGCATTCTTAGCTAGTGAAATCAACAGTATATTATAATACTCCCCTAATTTCAGACCACGAGGTTAGTTAATAATTTTTGATGACATCCTCTCAAAAAAAAGAAACGCTCTATACCAGAAAATCCGATGCAATGACTAGAAATCTTTGGTATTAAACATTGCTAACTGCGCGAAGTTTACACTTCTACTTCACCAAAACAGCATCCTGCACAGGCCGCTTGCGGGTCATGAAGTACATGATAGTAAACGTTGGGATGAAGTCGAACCCGGGAAGGATCTCTTCGATGAAGTTGAACATACCACCCAGTACCCCCTTCGTTCCGCCGAAGGTGCGGTAGAAGATGAAGGCGGAAACAGGCGCCCAAAGGGCGTCACCAAACTCACCCAGGAAGGGAACGGCATAGGTCATCATACCGATCAGGTCCATCACCAGGCAAAATGCCAACGAAGGTTGCTTTCTGTTCATACCTTTCAAGATGAAGTTAGTCCCGGAAGGGTTGCATCGGGATCAGCCGGGGATCGCGCGTTCGCCGCCGGAGGCAGTTTAGCGATACGCATATTGCGCACCCAGACGATGTCCGGCATCAGGCAGGTTGCAATCCGCTCTTTAAAATGACCTCTATAGCAGATAAATGATCATCCGTCAGCCCAAGGTGGGCTGTTGTTTGTACCAAATGTGCTTTCAGTTGATCAGGAAGATCATTCAACGACTTATCATCATCCAGTATCACAAAGGGTTCCTTAACATCGTTTACAATAAACCAATCCAGAATTTCGTCTTTCCTGCTGAAAGCATCCTGCCCTTCGGGAAGAACACTCAAAGAATTAATACTGATTCCTCTTTTCTCAAATATCCCTTACCCATTGTTCAATGGGATAAATGGACTTATGGGATGTTGTAAGAATCACATTCGTATCCTCTGACACGATAGACTGAAGGACTCGAGCTGCCATCTGACTAAATGCAGGGAAACCATCATCGAGCATGGGTGGACTTTTCCAACTTTGCGCTGGAACCATTACTCCATCTATGTCGAGGAAGACTAAAATATCCTTAAAATTACATCTTTATTCGAGCGAAATGAAAATCAACACAAGTTGAACAAATTTACCTCGTCAATCCTTTGTACATCTTCCCCTGCTCACCCAGTTCCTCCTCTATCCGCAACAACGCATTGTATTTGGCGAGGCGCTCGCTGCGCGTAATAGAACCCACCTTGATCTGCCCCGCACCAGTGGCGAGGCAAAGGTCCACCATGGTGGTATCTTCAGTCTCGCCGGAACGGGCCGATACCACAGGCCTGTAACCCGCCTTGCGCGTGGCTTCCACGGCATCCAGCGTTTCCGTCAGCGTGCCGATCTGGTTCATCTTGATCAATACCGCATTGGCCGCGCCGAGCTCTTTACCTTTGGCGATCCGGTCCACCCTGGTGGTGAACAGATCGTCGCCGATCAACTGGATCTGATCCCCCAGCCTGTTCGTCATCGACACCCATCCTTCCCAATCGTCTTCTGCACAACCATCTTCTATGGAGATGATTGGATATCTCTTCACCCAGTCTTCCTGCATGGCAATGAACTCCTCACTTCGCATCTCGCGCTCATCCTTGCTCAGCTTGTAGGTGCCGTTGTTGTAGAAATGCGAAGAGGCTACATCCAACGCAATGCACACATCGGTTCCGGGTATATATCCTGCCGCAGCAATGGCATCCGTCAGCACACCCATCGCGGTTTCATTGGAAGGGAAGGCCGGCCAGAAGCCGCCTTCGTCAGACACTGCCACACTCATGCCGCGCTGCTGAAAGATCTTCTTCGTGGCGAAATAAACATTGAAGGTCATCTCCATGGCCTCGGCAAAACTGTTGGCTTTCACGGGGATCACTAAAAAATCCTGTATGTCGATGATGTTGCCGGCATGAAGGCCGCCGCCAATGATCTGGATCATGGGCATGGGGATCACATACTCCTTCGCATCATGCAAATGCTGATATAACGGTACCTGCCGCGCTGCTGCCGCCGCTTTGGCTGCAGCAAGCGATACCCCTAGAATGGCATTGGCGCCGATCTTTCCCTTGTTCGGCGTGCCATCCAGCTCGATCATCCTGTGATCAAGTGCGCGCTGGTCAGAAATATCCCAACCCTTCAGCTCTTTATTGAGCAGATCACTGACATGGCCCGCAGCACGGAAGACCGACTTGCCCAAAAATCGCTGGGCATCATTGTCCCTCAACTCCAGCGCCTCATGCACACCTGTAGATGCGCCCGAAGGAACAATGGCCCTACCCATGATGCCCGATTTCAAAAATACATCTACCTCAAGCGTGGGATTACCCCGTGAATCAAACACCTGCCTGCCATGGATCCGGTCTATTCTCATGAACGTATTTTTTGTTTATTGGAAAGATAGCCGATCACCTCTTCATAGCTCCTGATGCCCGAATGAAGGATGGCCCTGCTGGTTTCCCTGATCAGTTGTTTATCCGTATCCGATGTAATGTATTCGACCGGTGATTTACCATCGACCCTGGCCAGCATGATCAAGGCGAGTTGTTGCACCGCCCGCTGCTCCAGCGCGCTTCGCTCCATAAATCGCAGCACTGAAAAATATCCCTCCAGCACTTTGCGCAACATCTCATAATAGTCTTCGGCGCGCTCGGAAAAGTAGATCGACTTGAGCATCAGATGCGTACTCAAAAATCCGAGGTCGAAGCTGCTGTCGCCATAATGGATCACTTCAAAATCGATGGGGATCACCTGAAGTCCATCAACCAGTATATTCTTTGGACTGTAATCGCCGGTGACCAGGGATGTTTCGATCGACAGGCATTCATTTATATGCCGTTGGATCAGCGGTTGAAGGTCGGGGTGCGTATGGCAGAGGAACCCGAAAAAAGCGTCGATACGAAGCTGCACGAAATATTTTTTCTCGGCAAACAGCTGTTTCGCTTCTTCGTTGTGGTGCGAATGCTGGTGCAGGTCGCCCAGTATCCTTCCGATCTTTTCCGCCACAACCGGATTGCAGTGGCCAGCCATCAGCATCTGCTTCCAGGTGAGGCTGCTGTCGGGTGCGCATTCCATCAGGAACACGAAATTCGGTTCATCGTCAAACACCAGCCTCGGCGTAGTGCCCGGGATCAGCGATGGCAGAAAGCCCAGAGCCCGCTTCTCTACGTTGGTGCGATCTATATCCGACAACCACTCCTGCTTTACGTTCAATTTCTGCAAGGCCTGCTTCAACACGAACCGACCCTTATCGGTAACGATCTTCAACACCGTGCAGGAGACGCCGCCGGGCAGGGGCTCGATCCAGATCGATGATTCGTCCACCGCAAGCCCGTTATGCTTCAGATAACCCTTCAGCAGGTCATGGTCATTTACGTCCATCATATCAGCCTACAATTTAACCAAAGAAGCGGTATGATTAATATCCCATCATCGCCCTGATGCTCAGCGAAGCCGTGGCCACAACCACCACGATGCCAAAAACATACATGATCAGAGGATGTCTATAACCCTTACCCCTCAATTGATAGGCCGCGATCAGCATAGCCGTTAAGGCCAACGGAAGAATGAAGCCATTCAGCATCCCCACGAACACGAGGATCTCGACGGGCTGGCCCACGATGATAAATACCAGGAGGGAAAGTATAACAAAAGCGAGGATAACCGGATTCCTAAACCGCTCGAGGCGCGCGTGGAAGACCGACATAAAACTATAGGAAGTGTATACAGATCCAACGACAGAGGTGATCGCTGCCGACCACATCACAATGCCGAAGAGTTTGTACCCCAAGGCACCCGCTGCCTGTTGAAATACAGAGGCTGCAGGATTTCCCTGCTCCAGGCCCAGCCCTTTTGAGATCACACCGAAGGCCGCCAAAAACAACAATATCCGCATCACGGAAGCCAATAGGATGCCCGACACGGCAGATCTTCTCACACTGGGCAGGCTGTCCACTCCCTTCATCCCCGAATCCAGCAACCGGTGCGCGCCCGCAAAACTGATGTATCCACCTACGGTACCGCCAACCAATGTGATGATGGCTTTGGCATCAATGGTTTCAGGTATGATGCTTCGATAAGCCGCCTCCGCAA
Source organism: Chitinophagaceae bacterium (assembly GCA_040404005.1). Lineage (GTDB taxonomy): Bacteria > Bacteroidota > Bacteroidia > Chitinophagales > Chitinophagaceae > Pollutibacter. Next base: position 4,803 of record JBBAJO010000007.1, read on the forward strand.
GCGGGGGCGCAGAGGTATAACATACATAGACCGTGAGTACGATCATCATCATACCCAGTGCCTTTGTAAACATATCCATCCACTTACCGGAATTTTTCGTGAGTAAAATCATGAGGGCCAATACGGCACTGATGGCTGCGCCCTGCTTCGCAGGAATACCCAATAGCACTTCCATACCCAAGCCGGCACCCGCGAGATTGCCGATGTTGAAAGCCAGACCGCCCATCACCACCAATCCCGCCAACAGATAGCCCAGGCCAGGCAATACCTCATTCGCCACGTCCTGCGCCTTCATGCCATAGACGGCGAGGACGGTCCAGATATTCAGCTGCGCGCCGATGTCGAGCAGGATCGAGATCAGGATGATGAACCCAAACGAGGCTGCAAGCTGGTTGGTAAAAACAGCGGTTTGTGTGAGAAAACCCGGACCAATGGCTGAAGTCGCCATTAAAAAAGCGGCACCCGTGATAGCACCGGTAATTTTTTTAGTCATGCCCCTAAGATAATTGCTTTGGTGGAATCTTAGCCATACTTCGCTTCCGTTGCTTTGATCTGGTATCCTGCTGCCGTCAGGGATCTGTTCAATTCTTTTGCGAAAACGGAAGCGCCGACATGATCTCCGTGGATGCAAATGGTATCGGCTACAATAGATACCATCTTACCCGAAACAGACCTCACCATTCCCTCTCCGGCCATCATCATCACCTGATCAATGGCTTTAGCTTTGTCAGTGATCAATGCATCCGGCATTGTTCTTGGTGTAAGGCTGCCGTCATCCTGGTAGGTTCTGTCGGCAAACACTTCGCTGCAGGTTTGCAAGCCCGCTGCTTCACCCGCCGCGATCAATTCACTGCCCGAGAGCCCGTACAAAATCATCGTTGGATCAAGATCCTTAATAGCGGTTGCGATCGCGTTGGAATACGCAGGAGAGGTAGCCGCCATATTGTACAATGCTCCATGGGGTTTAACATGATGAACCCGACCGCCGCAAACTTCTGCCATACCTTTCAACGCTGCAACCTGGTATAGCACAAGATGATAGATCTCTTCGGGCGACAAATCCATGTTGTTTCTGCCAAAACCTTCCAAATCATAAAACGAAGGATGTGCACCAATCGCAACCCCGTGACTAAGGGCAAGATCTATGGTGGACCGCATGACCATGGGATCGCCCCCATGAAAGCCACAGGCAATATTAGCGGAGCTTACAAATGGCATTACCAGGCTATCTTCACCCACGATGATGCTACCCCGGCTTTCACCCATGTCGCAATTGAGATCGATCTGCCTCATATGGAAAACTTAACCCTGATAGTTTTTTCCAGTCTTTTCAGTTCTTCGATACGGCTGAAATATAACTCCTGTGAAACAGCTTCCGATACCTCGCGGAAACGGATCTTATCACCAGGCCTCTTTTGTGCACAGGTGGGCATATCGGTGTCGATCACCTGGGCGATCCTCGGATAGCCGCCTGTTGTTTGGGCATCTGCCATTAACAACAACGGCGATCCGTCTGGAACTACCTGCACTGTTCCTGTCGACACGGCCGTTGATACCATTTCTTTCCTGTCCGCCAAGCCAAGTGTTTCGCCGCTCAACGTATATCCCATCCGGTCAGATGCCTGTGTGATCTGAAAGTAGGCCGACAACCATTTCTTCTTTGATGGCTCGCTGAACTGCTCCCATTCGGCACCACGAAGAACCCTGATGCAGTCGGTATTCATTTCCTCCAGCAACTCCACTGCACCCCATTTCGCAACCGTTATACCGTGGGGCACCTTCTTCCCGATCATCCTTTGCGAAATATCAGCCCTCTGACCGATGGGCAACTCGTCACCGATCGCCAACCTCTTGCCGGCACCTGCGGGTTCATAGGTACTTCTGCTTCCCATGACCAGTGGCGTGTTGATGCCGCCGGCAACAGCCATATATAACCTGCAACCTTTATCCGTGTAGCGAAGATCAATAACGGTATTCCCTGGAACAAAAATAGCGCGATGGAGCAGCAGCTCACGATCGCCTGAAACCGGAATAGCGCCGCCCCCTGAAAAAGCTATGAGCTGATCCGTTTCAAACCTGATGCACGCGCCATGCATCACAAATTCCACCACTGCCAGGTCATGCGGGTTCCCACAAAGAATATTGGCAATAGATGCCGCATGCCTATCCATGCACCCACTAACGGGCACGCCAAACCGCTGATGACCCCACCTGCCCTGATCCTGTACGGAACAGTATACGCCTGTTTTTATAATGGATAACGACATTAGACCTGATTTACCTGGTAAAACTCCACTTCGTCCCCGGGCTCAAAATATGCTTTTCCATGATCAAACAGGGATATGGATGTTTTCCCGATAGCATACCATCCGCCCGGTGAATCAAAGGGATATATGCCCGTCTGTCGGCCTGCAATGGCTACGGTGCCTGCCGCAACTTTTGCCGCGGGAACCGATTTCCTTGGCAAGTTCAGCTCCTCCGGCAGCTCACCGAGGTAAGGAAAGCCGGGCATGAAGCCCAGCATATACACATGGTATCTGCGCGAAGTGTGCAAGGCAATCAGTTGATCAATGGAAATTCCCAGTTTCTGCGCGGCGAGTTCGAGATCGGGTGCTACTGTTTTGTGGTAGACAACGGGAACCCGGACGGTTCTGCCCGTCAAAGGACCAGATAAGGTTTCAGTTGAGATCAGGGTATGCAGGTATTTCTCCGGATCCGGGGAACACTTCAGCGGATCAAAATAAACGGTAAGGGTATGATAAGCGGGTACATTCTCAATCCATCCGGGGAAGGAGTCTGCTGTTATACGCTTATCCAGCTGCATTACCTGATGATGGATCCCGGGCCTGATCCCCGGTTCCCAGGAGATGGTGATTGATCGCTCAGACAATCGGTATATCCGAACCTTACCCATGGCATGAAGATAAGGAATTAAAAAAACCGTCCCTTATTAGGTGGCGGCGCCAAACACAATGTGGTTTCAGAGGTTGTGCACAGGCTAAAGCCTCACATAATGTGACCTCCTACGCTGCTTCTCAAAATGCTTTATAGCATAATAATCAGGGCGTTGAATCAGTTTTTGTATGAATAAACGAATGATATCACCCGATATGAGCTTCTGGATCATAGTATGGATTTTTATGGTAACGGAATAAGACGCCTGTTAGTATGTGACAATTGTTCAAACATACTCGCCCTTACAATAATAACGCCTCTACCTGCGAATTGGAAGGAAGGCTTAGTTAAATGAAAATTAAAACAGGGCCCTGGTCACAAAGTGTGTTGATAATAAGGGGCTAGCTAAATAGGTACTCCACGTCTTCCCGGGAAAGCGACTTCACAAAGCTGGCGTCATCAGCAATAAGGTCGCGCGCAAGGGTTCGTTTTTTATCCTGCAACTGCAGGATCTTGTCTTCAATCGTATCCTTGCAGATCATGCGATATGCGAAGATGTTCTTGGTTTGCCCAATACGATGGGTACGGTCGATAGCTTGTTGTTCAACTGCCGGATTCCACCATGGGTCAACAATATACACGTAGTCGGCCGCCGTGAGGTTAAGACCAACGCCACCCGCCTTGAGCGAGATGAGGAATACGCGCACTACGTCATTGTCCTGAAAACTGCGGATCGCTTTCTCCCTGTCCTGCGCGGAGGTGCTGCCATCGAAATATTCATAAGGCACTTTCAGCTCCTCGAGTTTAGCGCGTATCAGGGCCAGCATTCCAAGGAACTGGGAGAATACAAGCGCTTTATGATTGCCGATATTCTCGCTGATCTCACGCCCGAGTTCTTCCAGTTTGATAGACACATTGGGATACCTGTCTACTTCGTTCATGATATAGGGAGAGTCACAGATCTGGCGCAGTTTCATAAGGCCCTGCAGGATGGTCAGCTGCGATCGCTCAATGCCCTGCTCACTGATCACACCGAGGATCTTATTCCTGTAATCGTTCCTGAACGCATCATAGATCTTCCGTTGCTCGTCTTCCATTTCGCAGAACAGGATGGTTTCTGTCTTCTCCGGAAGATCCTTTGCCACCTGTTCCTTGGTTCTTCTGAGGATGAAGGGATACAGCAGCTTTTTCAGGTGTTCTTTCTGCTCAGGCTCGCCGAATTTATCGATGGGCGTGGCGAATTCATTCCTGAAGAACTCCACACTGCCGAGCATACCCGGGTTGAGGAAATTCATCTGCGCGAAGATGTCGAACGTATTATTCTGAAGTGGTGTACCACTCAGGCAAAGCCTGTTCTTAGACCTCAACAGGGATGCTGCCTTGGTCACCTTACTGTGCGGATTTTTTATAGCTTGCGATTCATCAAGGATCACAAAATCAAATTCAATTTCGAGCAACATCTTTATATCGCTACGCAGCGTGCCATAAGTGGTGATGATCACATCGATCCCTTCAAACCCCTTTTTATCCCTGGCCCTGTCGCCCCCGTGGTGGATCAGATATTTCAGCTCCGGAGTAAATTTCTTGATCTCATTTTCCCAGTTAAACATCAGGGTAGTTGGACAAACCACAACGCCCTGCATAACTCCGTTCTTTTCCTTCAGGAACTGGAGGAACGACAATGCCTGCACGGTTTTACCCAAACCCATGTCATCGGCGAGTATACCGCCCCAGCCTACTTCACTGAGGTAGTTAAGCCAGTGATAACCGGCAACCTGGTAAGGCCTTAATATATGTTCAAGTTCTTTTGGCGGATCTACTTCGTTGATCCGATTGAAGCTGCGCAGCCTTTCGTAACGCTCCTCAAGTTCAATGGCCACTTCTTCCTCGTTGCGATGATCATATAGTTCATCAATGATACTGAGGTGGTACTTCGACAGGCGGAGGTCATTGTTCTTACCCTCGCCCACCCTGAACAATAAAGAATATTTTTTCAACCATTCTTCCGGCAGGATACCAAGCGTTCCATCGTTCAGCTGAACGAACTGCTGTTTATTGGTCAGTGCTCTTTTGATCTCCGAAATACTAACCTGCTGATCGCCGAACAAGACATCGACTTTGGCATCGAACCAGTCCATTCCATTGGAGATGCGGATTTTTGTATTTGGCTTCTCCGTATTGAATTTAAAATTCTTCAGCACATCAAACCCGATCACCGGAACTTCCATCTCTTTCATGGCATCCACGAAGAGGAAAAACCAGTTGTTCTTCAACACGTCACTGCCTTTGAGAACAAGGGCTCCGTTATCCGGACGGAGGAAATTGCTGTGAAGAGCCTCCAACTTCCTGATAAACCCGATCTCCGCCTGTTTATTTCGGTTGATCATCATCACCTTCCCATTCATGGGAATGGAGATATTGTCTTTATCGTTATACTTTATTTCATACCCCTTGTAGCTGAACAGGGGTACGAAGAGAAGATAGTCCCCTTTCTCCTGCAGCTGCAGCCTGATCTCGGGCTCGCCGTCTTTTACCTCAAGCACCAGGGCCTTATCGAACTCAACGCCATAATCCCGTGTAAGGGGTATCAGTTTCTTGGGAAGATACGCTGCGAATTCAGCCGCGGGAACGGTGATTTTGCCACTGGGAAGAAAATCTTTCACCACATCGTAATCATCTTCCTTCTCCCAGGTATAGAGCACTTCATTATACAACATGAGCCAGTCGCTCTTCCATTCATTGTCTCTCAGCTCGATCTCCAGCTCATTCACACGGGCAGCACACTCCACGACTACATTTTTCTTTTCAGGATAAACCCGGAAAGCAGGCCTTAACGAGTCGATGGAAACATCAACCAGCTTGAGGTTGGAGGTAACGAAATTCTTCCCTTTGGGGAGGATATAAAAAGGAGTTTTGTCTATGTTTTCGCGAAAGATCTTGCGGATCTTGGGGAGCATATACTCCACCATCAGGGCTTTGGTATCGTCGGCCAACTCTTCATCTTCCTGCTGGATAATATTTTCCCAGATACCTGAGAACGGAGAGTTTCTGCTGATGAATTTATTGATCTCCGCCTGTTGGAATTTTCTGAGCTGTTGGATCAGGGAACTTTCGTCTTCCGACATCCCCTCAAGGTTCACAAACTTACCCAGGTCTAATTTCTCCACTTTGCCGGTGAAGCCCCGGGCGCTGTCCGAGCATTCTCCCGTTACCACATCTATGGTGAAGCCTGGGAAAGTTTTGTGATTGTTATTGAAAACGATCCCGAGCTTTTGTGTTGGCGGGATAACAGCGATCTCTTGTTCTTCAGGCTCAACCTGCACCAATTCCACTTTGGGCCTATAGGCGTTGGCTGCGGGCATTACTCTTTTTACTGTTGGATCGAGGACCCGAAGGAATGGCTTACCATCTTTATAGGCAAATTCAAATTTTTTCTCCCAACCTTGATCTTTGGTACTGTAGCCGTAAGCTTCGAGCAGCTTATTTTTCTCTTTCTCCCAATTCCTTATTGAATCAAAATAATTGGGGCCGAAAGAATTCAGGAGCTGGACAAACAAGATGGCCTTGTGTATACAAATGGGGTGGTTCTCTTCCTTGCACTTGCAGGAGGTGTCAAAATTGCGTTCATCATTTTTCTGGATAACCACGGGATAGATCTCCCCGTCCATTTCCAGTGAAGCTTCAACTCTTTCGTCCTTTGCCTGTACGATACTCGCTTTCTGTGTTCTGAGATACTGTTCCGCCAGGCTGTACGTATCAGGGGAAGTGAGCATCCGTATGCTCTTCAGGTCTATATGCTTCATCTTGAGCACCGTGTGCCGCTGATGGTATACGATGCCTCTTTCTCCCAGGATATTCTTATCTAACAATTCCTGTAACTGAAGCAGGGCAGCGGCTTCGTGGCGGCATATGTCGCCCAGGTTATAAGGACAACTGCAACGGATCGATAAGGATTTAGGATCCTTATACTTTTGTACATACACCTTGTAGTAGGTACTATAGTTATCATCCTTCACCCTGAAAGTCACCGAGCTCAGCAACTCATCATGCTCAATGAATTCAACATAACCAACAGCGTGGATCTTCTTACCTCTGCGGATCACTTCATCCGTCCCGCTATTATAAATAAATTTCAAAAGGTGCGATAATGCCATATAAATATTTACACTCCTACGGATTGTAAAAAGGGTAATCTACAAAAGTAAAGGAAAAAAGGCTTAATTAGTTGTCCTTAACATCTTTGAAATGTTCTTCTCCGGGAGCCGGAGAAACGGCGGACCACCCCCCGTCAATCACCAGGGTTTGTCCGGTGATCTGCCCAGATTGATCAGATAAAAGAAAAACAGCTGCATTTGCAATGTCTTCTGTTGTGCCGGCCTTTCCAAGAGGTGTAAGCTTTTGCCATGTGCGGTCGTATTCCGGCTCCATGGCCATGGTACGTTCTGTAATGGTTGCGCCCGGCGCGATAGCGTTGATACGGATCTTATGGGGAGATAACTCAATCACCAGGTTTCTGGCCATCATTTGAATGGCTGCTTTTGTCATGGCATATGCGGCAAGATATTTATGGGCCTGGTTTCCTACTACAGACGACATGAGCAGGATGCTTCCACCACCGGATTTTCGCATCTCCAGTGCAGCTGCCTGTGCCAGAAAGAATGTCCCGGAGATATTCAACTGCAGCAGTTGTTGCATAGACTCGGGGGTGTAATCAAAAAAATCACCAAAGGTGGTAATGCCTGCATTGGCCACGATCATGTCTATTTTGCCATATTTCCTGACAGCGTCGGCAACCATTTCCCTGATAAAGGAGATATCGGATGCATCACCCGGACAAGCCTCACAATGTGCGCCTTCAGCACGTATGGCTTCGGCAGCAGAAGTTGCAAGGGCTGGATCCATATCGTTTAAAACTACATTGGCATGCATGGATGAAAGTTTCCGCGCGATGGCGAATCCAATGCCCTGGCCTGCGCCGGTTATGATTACTGTTCTATTCGCAAACATGAGATTAGGGTTCGTTAATAACTATTCGGACATTGTTCACATTCATCACATTCATTCCCACATTCTCACATTACCCACATTCATTCCCACATTAACCACATTTATCACATTCATCACATTTGCCTCAATGGCTATCGCGTGTAACCTCACTGCCCGATCCGCCGACACAGAAATCCATATCGGCACCGAGGTGTGCCTGCTGAACATGTTGTTGATAAAGTTGCACATAGCCCCGGGATTGCACTGTATGGGTTGGCTTCCAGTTCTTCCTTCTTTCAGCAAGTTCTGCTTCATCCACGAGCAGGGTCAATGTTCTTCCTGCCACGTCGAGTTCGATCCAGTCTCCGTTTTGTACGAGGCCCAGGGTGCCGCCTTTGGCAGATTCTGGCGACACATGCAAAACAACTGTTCCGAATCCCGTGCCACTCATTCGTCCGTCTGAGATGCGTACCATATCTGTAACGCCCTGCTCCAGCAGTTTTGTAGGAACCGACATATTGCCAACTTCGGGCATACCGGGATATCCGATAGGACCCACATTCTTCAACACCAACACGCTGTCTTTCGTTACTTCCAATGCGGGATCGTCGATCAGCGCGTGGTAGTCTTCTATGCTTTCAAAAACTACCGCCTGGCCTTTGTGTTGCATTAACGCAGGGGTTGCAGCAGTTGGTTTAAGAACTGCGCCGTCCATACAAAGATTCCCCTTTAAAACTACCAAACCGGTCTCTGGCTTGAATGGTTTTTCGAGAGAGCCGATCACGACGGGATCGTAGCATTCTGCTTCACTATAATTCGCTGAAATAGGTTTTCCGCTTACCGCTATTTGCTGGTTATGGAGTCTGTTGTGAAGTTCTTTCATCACCACGGGCAGGCCGCCTGCGTAATAGAAATCTTCCATGAAAAATTCGCCGGAGGGCTGGAGGTTTGCAAGCAGGGGGATATTGGCAGAAAGGCCGTCAAAATCCTCGAGCGAAAGATCCACACCAATCCTTCCTGCGATAGCGATAAGGTGGATCACGAAATTGGTAGACCCTCCGATGGCGGCGTTTACCATAATGGCATTTTCGAAAGCTTCGCGCGTGAGTACTTTTGACATCCGCAGATCCTCTTTTACCATCTCAACAATGCGCTGACCTGAATATTGTGCCAGTACTTTTCTTCTACTGTCTGCAGCGGGAATCGCGGCGTTGGTTGGGAGGGTAAGGCCGAGTGACTCCACCATGCAAGCCATAGTTGACGCTGTACCCATTACGGCGCAGTGGCCCTGGCTACGGCACATGCATGCTTCAGCCACGGTCAGTTCTTCCTGGCTCATGTGGCCGGTTCTTACGGCATTATTGAACCGCCAAACATCGCTGGTGCCGATGGTTTTGCCCCTGTACCTTCCGGTCAGCATAGGTCCGCCTGACACTACAATCGTAGGCAGGTCAACGCTGGCGGCGCCCATGACGAGGGAAGGGGTGGTTTTATCGCAACCACAGAGCAGCACCACACCGTCCATAGGATTAGCCCGGATAGATTCTTCGGTATCCATGCTCGCCAGGTTACGATAGAGCATGGCCGTTGGCTTAATGAGCGTTTCACCGAGCGACATCACAGGAAATTCAACAGGAAAGCCGCCGGCCGCGATCACGCCCTTTTTGACCGATTCTGCAAGCTCGCGGAAATGCGCGTTGCAGGGCGTGAATTCACTCCAGGTATTACAGATCCCGATGACAGGTTTACCCCTGAATTCTTCGTCTGGGATTCCCTGGTTCTTCATCCATGCGCGATAAATGAATCCGTCTTTGCCGGTTCTGCCAAACCAGTCTTGCGATCTTAGTTTCATAGGTACAATATAAACAATTGGCGGATTTACGAATTGGCGAATTGGCGAATTAAAGGCAATTCGGCTACAAAATTTGGCAGAAATTTCAAAAGAAGAATTCGTTAATTGGCTAATCCGTCAATCCGCCAATTGTTAACCGGTCCCCCACAAACTTTGGGAGCACATTTGCGCCGTCAGCGGCGAGGCAGTATCGGATGTCCTTTTCGAGGCCGAAGTTGGTGAGCCTGTGATAGTGGGTAGCATTGTTCTGCTTCATGAATTCGTAGAGATCGGGGCGGGCCTGCCTGTAGAGATTCTGCGCCATGCGGGAGCTGTCGCACTTGATATCGAAATGTTCGCCGATGCGCTCGATCACCGCTCCTGCGCAGAGGCTGTCTTCCAGGTTAACGCGGTCTTTCCAGGCGGCGCAGCCCAGGATCACATTGGTGTTGCTGGACAGCAGGTGATCGCAAACGGCGGAAAGATTTGGGAATGATCCGGTGATGATTTCTTTTGCGCCATTGTCCAGCGCCATATGGAGGAGTTTGGTACCATTGGTGGTAGTCAGCACAAGTACCCTGCCCTGTATAAAAGAAGGCGGGTATTCAAACGGAGAGTTACCGTATTCCAATCCCTCGGCCACTTTGCCGTCGCGCTCACCTGCCGTAATACCATCGAACTCCTTTCCCAGCTCTATGCATCTGGCAACGGTGGCCACGGGGATGACCGAGGCTGCGCCATTATAGAGCGCGGTTGCAATGGTGGATGTTGCCCGCAATACATCGATGATCACTACGATCGAATCGGAGACATCGTACAGATGAAGCAATGCGGGAGACAAACAGGTGAACAGGGCGGGCTTGGAGGAATTATCCATATTCAATGACGAGTTGGCAATCAGGTTATGGCAATGGGTTCGATGAATTATACAAAAGGGATTTTAACCACTTTCGCTTTGATCAGTTTATCGCGGATCTCAATATAGATCTCGCTGTCGAGCGATGAATGCTCCGTTTGAACATATCCCAGTCCGAGGGCTTTACTGAGGCTGGGTGATTGTGTGCCTGAAGTAACGCGACCGATCAGGTTGCCTTCCTGGTCTTTTATCCGGTAATCATGGCGGGGAATTCCCTTTTCGATCATCTCAAATCCGACCAGCTTTTTCTCAACGCCGTTGGCCTTTTGCTTCTGCAGGTAGTCACTGGCAGTAAAGGGCTTGGCAAATTTGGTGATCCAGCCGAGGCCGGCTTCCAGGGGCGTAGTGAAATCGTCTATATCATTTCCATAAAGGCAAAACCCCTTTTCAAGCCGCAGCGTATCGCGGGCTCCAAGTCCTATAGGCTTAATGCCCTGTGCAGAGCCGGCTTCAAATATAGCGTCCCAAATTGTAGATGCATGATCATCAATATCCTCGAAATATATTTCCACTCCACCCGCGCCGGTATATCCCGTAGCGCTCACGAGCACATTTTCAACACCTGCGAACTTGCCCTTTACGAAAGTGTAATATTGGAGGTTAAGGATATCCATATCCGTAAGAGGCTGCAGGATCTTTGTGGCATTGGGTCCCTGGATGGCAAGTAGGCATGTTTTATGAGAAATGTTATGCATTTCCACCTGATTCGAGTTATGCCGCATGATCCACTCCCAGTCTTTTTCAATATTAGAGGCGTTTACCACCAGCATATATACTTTTCCGGCTTCTATGCAGTAAACCAGCAGATCGTCAACAATACCTCCGTTCTCGTTGGTGAGGCAGCTATACTGTGCCTTACCGTTAACGAGCTTTGAAGCGTCATTGGAGGTTACACGTTGGATAAGGTCCAAAGCATTGGGCCCCTTCAGGATGAACTCGCCCATATGACTTACATCAAACACGCCGGCATTGTTCCGCACTGCATGGTGCTCATCATTGATGCCGCTGTAAGAAATAGGCATATGATAACCTGCGAACTCGGCCATTTTGGCTCCGAGAGCCTGGTGTTTCCGGGTAAAAGGAGTTGATTTCATACCATCAGTTGAAGCCTGCGAAGATACACTCCCGGGACGGATGGTAAAAAGAAAAATGAAGACGGCAGAATAGCTGAAAAAAGAAAGCGTGATGCCCCTGACGGAACACCACGCTTTCCTGGCGAAAAGGAACCATTATCTTCCTATCATCATCAGATCCAAAACGGAGATCGTATGTCCCCTTCTACCTTTTCCGAAGCTGACAACCACTTCTTCATCTGATTCTTTGTTGCCTTTAAAACGATTCTCTTGGATTGTATTCAGCTTGATATTAATCGTGGTATCCTTTCCATTTATCTTGATGTCACCATCCATTTTGAAATTCATGCTATCCACATTTACTTTCCGCTCCTTCTTATATCTGTAGCCATCTTCATTCCCGTTGCTGTCATTCTCATCTGTATTCCAATCGTCTGATCTTTTATCAGTTTTCTCGAGTCCAGATGGAGTCATGGTATACCATATATCGGTTTTGTATCCGTATCCCCTGTCCCACTCATCTTCCCAATCGATACGCACGTCCCTGTTACGGTTCCTTTTGTTGGTGCTCACGGTGAACCAGTCAAAATCATTGATCCGGTTATCCAAATTTATCTGCTTACCAACGGGAACTTCCACCACCACCAACACTTGCTGATTTCTGAATTTGGTATCCTTTGTGATGGCAAATCCGCTCGACAGGAAAAGGGTTGAATCTTTTTGGCTGATGGGGAACTCAATTTTTTCAGCATATACCTCTGCGTTAACAGGACTTGATGCTCTGGCAAATTTGACAATATAGGCGTGAAAATTAGAGTCATCGCTTTTATCGATCTTAACCTTGACGGTATTCATCAGCAAGCTGTCTTCCTCGGCACTGATCATAAACGGAATGTCATCACTATCATCATCGAACCAACTGAGATTATAGAATTTCCCTTCTGCAGGCATCACGTCAACATGAAGTCTGCCGTTCGCGGGATTGGTGATGGCTACGTCTTCCTGAACAGACTCAACGCGTTTGAACTCCCTGGTTACCATGGCGGCAAGAAATGTGGCACTGATGATCCCTATGGTCCAAAGGCTTCCAAATACCCATCCAAGGTAACTGCTGTTTGACCTGGAACCGGTCATTCTCCGGATGATCCACACAATGGCGGCGATGATAGGCACGCCAAACAATAAAAAGATCGTATTAAAGGCCAGGAAATTCTGCCAAAAACCGGTCAGGAAAAAATTCTTCAGATCATACATGCCCAATCCAAAACCGGAGAAGATAATAGCGGTAAAGGCAACGAACAGCGCGAAGACAGTAATACCGGCGATGAAGAGGAAGAATGCTTTAAACAGTACTCCTATCGCGTGGCCCAAGCCGTTGCCTGCCCTACTCGCTGCCGGAGCTACTTCTGCGCTGAACGCCCTGCTGCGGTCCCCGGCTTCTTTACCCAGGTCCGATACATCCTTACCCCACTCTTTTGCCTTTTCGCCAAATTCAGCCCCAAACTTTTCTGCCCTGCCTTTAAGTCCCTGCAGCTCTTCCTGCACTGAATTCTTTATGCTTTCCAGGTCTACTTTCTCTCCGCGCATTTCCAGTTTCTCAGAAGCGGTCTTGGCCTCGGGAATCACTATCCATAACACGATATAAATAAAGGCTAATGTTCCACCAAAGCCACTGAACACCACATCAGGAAAGCTACCGTGACCGAAAAACCAAATGTTCTGGAACAAGGAGCCGATAACCCCTGCGATCAATGGAATAGCAAATATGACCCGGGGGATCCATACAGCGATATTGAAATAAGCTGCGATACCGCCAGCCACACCGCCGATCACTTTGCTATCCGGATTACGGTAAAGTCTTTTTCTCATATTGGACTGCATTCCTTTAGCAGGAAGCACGATCCAGAGAATAATGTATAAGGGAATACCGGATCCGAAACCACCTAACGTCACCAGAGCGAACAACACGCGGACGATGGTAGGATCCATCTTCAGGTAATGAGCAAGTCCGCTACAAACACCACCCAATACTTTATCGTTCTCATTCCTGAAGAGGGAACCGCGGGGTTCATCCTGTGTTGTGTAAGAAGATGAGGTTGCCGCAGTCCCTGATGTTCCTGATTCAGCACCAACTCCTTCCCCGTCAAATTCCTCTGGCTTCCCCATGCTGTTGATCACTTTCGCTACATCAGCTTCTGTAACACATCCTGCCTGACTTTTCTTTAAATCTTCTGTGAACAACTCGGCGATCCTGTTCTCGATATCATTGATGATCTCATCCCTGCCCTCTTCCCTCGCAAAATATCTTCTCAGGCTATCCGTGTAATTCTGCAATATTTCATAGGCCGATTCCTCTATGGGGATCACCCTGCCTTGAAAATTTATGTTGATTACCTTTTTCATTGTTAGCGATATTTATTGTGAGTTGGTTGTTGTTAATTCTGCTACTTGATGTCCATTCTTTGTGATCAACTGAACTGCATTTGCCATTTCCTGCCAGGTCGCTTCTAATTCTTTATAAAACTCAGCTCCTTTATCCGTGAGAGAAAAATACTTACGGGGCGGCCCGCCTGTACTTTCTACCCAACGGTAGGTCAGAAAGTCGGCATTCTTTAACCTTGTGAGCAATGGATACAGTGTTCCCTCCAGGATTTGCAGGTTGGCCTTTTTCATCTCTTCGATGATATCACTGGGATAAGCCTCGCCGCGTTTGATAATGGAGAGAATACAAAACTCCAGGACTCCTTTCCGCATCTGGCTTTGTGTATTCTCGATGTTCATGTCTCTGGTTTTATTTTCTTTTTTTAATGATGCCCGGGGACCGGCCTTTTTTTTGATTCTTCTTTTGATTCGTTGTTTCGTCTTGTTATTTCCATCCAGTCCCCGAGTGTCCTATTTCCCTTCCTGATTGTTTTATTCTTCTGTTGTTTCTCAATGACAATGCAAATCTATGGTATTATTTAGTATTATGCAATACATAGTACAAGATTTTTAATAGTAGCGTCTCAGGCATAGTAGTCTGAATAAATAACTAATTGATAACCAACGTATTACAATTCAGGAGAAGATGCAACTTTGGATAAACGGCAGGAAAAAGTGACTAGCGGCGGTGAAGAATTGACGGATTG